>JBBQHE010000051.1:0-22067 GCA_038323655.1 Acetobacterales bacterium | reverse complement strand
CTGGGTCGTTGAGCCGACCACCCGCATCGTCTCGGCGATAAGGGCGAGCAGGCCGGGCGTTCCGATCATCGGATTTCCTCGGATGTCAGGTGCGGCACTGCCTGTTTATGCGGCTGCGACTGGTGTGCAGGGCGTGGGGATGGATACCACCATGGATCCGGTCTGGGCTTCTGCCGTGGTGCCCCGGCACATTGCTGTGCAGGGCAATCTTGATCCACTGGCGGTGGTCGCCGGTGGAGAAGCTTTGGAGACGGGCGCCAGGCGCGTGCTGGCCGCCTTGCGCGGCAGGCCGGCGATTTTCAATCTTGGCCACGGCATTGTCCCGCAGACGCCGCCAGCACATGTTGCGCGGCTCATGGAGATTATTCGCGCTTCGTGAGCGTTTAGCCGGAATCATTCTCGCAAGAATAATTCCGGCGAAGGCGCGCATTTTCCGTGTGTTTTTTACGTCTACGGGATGAGAACCGTGCTTCCCGTGGTTTTGCGGGCCTCCAGCGCCCGGTGCGCCTCGGCCGCGTCCTTCAGCGCCCAGGTCTGGTTGACGCGAATCTTGACCGCGCCAGAGAGCACGGTAGCGAAAAGGTCCTCGGCGGAGGCAACAAGATCCTCCCGCTTGGCGGTGTAGGTCGCCAACGTGGGTCGGGTGACATAGAGCGAGCCTTTGGCCGCGAGAATACCGATATCAAAAGGCGGGACTGGACCCGAGGCGCTGCCGTAGGAAACCATGGTGCCAAGTGGCGCCAGGCTGTCCAAGGAGCCGGACCAGCTGTCCCGGCCAACGCTATCGTAGACCACTGGTAGCATGGCGCCGCCGGTGATGTCCTTGACGCGGGCAGCCAGGTCTTCGTTGGTGAGGATGACGTGATCGGCCCCGTGCGCGCGGGCGAGTTCGGCCTTTTCCGGGGTCGAGACGGTGCCGATGATGGTGCAGCCGAGCGACTTGGCCCATTGGCTGAGGATCAGACCTACACCACCCGCTGCGGCGTGAACCAGGATCGTTTGCCCAGCCTGGACGCGATAGGTCCGTCGGAGCAGGTACTGCGCGGTCATGCCTTGCAGCATCATGGCCGCACCCTGTTCGAATGACAGGCCGTCCGGCAGGTGCACCAGGCGGTCCGCCTTCAGTGTGCGCATTTCTGCGTAAGCACCCACTGGTCCTGAGGCGTAGGCGACGCGGTCACCGACGGCAACCTCGGTCACCCCTTCCCCGATCGCTTCGACGATGCCGGCCGCTTCCATACCGATGGTCGCGGGCAGGGCGGGCAGTTTGTAGAGCCCGGTCCGGAAGTAGACGTCAATGTAGTTGAGACCGACTGCCAGATGCCGGATCAGTGCTTCGCCCGGGCGGGGCGTCGGCGTCGGCACTTCATCCCAGGACAGGGCTTCTGGTCCGCCGTAATCGTGAATGCGTATCGCGTGAGTCATGCTACGGTTTCCTCGTCAGACGGGCGGGATGACCCGCCGCGCATACGCGTTTCGTGGGAGAGCAACCAGAGCTTGGTGGATGGTCCCTCACCCCCGGAGTATCCGCCAATCAGTCCAGCGGAAGCAGTTACCCTGTGGCATGGGATCAGGATGGGCAATGGATTGCGCGCAACGGCCTGGCCTACGGCGCGTGGCGCAGACCCCACAGCACGCGCTACCGTGGCGTAGCTCTGCGTTTCCCCGAGGGGAATCGTGCATAGGTGAGCCCAGACTCGCTTCTGGAAGGCTGTTCCGTCAGGCATGATTGGCAGGTCGAAGGAACCCAGCTCTCCGTCGAAGAAAGCGTGAAGCTGACGCTTTGCTTCAAGTAAGAGAACGTGGTCCGCGTCTTCAAGCGACGCTCCACCGCCCCTGCCCCACTCAAGGGCTGAAACAGCTTGAGCAGTGGCGAAGAGCGTGATTTCCCCAACGGGTGTATGGAGGCTGGCCTGCCGCATCGGGTTCCTTCGAGAAGGTCTGGTGAGGTGTGTTATGAAATATGAAACTTGATGCAGGTCGGCGACCCTGCGCCAGCGATCATGTATATCATTTGTCGAGGTATCCGTGCCCCAAGCCGATCCACCACCGTTCTACAGCTGCCACGTTTTTGTCTGCACCAATCGGCGGCCTGATGGCCATCCCCGGGGGTGTTGCGCTGCCCGCGGCAGCGAAAAGCTGCGTGACTACATGAAGGCGCGCATGAAGGAGGCCAAAGTGCCGCTGTCACGTGTCAACAGCGCTGGCTGTCTTGAACGCTGTGAGTTTGGTCCGGCCCTTGTGATTTATCCTGAGGGTGTCTGGTACCGGCCCCACACTACGGACGACATCGATGCCATCATCCAGACACACATCATCGAGGGTGGGCGGGTTGGCCGGTTGATGCTGACAGAGCACGACATCCCGCCGCCAAAGACCTAGCGCGTTTCACGTGAAACACCAGGATGGATCGATATTTGCCTTGGCGACAGGTCCACTGGGGGGCGCCATCGCAGTGCTGCGTGTTTCAGGGCCGGGGTGTAATGCGCGGCTGCAGCCACTGATCGGCCGGCTACCTCCGCCCCGTGAGGCAAGACTGCGGCGACTGCGCTCGCCCGGCGGTGACGAGATTCTCGACGAAGCCCTGGTTGTTTGGTTCCCGGGTCCAGCCTCGTTCAGCGGTGAGGACGCGTTGGAGCTTCATTTGCACGGCAGTCGCGCAGTCGTGACGGCTGTGAGTACGGCACTTGTAACGCTGGGATGCCGTCCCGCCGAACCGGGCGAGTTCTCACGCCGCGCTTTCTTCAACGGTCGGCTGGATTTGACCGCCGCGGAAGGCATCGCGGATCTGATTGCGGCCGAGACTAACGCGCAACGGCAGCAGGCGTTGCGTCAGGCTGGCGGCGCCTTGGCCATGCGCCTGGACGGCTGGGACGCACAGCTGGTGACACTTCTGGCCCATCAGGAGGCCAGTATTGAGTTTACCGAGGACGGGGTGCCGCACGACATCGATCACACGGTGCAACGCGGCATATCGGTTTTGCGAGAGAGTATCGCGGACCACCTGCGCCAAGGTGGCCGGGCAGAACGGCTGCGGTCAGGCGTACGCATAGCGATTTTGGGTGCGCCTAATGTTGGAAAATCGTCGCTGCTGAACCACTTGGCGGGATCGGATACCGCCATCGTCTCACACAGGCCAGGGACGACACGCGATGTGATCGAAGTACGTCTCGACCTGAACGGCATCATGGTGGTGATCGCAGACACGGCGGGTTTGCGTGCCACGACTGACGAAATTGAAGCCGAGGGCATTCGCAGAGCTCTTCGCCAAGCGCGCGAGGCCGATTTTCTTCTGGTCGTCGCAGCGCCCGGCATCGAGGATGAGCCTTTCATGCCGGAGACGGGAGTACCTGTGCTGCAGGTCTGGAACAAGTCCGATCTGGGCCAAGGGCCGGCTGACCATCTTGCCGTGTCCATCAAGACGGGGGCGGGGCTCGATCGCTTCATGGCGGTCCTGAACGAGAAAATCGCCGCCGTGGCCGGTCTTTCCGAATCCGCGACCATAACGCGGCCACGGCATCGCGCAGCCTTGCAGGAGGTTGATACCTGGCTGGCGGAGGCAAGTGGCTCGTCTTTGCCCGAACTCTCAGCGGAGGCGCTGAGGGCGGCCAGGCAAGCCCTGGGGCGGCTGACAGGCAGGACAGGTGTCGAAGCAGTGCTGGATGCCGTGTTCAGGGACTTCTGCATCGGCAAGTAGCGGCGCTATAGGGGCGGCATGTCAGCGATCTATGATGTCGTCGTCGTGGGAGGTGGCCACGCCGGTACCGAAGCTGCTGCTGCTGCGGCGCGCTGCGGGGCGCGCACCCTGCTGCTGACGCACCGGCGCGCCACGCTGGGCGAAATGTCCTGCAACCCCGCCATCGGTGGCATTGGCAAGGGCCACCTGGTGCGAGAGGTCGATGCCCTGGACGGGTTGATGGCTCGTGCTGCTGATCAGGCTGGCATTCACTTCCGCCTACTGAACCGTAGCAAGGGGCCTGCTGTCCGCGGGCCCCGGGTTCAGGCGGACCGCCGGCTTTATCGTGCGGCAATTCAAGCCCTGTTGGCCGACATCACCGGCCTGGATATCGCGGAAGGCTCGGTCGATGGGCTGGAACGCGACGGCCTCGGACGGCTACGGGCGGTTCTCTGCGCAGATGGCCGTCGCGTGCCGTGCGGTGCAGCGATCATCACAACTGGAACTTTCCTGAATGGAATGATCCACATCGGGGAGCGCTCTGTATCGGCTGGCCGGGTCGGTGAGGCGTCCTCGCTCGGCCTGACACATGCTTTTCGTGACCTGGGCTTGAATCTCGGCCGGTTGAAGACGGGCACCCCACCCCGGCTGGATGGGCGGACGATAGACTGGGCCGCCTTGGAAATGCAGCCCGGCGATGATGTGCCCGAAGCGCTGTCCTGGCTGACCGAAAGCATCACCGGTCGCCAGGTTCATTGCGGCATCACCTGGACGACTCCCGAGGTCCACAGCCTTATCAAGGCCAATCTGAGCCGAGGCCCTGTCCATTCGGGTCGCATCCAGGGGGCGGGGCCCCGGTACTGCCCCTCGATCGAAGACAAGGTCGTCCGTTTTGCCGATCGGGAGCGGCACCAGATTTTCTTGGAACCTGAAGGGCTGGACGACCATACCGTCTACCCGAACGGGATTTCGACCAGCCTGCCTGAAGAAGTGCAGCGGGCGATGATCGCCGGCATTCCTGGCCTGGAGAAAACAAGAATTCTTCAGCCCGGCTACGCCGTTGAATATGATTATGCCGATCCGCGTGGGCTGTACCCGACCTTTGAATCCA
This sequence comes from Acetobacterales bacterium, assembly GCA_038323655.1. Classification (GTDB taxonomy): domain Bacteria; phylum Pseudomonadota; class Alphaproteobacteria; order Acetobacterales; family Acetobacteraceae; genus Humitalea. The sequence continues at coordinate 17,280 of JBBQHE010000051.1, read as the reverse complement.
AGCGCGTTCCCGGGCTGTTCCTCGCCGGGCAGATCAACGGCACGACCGGCTACGAAGAAGCCGCCGCGCAGGGGATCATGGCCGGCGTCAATGCCGCTGCTCTTGCTTCCGGCGGTACGGCTGACCGGGTCCTGGATCGGACGGAAGCCTACATCGGTGTCCTCGCCGATGACCTGACGTTGCAGGGCGTATCTGAGCCCTATCGCATGCTGACAGCGCGGGCGGAGCATCGCCTGTCGCTGCGGGCGGACAACGCAGGACTGCGCATCACTGATCGCGGCATCGCCTGGGGCTGTGTCGGCCCTCTACGCGCAAGCCGCCACCGTGCCTTCACCGCAAGCGTGGCCGCCGCCATGACCCGCGCCCGAGCCGAACAGCACAGCCCAACGTCGCTGGCTACCGCCGGCGTCCAGGTCAATCAGGACGGACGCGCACGCACCGTGCTGGACGTAATTGGCTTGCCTGATGTGTCTGCGGATGCATTGTTGCAGATCGCTCCCTGGCTCCGCGATCTGCCAATCCCTGTCCGTGCCCAGCTGGAAGCGGAGGCGCTCTACTCGCCCTACCTCGATCGGCAAGCCCATGATCTGGCCCTGATCCGACGGGAAGAGCGCCTTGCCGTCCCCCGGGGGGTCGATTTTGCCGCGATACCAGGCCTCTCCCGAGAAATGCAGCAACGGCTTGCAGCCGCCAGTCCTTCGACCTTGGGCGCAGCAGGCCGTGTAGCCGGCGTGACGCCTGCCGCCTTGGCAGCCCTGGCCGTGCACTTGCGCCGGGCCGACGTATGTTCCACGTGAAACACGAAGATCGAACCGAGCGTCTCCTGGATCTTCTGCTGCGCTGGAACCAGCGGATCAATCTTGTCGCCCGCGCAGACCGCGATACCTTGCGGGAGCGGCACGTGCGCGATTCAGCGCAGCTCGTCGAGCTGATCCCACCAGGCGATGGCCCGGCCGCCGATCTGGGCTCCGGCGCCGGCTTTCCTGGGCTGGTGCTGGCCTGCGTGACCGATCGCCCCTGGCACCTTGTCGAGGCAGACCGTCGCAAGGCCGCCTTCCTGACGGCCGCGGCGGGTGAGCTCGGACTGGCCCATGTGCGCATTCATGTCATGCGCATAGACCAGATCTCGCTGCCGCCAATCGCTCTGCTGACTGCACGCGCCCTGGCGCCCCTGCCCGATCTGATCACCCATGCCGATCGTTTGCTGGCGCCGGATGGATTCGCACTGTTCCCAAAGGGGCGGAACGCGGAAGCCGAGTTGACCGCAGCGTCTGCCGACTGGCACATGACGACAGAACGGTTTGCCAGCCGAACCGACTCTGCTTCCACCATCTTCCGCATTTCCGGGATCCGCCGTGCCGGCCCCTGACACCAAGCAGCCGCGTCGGATCGTCATCGCCAACCAGAAAGGCGGTGTGGGGAAGACCACGACCGCCGTGAACCTTGCGACCGCACTGGCCAGCCGCAAGCGCGTCCTACTCATCGACCTCGATCCGCAGGGCAACGCCTCAACCAGCCTGGGCCTGCCGCGGCATGAACGTGGGGCAGGGACCTATGCGGCACTGCTCGGCAGCCACGCCCTGCCTGACCTTCTGCGGTCGACACAGATACCCAATCTTTCGGTATTGCCTGCCGACTCTGATCTGGCGGGGGCCGAGATCGAGATGGTGGACCTGCCGGAGCGCGAGCACCGCCTGTCCGCCTGCCTGGACCGTTCGGTCGATGCACTCCGAACCTACGACCACATTCTGATTGACTGCCCGCCGTCGCTTGGCCTGCTTACCGTCAACGCCCTGGTCGCCGCGGACAGCGTGCTGGTACCCTTGCAGACCGAGTTCTTCGCACTCGAAGGTGTCTCCGCCCTGACGCGCACGATCGAGCGGATTCGCCGCAACCTCAATCCGCGACTGGCCCTGGAGGGAATCGTGCTCACCATGTACGACCGGCGCAACAATCTCTCCGAAGCGGTCGCCGCTGACGTGCGTGGGCATTTCAAGGACGCAGTGTTCAACACCATCATCCCCCGCAACGTGCGCATCACCGAAGCCCCTTCGCATGGCCTGCCGGTTCTTCTCTACGACATCCGCTCGGCCGGGGCGCAGGCCTACATCGAACTCGCTGCCGAGTTCCTGCGGCGCGAACGACGTCAGATGCGCGGTGCGGCATGAGCGGGCGCAAACCACCGCGGCTTGGCATGGGGCTGTCGGCCCTGTTGGGCGAGGCCGGCGCTGATTCCAGCCAGAGCCCCAGGTCGCTACCCGTGGCGGCGCTGGAGCCCGGGCCGTTCCAACCACGCGGGCCGATCTCCCAGCCCGAATTGGCGGATCTGGCAGCCTCCATCCGTGCGCATGGCGTGCTGCAGCCCATACTCGTGCGTCCAAAGCCTGGAAAGCCAGGCACTTTCCAGATCATCGGCGGCGAACGCCGCTGGCGCGCGGCGCAGCTGGCGCAACTGCATGATGTGCCTGTCGTGGTCCGCGACTTCGATGACCGCGCCGCGATGGCTGCATCCCTGGTCGAAAACCTGCAGCGGCAGGATTTGAATGCGCTGGAGGAAGCCGAAGGCTATCACCGCCTGATCCGCGAATTCGGCCTGACGCAGGACAGCCTTGGCCAGTCGGTCGGCAAATCCCGAAGCCATGTCGCCAACATGCTGCGGCTGCTCGGCCTGCCCGTCCCTGTGCGGGAAATGCTGCGTGACGGACGGCTCACCGCGGGGCACGCAAGGGCCTTGCTGACAGCGCCAGACCCTGCGCGACTTGCAGCGCTGGTCGTGGCGAAGGGGTTGAATGTACGCCAGGCTGAAGCGCTGGCGGCGCAGGCTCCGCGCGAAGCCATGGCCGAACGCCCAACCGACCCCGATACCGAAGCCGTGCTGCGTCAACTGGCCGCCCATCTCGGCATGAAGGCCGAACTGCGCCGCGCTGGTCGCGGCGGTCGCCTCACCTTGCACTATGCGGACCTTGACCAGCTTGAGGGCCTGTTGCGACTTCTGTTGCCCGAAGGCTAACGCCCGCCGCGGGCCGCTGCCCGCGCAGCCAGCGTCATCAACAGCTGCCTGGCCACGGCGGCGTCGGGCCCTGGGCGCCCCGTGCCACCGCGCGTGTCCCGCTCCTCGGCCTCCAGCGCTGCCTGGGCGGCCGCAGCAAGCATCGTCGGTGACCAACGCCGCAGAGCCAGGCCGAAGGCCACCTGGCCTCGGCCGAAGACACGCGGCCTGAGCCCGGCCATGGCGTCCGACGCGCTGGCGCCGGCCTCGATCGCCAAACCCGCCTCGCGCAGGCGAACCAGATGGCGCAGCGTTGCGCGCAGCACTGCCACGGGCGCCGCCCCATCGGCGAAGACGCCGGCCACCGCCCGATCGGTTCCGGCAATATCCCCGGTCATTGCCGCAGCCAGTGCATCATCCAGGTCCGGCGCGCTGGCATCGCCGCCAACGCTGGCCAGCAAGGCTGCTTCATCCAGCCGCCCCCCCCGTCCCGCATACAGCGACAGCCGCTCGACCTCCCGGCGCACCAACAGCCGATCATCGCCGGCCCGTGCCGCGACCCACTCCAGCGCCGCGGCGTCGGCCTCCACGCCCTCAGCCTGGAACAGGCGCCGCAATGTCGCGACCAGGGCATCGCCCCGTTCCGGCGCGCAAGCGATGGCGCAGGCATCCGGTGCCTGCTCGACGAGCTCCAGCAGCTTGCCTCGGGCTTTCAGGTCGCCGGCCTCGGCCAGGATCAGCGCATCGCCTTTGGCTGCCAGGGCGGCCTTCAACGCCGGCGCCAGGGCATCGGTGGTATCGCGGACGCGGACGACCCGGCGCCCCCCGGTCAAGGCGCCAGCCAGCACCTCGGCCACCAGCGCGCCTGGGCGGGCCGCTGCCTCCCGCGGCAACTCCGCGAAGCGAAAAGGGTCATCGCCGTCGATGACCGTGGCGATGACGGCAGCACTGCGCTCCTGCACGAGCCCTTGGTCTTCGCCGTAAAGCAACATCAGGCGCCAGGGCGAAGGATCAGCCAGCGCCCCCGCGACGCGCCGCGCGTCCAGCCGCGCCATTGCCGTCAGGCCGCAGGCGTGCTGCGGAAATACAGCGCCAGCCGCGTCACGACATCGTCCGACAGCAGTTCAACCAGCCGCGCAAAAGCCTCGTCGCTTGCAAAATCCGAAGCGAAAAACTGGTTGTCCAGCACATCGTAGGATTCAAAGGTCCGCGCCCGGCCATTGGTAAGCGGTCGTGGCGGCGTGTCCAAGGTCAGCAGCGTCCAGGGCGCGGCGCCGTTGTAGCGTATCCGCGACAAGGTGCCGTCGCGCCGAAACCCCAAGGGATCCGCCGTAAGCGAAATCGCCGCCCGTACCTCATACCGTGCGGGTGTGCTCACGCCCCTCGGGTTCAGCTTCTGCTGCAAGGCGCGGCGGAACAACTGCCCCAGGCGCTCCGGTTGCCAGGCCACCTGCACCGCCGCCAGGTCCCGCACCACCCGGTCCTCGTATTGCGGTGCCGTCGCCGCCCTGTCGGCCGCCGTCTCGGGCAGGTACAGCGGGCGGAAGCCGCACCCGCCCAAGGCCGCGGCCGCGCCAAGGACCAGCAGGCCCCGCCGCGTGACACCACGGTCAGGCAACGAAGTTGACGATGCGGCCAGGGACATGGATGCGCTTCCTGATCGGCTTGCCGGCAAGGGCCCGCTGCACATTTTCATCCGCTTCGGCCAAGGCGAAGATCGTCGCCTCCGTGCTGCCCACCGGGACGTCCAGCGTGGCGCGCAGCTTGCCCATCACCTGGATCGCGAGCGTCATGGTCTCTGCCGCCAGCAGCGCTGGATCGGCCTCCGGCCACGGCAGTTCGGCCACCAGCGCACCATCGCCCCGCAGCACCGACCAGCACTCTTCCGCCAGATGCGGCATCATGGGTGAGGCCAGGCGCACCAGCATTTCCAACGCCTCGCGCCGCGCCGCGCCTTCGGCCGCGCTGTCACCTATGGCGTTGGCGAGTTCATGGATGCGCGCCACGGCCACGTTGAAGGCAAACGTATCCAGCGCCTCGGTGACGGCCGCCACCGTGCGATGCGCCACCTGCCGCAACCGGCGGGCTTCGCCTTCGGCCTCCATCGGCGCATCCGCCGGTGGCAGCGTGGCAGCGGCCACCAGCCGGTAGATGCGCTGTGAAAACCGATAGGCTCCGGCCACACCGGCTTCCGTCCATTCCATGTCCCGGTCCGGCGGATTGTCCGACAGGATGAACCAGCGTGCCGTATCGGCGCCGTAACGATCAATGATCGCCCCGGGATCGACCGTGTTGCGCTTGGACTTGCTCATCGCCTCCACGCGCCCGACCGTCACGGCCTCGCCGGTCTCGCGATGCACCGCCTCGCCCTGGGCCGTCGTCTCGACCTCGGTCGGGTAGAGCCAGCGCCCATCCGCGCCCTTGAACGACGCATGCGTGACCATGCCTTGTGTGAACAGCCCGGCAAACGGTTCCGCCAGCCCAACCAAGCCCGACGCCTGCATGGCCCGGGTGAAGAAGCGCGAATACAGCAGGTGCAGGATCGCATGCTCGATCCCGCCGATGTACTGGTCCACCGGCAGCCAGGCATCCACCGCCGCGCGGGTCAGCGGGGACGCCGCCTGCGGCGAACAGAAGCGGGCGAAGTACCAACTGCTGTCCACGAAAGTATCGAAAGTGTCCGTCTCCCGCCGTGCGGCCGCGCCGCATTCTGGGCAGGCGACATGCTTCCACGTCGGGTGGTGGTCCAGCGGGTTGCCAGGGCGGGAGAAATCCACATCCTCAGGCAACACCACAGGCAGGTCGGCGGCAGGCACCGGCACCACGCCGCAGGCCTCGCAATGGATCGCCGGAATCGGGCAGCCCCAATAGCGCTGGCGCGAAACGCCCCAGTCACGCAGGCGCCAGTTCACGATGCCCCGGCCCTGGCCCTTCGCCTCCAGCGCTTCGATCGCGGCCCGCTTGCCTGCATTGACGTCCAGCCCATCCAGGAAACCCGAATTGGCCAGCACGCCATCCTCGGTAAAGGCGACATCGCCCACGGGCTCGGTCCCGACGACGGTCGTGACCGACAGCCCGTACTTGCGGGCAAAGTCCAGATCCCGCTGGTCATGCGCCGGGCAGCCGAAAATCGCCCCCGTGCCGTATTCCATCAGCACGAAATTCGCGATCCAGACGGGATAACGCGCCCCGGTAAACGGATGGACCACGAAAAAGCCCGTGTCGAACCCCCGCTTCTCGGCCTGCTCGATCGCGACTTCGCTGGTCCCCATCGCCCGGCATTCGGCGATGAAGGCCGCAGCCTTCGGGTCGCGCGCCGCCGCCGCCACGGCCAGCGGGTGCTCCGCCGCCACCGCCAGGAAGGACATGCCGAACAGCGTATCCGGCCGGGTGGTGAAGACCTCCACCTCCGCCAACCCATCGACCGGCTCGGCCAGGGTGAAGGCCAGGCGCGCCCCCTCGCTGCGGCCGATCCAATTGGCCTGCATGGTCTTCACGCGATCGGGCCAGCGATCCAGCCCGCCCAGCGCCGCCAGCAGATTCGGCGCGAACTTCGTGATCGCGAAGAACCACTGCGACAGCTTCTTCTTCTCAACCGGCGCGCCCGAGCGCCAGCCACGGCCGTCGATCACCTGCTCATTCGCCAGGACCGTGTTGTCCACGGGGTCCCAGTTCACCCAGGATTCCTTCCGCTCGACCAGGCCGGTCTTGAGGAACTCCAGGAACAGCGCCTGCTGCTGGCCGTAGTAGCCGACGTCGCAGGTCGCGAATTCGCGGCTCCAGTCGATCAGCAGCCCCATGCGCTTCATCTCGGCGCGCATGTTGGCGATGTTCTGGTACGTCCAGGCGGCGGGGTGCACGCCGCGTTCGCGCGCCGCATTCTCGGCCGGCAGGCCGAAGGCATCCCAGCCCATCGGATGCATCACCAGGTGGCCGCGCGCCCGCTTGTACCGCGTGACCACATCGCCCAGCGTATAGTTGCGCACATGCCCCATGTGGATCTTGCCGCTGGGATAGGGAAACATCTCCAGCACATAGTATTTCGCGGCGCCCGGCGGCGGCACATCCGGCACGGCCGCAAGCGACCGCGCATCCCAGGCGGCCTGCCAGCGCGGCTCGGCGGCGGCGAAATCGTAACGGGCAGGCTGGGTCTGTTCGTTCATCGGACCAGGGACAGTGATGCGCTGCCAGGATTACGGCGTGGCGGCCCCCAAGGGAAGGCCGCAGAGGCTTGCCCGCGCCGCGCGCAACGATAGGCTGCCATCGCCACGCCGAGACCCGCCATGCGCCCGCTGCTTCTCGCCCTGCTGCTCCTCGGCACCCCCGCCCTGGCGCAGGACCCGACGACCGACCTTGCCGCCTATCGCCGGCTTTTCTCCGCCCAGACGCTGGGTCCGGGCGCCAATGCCAGCGCCATTACGGGCTGGACCATGCAGTATCGCGGCACCGTGCCGGGTTCGGCCTTCGCCCTGGCCAACCTGCCCGGTGGCCGCACGCCCTGGCAATATATCGGCGGGCAGCCCGATGGCGCCACCGCCGGCCAGATGGCGCTGGAACGCTGCAACCGCAACGCCGCCGGCGCCTGCCGTATCCTGGCGACCGACGGGACGGTGCCGGGCCAGCCGCCCTTCCGCCCCGACACCACCACCACCATCGGCGCGCTGCGGGCCAGCCCGTTGCATTTCCGCCACGGCCCCGCCCGTGCCCAGGGCGTGCTGGTCTTCGGCCATGGCGTGAGCGGGCAGCGAGAGGACCTGCGCAACTCCCCCGCCCAGGGCTGGGTCTCGGCCTTCAACGATGCGGGCTTCGACATCTTCCGCTTCGACCGTCACCCCAATGCCGACGACCTGCCGCGCAGCCAGGCGCAACTGGTCGCTGCCGTGCCGCTGCTGCGCGCCGCGGGCTACCGCCAGGTCATCCTGGCGGGGCAATCCCGTGGCGCCTGGCAGTCGCTCGGCGCCGCGGCCCAGGTGCCGGTCGAGGCGGTGATCGCCGTCGCCCCCGCCCGCCATGGCGCCTGGAACGCCAGCAACAGCCAGTCCGCGGCGCTCGACGACTGGCGCGCCCTGGTCGCGGCCCTGCCCGCCGATCGCACGCGGGTCGCGACCGTGCTGATCCTGGGCGATGACTTCGATGCCGACCCGGCCAATCGCCTGTCGCGGATGGCCGATGCGGCGCGGCGACGCACGGCACCGACACTCGCCATTCAACCAGCGGCCGAGGCCATACGCGGCCATGGCGGCGGTTCCGGCACTGCCTTCACCCAGGCCTGGTCGGCCTGCCTGCTGGCCTTCGCGACCGGACCGGCCCCGCCGACCGGCGTCGCGACGGAGCCCTGCGCGCGCTGATCAGTTCGACGCGCTCTGGCTGCGCAACTCACGCGCCCGGGACAGCACCTTGTCCTCCAGGTCGGAGGCCGTGCCGGCGCTGACCGTCGAATCCACCCAGGTATTGCCGCGCAATTCCTGGCGGAACACCACCACCCGCACGCCATCCGACCGCAGCTGGCGCCCCAGGATATAGGCCGTGGCGCGGAACCTTTCGTTCGGCGCGCTGGGCGGCGCGAACCAGTCGGTGATGATGACCCCGCCGAAGGGATCGGCCGAGGCCAGCGGCATGAAGGACAGCGTGTCCAGCGTCGCGCGCCAGAGGAAAGCGTTGACGCCGATCCCGGTGCCGCCGCCGGCCCCGCCGGCGCCCGCGGCGCCCTGGTTCGAACGGTCGGTGCCGAAGACCAGGATGCCGTCGCTGCCACCCAGCCGGCCGCGGACCGAGGCACGCTGGCTGTCGTTGCGATACTCGTCCTGGCCGGGAACGCGCACGTTCTCGCTGGAACAAGCCCCGAGCAGGAGGATGGCGAGGCAAGCGACGAGAAGTTTCATTTGGCGGTTCCGCGAGGCGTTCCGATAATCCGCCTCTTTAGCCCCTGCCCGCGTGTCACGCAAAGCCCGCCCCCGGTCGGCGTCTTCACGAACCGGCAAGCACTCTAACGGAAAACGGCGGCAGGTTGCCCTGCCGCCGTTCTCTGACAAATGCTGATCCGAAGGGCGGAACCCGGAACCCCGGGCCCGCCCCCCGATCGATCAGAATGCGAGGCGCGTGCCGACCATGATGACGCTGGCGTCACGCGACCCGATGGAGAAGCTCGTCGGCGTCGCCCGTCCGAACGCCGCGGGGATGCCCGGCCCCTGCAGGGTGAAGGGGTCGTTCTTGTCCGACAGCAGCGTGTAGCTGGCGATCAGCTCCATGCCCGGTGCCAGGGTGTAGGCCGTGCCGAAGCCCCAGACCGACTGCTTGCGGTTGCCCGGGGTGAAGGACGCCGTGTTCGCCGCGAACAGCGTCGGGTTGTCCTGCGTCGCTTCGCCATAGAAGGCGCCGAAGGCCAGCGGACCGGTGGTGTAGGTGCCCGAAAGCACCCAATGGCTGCTGCCATCGAGCGTGCGGGAGATCGCGGTACGGCCAACCGACTGGAGGTTGTAGTTGCCCCAGGTGTATTCGCCACCAACCGTGAAGCCATAGGCCGACAGGTTCAAGCCTGCGGTATAGGCCGTGATCTGGCGAAGGTTGTTGTTCGCATTCCCGCTGGACTGGCCCTGGTTCGTGCCGGAAATGCCCGTCGCGGCACCGATGACGGCAGGATCCATGAACATGCCGCCGAAGCCGGCCGCGACGCCCACGCCGCCGAAGGTGCCGCGGTAACGCAGCGCGTAGGAGACTTCGTTGCGGGTCGTCGAACGATCACGCTGGCCAACGGCACCGTTGGCGGTCAGCGGGCCGGTCGGCTGATAGGCCTGGCCGAGGTAGTAGCGCTCGCCCTCACCCGCGTTCGGCGCGTAGGAAATGCCCGCGTCGAAGCCGAAGAACTGCGGCGACAGGTAGATGATCTTGGACGAGTCGCTGCCGTCGTTGATGCCCGTGAGCAGCGAAGGCGAGCTGCCGGTCGTGGCACGCAGGCCGGTGGACGACCCACGCAGCAATTCGTCCCAAGCGCCGTCGCTACCCATGCCGGAGATCATCGGCGCGCGAACCTGCAACAGGCTCGCGGCGCTGTCTTCGTCACCGAAGCGCACGGTGCCGAGCGTCGGGCTGCTGACGAAGGCATAGGCTTCGTCCACGTCCAGCGTCGTGCCCGGGCCACCGGCGCCGACGTTGTCCACCTGCAGTTCCATCGTGGCGCCGTAGGACAGGCCGTTGGCCGCCTTGCCGCTCACGAAGACCTGGATTTCGAAGTCGGTGTAGAAGTCGTTGGCGTCACGGCCGAAGGTGCGCACGGCCCCGGCAGGCTGGGCCGGGACGTTCAGAAGCGTGTTCGCAGGCGCCGGGTTCGCCCGGACGGCGGCCTTATCTTCAGTGTCAGAGATGTTGTACCAGCTGGCCTGGAAATAACCACCAATACGAACAGTCGGGGCCGTCTGCGCGGCAGCGTCATGCGCCCCGAACAGTGCAGCCGCGGCCACCGCAGTGGTGCCGAGCAGAAGCTTGCGCATACCCAAATCCTCCTCAGGCGCCAGGTTACCCTGGCAATGGTTGATCCGCCCGCCCCCCCAGGGTGCTCGCCCCCAACAGCGGGGGTGGCAAGATCTGACGGGACAATGGCCCAGCGCACGGAGCGGCGGCAATGGGCGGATACGGCCCGCCGCGACATCCGTGAGACACTGTGGCGCTATTGTCACAACACCCTGTTGCAACGTCGCATCAGAGCGCCGGCAGCAAGGCCCCGATCGCCGCCACCGCCGCCGCCTGTGGCGGCAAGTGCTTCGCCGTCGCCGGTGTAACGCCACCAAGCGCCACGGCCACCACCCCGCGCGGCAAGGCCGCCGCCAGCCGCGCCCAGCGATGCGGGCCGAGCGCCGGCGCCCCAGGATGGCTGGCGGTGGCAAAGGCCGGTGAAACAAAGGCCGCACCCGCCCCCAGCCGCCGCGCCCGGCCCAGCCCCGCCCGGCCATGCACCGCCAGGGTCAACCGCGCCCAAGGCGCCCCCGCGCGCCGGGCGGCCAGGAAGGGCAACAGGCCCCGCACCGGCCGCCGGTCCGGCACATGCAACCCGGCCCGCTGCGCCAAGGCGGCCCGTCCGTCGCCGGCCACGACCAAGGCCAGGCCATGCTGCCGGCACAAGCGCGCCAGCAGCGGCAGGACCCCCGGCCCCTGGTCCCGCGCCAAAACCCCCGCGCCACGCGGCAGGCCCCGTGCCGCCACCGTCGCATCCGGCAGCCGCCGCGCATCGCCGACCAGCCAAACCCCCGGCCAGCCCGCCCCCATCGCCGCCGCGCGCCCGAAGCGATAGGAAAGACGCAGCATCACGGAACCCGCCCATGCCCGGCATCGCCGACAACCTGGCCCGACTGCGTGAACGCATCGCCACGGCCTGCGCCGCGGCTGGGCGCGACCCGGCCTCGGTCACCCTCGTCGCCGTGTCCAAGACCAACCCCACCGAAGCCGTGCTCGAAGCCCTGGCCGCGGGCCAGACCGTGTTCGGCGAAAATCGGGTGCAGGAAGCCGCCCAGAAATTCCCCGACCTGCGCCCCACGCACCCGGCCCTGACGCTGCACCTGATCGGGGCCTTGCAAACCAACAAGGCCCGCGACGCCGTGCAGATCGCCGACGTGATCGAAAGCCTGGACCGCCCCCGCCTGGCTGCCGCCATCGCCACCGCCATCGCCGCCACCGGCCGCACGCCGCGCCTGCTGGTGCAGGTCAACACTGGTGACGAACCGCAAAAGGCCGGCATCCCTCGCGCCGAGGCAGAAGCCTTCTGCCAGGCCTGTCGCGACGAATACGGCCTCACCCTGTCTGGCCTGATGTGCATCCCGCCCGCCGACGCCGACCCCGCGCCACACTTTGCCTGGCTCGCCGACCTCGCCGCCCGCCAAAACCTGCCCACCCTGTCCATGGGCATGAGCGGCGACTTCGAGACGGCCATCCGCCATGGCGCGACGCATGTGCGGGTCGGGACGGCGATCTTTGGGGTGCGGGAGGGTGCGCCTTGAGAGGGGCTTCGCCCCCCTCAAACTCCCCGCACCAGGAGCCTGAGGCCCCTGGACCCACTTTGGAACATTGGCCAGGGCGAGGGAGGGGCGTCGTAGGGAGCCGCTTCGATCAAGAGCGGTCGCAGCCCCTCCCTCGCCCTGGCCAATAAACCCAAGGCGGGTGCAGGGGACACGGTCCCCTGCTGGGAAAGATCTGGAGGGGGCAAAGCCCTCTCCAGGAACCACCCGCCCCACCCCAGCGATCAGGCGCGTTTCCAGGTCAGGACCAGCACGTCGCGGCAGGATGGCAGGGCGGGGTCGGCGGGGGCCACGGGGCTGACGCCATGGCGGACGCGGGTATCGTCCAGGATGGCGGTGTCGAGTGGCCCGTCCAGGGTGAATTCGGCGAGTGATGTGTTGTCCAGGCGGGCGACCAGGGTTTGGCCGCCGGTCAGGTTGGTGCGGGCGATCATGGCGATGATGACCAGGTCCACGCCGTCCTGGTGGACGCCTTCGGGGGTGGGGTAGCCGGGGGCGCCGGCGGCGGCTTCGATTCGGAACTGGTGCATTTCGGTGAACCAGTCCCGGGTGCCGAACAGGCTGTCGGCGGCGTCGCGGCCTTGGTGCAGCAACCGGGCCAGCACCGCGGCGGCAGCGGTGCCATCCTCGACCGGCGCGAACCAGCGATCCAGCCCGCCGTTCAGGCTGTTGTGCACGCTGGCCTGGAAATGCGGGCGGTGGGCGCCGCGCAGCTGGCCCGGCACCCCGGCGCGGGCGGAGAAATTGGCGTGGCGGCGCCGGCGATAGCGGCCGCCGTCGGCCATGAAGCCATCGGGTTCCAGCCGGTCCCAGGAGGCAGCGAACTCGGCCATGCCGTCGGGCGCGCCGAGCAGGGCCGACATGGCCAGTGGCGTCAGGCGGCAGAAGCCGTCGCGGTGCAGCCCGGCCAGCGCGGGCTGGGCCGATGCGCGGTCGGCCTGGCGCGCGGCGCTCATCTGGGCCGGGCCTGGCCGATCGGCGGCAGGTCGGCGGTCATGCCGGCCAGGACTTCGGCGACGTGCCGCACCTTGACCGGGCTGTTCTCGCGCTGGAGGCGCCCGGCCATGTTCAGCAGGCAGCCCATGTCGCCGGCCAGCAGCGTGTCGGCGCCGGTGGCGGTGATGTCGCTTGCCTTGTCCGAGACCATGCGGGTGCTGATCTCCGGGTATTTCACGCAGAAGGTGCCGCCGAAGCCGCAGCAGGTTTCCGGTTCGGCCATCTCGCGCAGGGTCAGCCCTGCCATGCCGGCCAGCAGGGCGCGCGGCTGTGCCTTGATGCCGAGTTCGCGCAGGCCGGAGCAGCTGTCATGGTAGGTCACCGCGCCGTCATAGGTCGCGGGCACCGAGGTCAGCCCGCGGACGTCTGTCAGGAAGGCGACGAGCTCGAAGGTTTTTGCCCCCAGCGCCTCCGCCCGGCCGCGGTAATGCGGGTCGTCGTCGCCGAACAGCCCGGCGTAATGATGCGAGATCATGCCCCCGCAGGACCCAGAGGGCACGACCACGTGATCATAGCCAAGCAGGGTATCGATCACCCCGCGGGCAATGTCCCGCGCCGTTACCCGGTCGCCCGAGTTGTAGGCGGGCTGGCCGCAGCAGGTCTGGGCCTCGGGCACCTCGACATCGCAGCCCGCGGCTTCGAGCAGGCGGATCGCGGCGAAGCCCACCGTGGGCCGATACAGATCGACCAGGCAGGTGACGAACAGGGCAACGCGGGGCCGGGGCTGCGACATGCTGGTCAACCTAGCAGCCCGTGGGAAAACCGGTAGGGCGCGGTCACGGAGCCGCCGCGGTTTCGATGGGCGGTTCGCGCGGGACCAGCACCCAGAAGCGCGCCTCGTCCCGCGTGCGGCCGGCGGCGTCCCCGGCGGCATCGCCCCAGCCGAAGAACAGGTCGCCCCGCGCCCGGCCCCGGATCGCGCCGCCCGTGTCCTGCGCCATCATCAGCCGCTGGAACACCGCGCCGGTGATCGGGTCGCGCCCCTCGACAAAGACCGGTGCGCCCATCGGCACATGGGCGCGGTCCACCGCCAGCGAGCGCCCGGGGATCAGCGGCACGCCGAGCGACCCTGGCGGGCCTTCGTCCGGGAGCAGCCCCTCCAGCACGCGGAAGAAGACGTAGGACGGGTTCTCGCCCATCAGCGCCATGGCCTCGTTTGGCGGTGCCTCGGCCAGCCAACTGCGTATGGCCTGCATGGTCATGCGTTCGCGCGGGATCGCGCCCCGGGCAATCAGGATGCGGCCGATCGGCACATAGGGGTGGCCGTTCTGTGCGGCATAGCCCAGGCGCAGCATCTTGCCATCCGCCAGCAGCACCCGGCCCGATCCCTGGATATGCAGGAAGAAGGCATCGACCGCACTGTCCACATACACCAGTTCCAACCCGCGCCCGGCCAGTGCGCCGGCCTCGATCGCGGCGCGTGAGGGCAGGCTTGGCAACCTGCCGCCGGGGCCAGGCGGCGGCAGGCCATGGCCGGAGGCCAGACCTGTCGCGCCTGGTTCGGCCGAGGCATCGGGCGGTTCGGCCTGCGGTGTTTCCTCTGTTTCGGGCTTGGCCACGGGGTCGGCGACGACGGCTGCGCGCGCCCCGCGGGTGGGCGGCTCATGCGCGGCCCCGGCGGTGCCCCCGGCACGCGGTCGGCTCGAAGGGTCGGGCCAGTTGGGCCGGGGCACGCCGGCCCAGTTGGTCAGCACCGGGCGCGGTGCCGGTGTGGCGGTGGCGGGTGCCTCGTCGGGCGCCGCCGCAGCCCCGGGCCGCCCCAGCAGCGGCGTGCGGTGGCGTAGGTCGGCGGTGCGCGACCCCCGCAGGATGGGTTCGAAATAGCCGGTCAGCAGCCCCGTGCCGAGCGGCACCGCGACCGTCCGTTCCTCCAGCAGGTCGCGAAAGGCTGCGTCGCGTGCCAGCGTGGCTGCGGCCACCGCCTCGCGCTGTGCCACGGCAGCGGGGCTGTTGCCGCGCCGGGGCGCTTCTGGGACCGGGTGTTCGCGGGCCAGGGCTGCCGCCGCTTCGCACAGCCTACGCCACGCCAGCGGCGTGGCGGCGCCCGCGATGAGCGAGGGCTCGACGGGGCTGTCACCCTCCGGCCGCGGGGGCGCGGGCGTCAACAGGCTACGGTCGGGCGGCATGCCGGCCCAGGCGGCGCAACTGGCGCTCAGCGCATCCCAGGCCTTGCCGGGGGCCTCCGAGGCCCACCCCGGCAGGGCCGATGGCGACATGCTGGCTGGCTCAGGCGCTTGCGCCCAGGCGGGCCCAGCCAGGATCACGCCCGCCAGCAAACCGGCGGAGACCGAGCCGAAGCGGGAGTGGCAGGCTAGGTGACCGCGCGACATGACCCCACCATGCAACAGGAACCGTCGAAACCCCAAGCATGGGGTCGCCGACGGCGCCTGGGCCGACCGTCAGGCCGCCTGGGTGCCGATCAGCCGCCAGGTCGGGTCCTTCACGCGCAGGTCGCGCTGGAAGGTCCAGACGTCCACGATCTCGGTCACCGCATCGGCGCCGGCCACCGGCAGACCGTCGCTGCCCGTGGTGATGTTCACCTGGTCCGAGACGATGCGGACCGAGACGTCGGCCACGCTGCCGGCCAGGGCCGCGCCCTCGATCCCCATTTCCTGGATCGCGCGGATTTCCGTGCGCTGCGTCTCACCCGCCTGTTCGCGCTGGGTGATCGCACCTTCGAAGCCAGCGTAGGTGTCGTCCGACAGCAGGCTGCGCAGGGTGATGCGGTCACCGGCGGCGAAGGCCTCGACGATCATGCGGAAGGCGCCCTCGGCCCCGGCCATGAAGCCGTTCGGCTCCAGGGTCGGGTCGATGTCGTGCATGCGCGTCAGTGTCTGTGTGATCTCGGACGACGGGTCCGGGAACACCAGCCGTGGCCCGCCAGCCGGTGAGGCGATGCGTGGTGCGTCAGGCTCAGCGGCTCGCGGCCCGGTGGCCGGGACCGGGCGCTGGTCCGCGGGGGGCCGTTCGAAGCCGGTCCGCTTGCCCAGCACGCCGCGCAGCCGCAGCACCAGAAAGGCGGCGACCATGCCGAACAGGATCAGGTCAATCGGGAAACCGCCTTGCATCATACGCTCCTTGCTTATCTGTCACTTAGGCATGCGCGCGCCCCACCGCAACGGGAATGACGCGCAAGGCCTGTGGCATTGCCGATATCGACCCCGGCGGCTACGCGACACAACGACCAATTCCTGGACAGCCACGCATGATCCTGCTCCGCCACGGCCAGAGCGAATTCAACCTTCACTTCACCGCGACCCGGCGCGACCCCGGGATTATCGACCCCAGGCTGACGCCGCTTGGCCACGAACAGGCGGCGGCCGCGGCCGCGGCTTTGGCCGGGCGGGGCATCCGGCACATCATCAGCAGCCCCTATACCCGCGCCCTGCAGACCGCGGCCCCGCTGGCCCAGGCGCTTGGCCTGCCGGTGATCGTCAATCCGCAGGCGCGCGAACGCTATGCCTTCACCTGCGACATCGGCAGCCCGCGCACCGAGTTGCAGGCCGCTTTCCCGACGCATGACTTCTCGACCATCGAAGAAGTCTGGTGGCCGGCGATCGAGGAGCCCGAGCCCGAGGTCCGCGCCCGCGCCGCCTTGTTCCGTGCCGAGATGGCCGCCCTGCCGGCCTGGCGGGACACGGTTGTCGTGGCGCATTGGGGCTTCATCCTGGCGATGACCGGGGTGTCGGTGCAGAACGGCCAGTGGCTGGACTGCGACCCGACCAAGCCGGCGCCCGAGAATATCGTCTGGAAGGTCTGACCCCGGGCTTAACGACCGGCGGCAAAGCCAAGGCTACGCTGGCCGCGGCGTGTTTCGGACAAATCGGCAGGCTGGGTTCGCACACGGCGCAATCCTCCCCGTTGCAGAATATCATCCTAACACATGCCGCTGTTTCCTGTAGGGGAAATCTTCCGCGGCAGGCGCGAAAAATCTTGATCGGACGCGCAACGTCTCGGCAGCGCCGCTCGATCCGGCGCCAGGGAAGCCTATCGATGGGCGACAAGGCGGCGAAGGCCGTACCCGCCCCCCAAGGCGCCTCGCATCAGTCTCGTTCCTGCCTGAGCATGGCGGTCTGGGCCGCGGCGCCAAGGCGGCCAGGTGAAGAGAGTTTCACTACACAAGCCATTTTCTTGTAGCATACACTTCGCGTCTTCGGAGGTTCCCGATGCCGCGTCGCCCTGCCGTCCAGCCCCGCCCACCGCCCGACGCCTTCGGCGACCGCCTCGGCGCCGCCCTGCCGAACCTTTCCCCCGCCGCCCGCCGCGTGGCCCGCTTCGTCGCCGACAACC
>JBBQHE010000050.1:0-22170 GCA_038323655.1 Acetobacterales bacterium | reverse complement strand
AGGCGGCATAGGCGGCGTTGGATTTTTCCGATGTCGCCAGGCGCAGGACGCATTCAGCCAAGGCGAGGTCGCCTTCCGGGCTGCCGAGCCGTTCGTAGGTCTCCCAGCAGGCCAGCGCGAAGGGCAGGGCGCCCGGGTCGGCCAGGCCCACGTCCTCGGCGGCAAAACGGGTCAGGCGGCGGGCGATGTACCGGGGGTCCTCGCCGCCCTGCATCATCCGCGCGAACCAGTAGAGCGCGGCATCGGGGTCGCTGCCGCGCATGGATTTATGCAGCGCGGAGATGAGGTTGTAGTGCTCCTCCCGATCCCGGTCGTACAGCGCGGCACGGCGCGCGAGCAGCGCCGAGACCTGGGCTGTATCCAGCACCCGGCCCGGCGGCAGCGCCAGCAGTTGCTCGGCCATGTTCAGCAGGTAGCGCCCATCGCCATCGGCCATGGCGGCGAGGGTTTTGCGGGCGGCGGCATCGACCGGCAGGGGGCGGCCCGCTTCGGCCTCGGCACGGGCCAGCAGCAGGTCGAGTGCCGCTTCGTCCAGCCGCTTCAGCACCAGCACCTGGCAGCGCGACAGCAGCGCGCCGTTCAGCGCGAAGGACGGGTTTTCAGTGGTCGCCCCCACCAGCACCACGGTGCCGTCCTCGACCACGCCCAGAAACCCGTCCTGCTGGGCGCGGTTGAAGCGATGGATTTCATCGACGAACAGCAGGGTCGCGCGGGGGGCGGCGCGGGCGGCCTCAAAGGCGCGCTTGAGGTCGGCCACGCCGGAAAACACCGCCGAGATGGCGTCAAACCGCAGGCCCGCGGCCTCGGCCAGCAGCCGGGCGATGGTGGTCTTGCCGACCCCGGGCGGGCCCCAGAGGATGAGCGAGGACAGCGCCCCGCGGGCGAGCATGCCGGTCAGCACGCCCTCCGGCCCGGTCAAGTGCCCCTGGCCCGCGACCTCGGCCAGGGTCGCCGGGCGCAGCCGGTCGGCCAGCGGGCGGGCTTGCGCGGGGGCGGTGGTTTCGCCGAACAGGTCCGGTGGGGTCTCGCGCGCCATGAGGCCAAGGATAGGCCAGGCGGGGCGGCGTTGCGAACCGCCGGGCATGCGGGCTACGGGTGGCGTAACCGTTTTGGGGAAACGCCGATGAAGTTCGCCCGCCGCGCGCTTGCCGCCGCCTTGCTGCCCCTTTCGGCGGCGGCGCAGCCCGCGCGATCGGTGCGGCTGATCGCGCCCTATCCGCCCGGCGGCGGGGTCGATACCTCGGCCCGGCTGCTGGCGGTGCCGATGGCCGCCGCGCTGGGCTAGGCGGTGATCGTGGAGAACCGGCCCGGTGCCGGCGGATCGCTGGGGGCCGCGGAATTGGCGCGCGCCGCGCCCGATGGCGGCACCATCATGGTCGATGCGCTGGGCCATGTGCTGAACCCGGTGCTGCAACGCAACCTGCCCTTCGACTACGCCTCCGCCTTCACCCCGATCACGCAATTGCTGGTCTGGCCGCAGATCCTGCTGGTCTCGCCCAGCCTGCCGGTGCGGTCGCTGGCCGCGTTCATCGACCATGCCAAGGCGCGGCCCGGGGCGCTGTCCTATGGCTCCTCGGGCAATGCCACGGCCGCACACCTGGCTGCGGCGCTGTTGTTCTCGCGCGCCGGGGTGCGGCTGGAACATGTGCCGTATCGGGGCGGCGCGCCGGCCCTGCAGGACCTTCTGGGCGGCAATATCGCCTGCGTCTTCGGCACGGTCGCGTCGTCGCTGCAATTCGCGCGGGAGGGGCGGTTGCGGGCGCTCGGCGTCACCACCACGACCCGCCTGGCCGCCCTGCCCGATGTGCCGACCATCGCCGAGCAGGGTTTTCCCGGCTACGAATTGAACGAATGGAACGGGCTCTACGCCCCTGCCGGCCTGGCCGAACCCCTGCGCGACCGCTGGTTTGCGCTGTCGCGCGCGGCCTTGGCCGATGCCACCGTCGCCAACCGGCTGGAGGCGCTGGGCGCCATCCCGGTCGGCAGCGAACCCACCGTCTTCGCCCGCTATGTCGCCGAACAGCGGGAGGCGATGCGCGCCCTGGTGGCCCAGACCGGCATCGAGATCGGCTGACGCTTGCAACCACCTGCCCCGGCGCGCAGTTTCCCCGCAGAAGAATGATTGGGGGAAATGGAGATGGACGGCGGAACCCAGCCGCTGCTGCGGCGCGAAAGCGCCGACGGCGTGGCGACCCTGACCCTGTCGCGCCCGGCCGCGCGCAATGCGCTGTCGATGCCGATGATCGCATCGCTGCGGGCGGCGCTGGCCGAGATCGCCGCCGATGATGCGATACGCTGCGTCATCCTGGCGGCCGAAGGCCCGGTCTTCTGCGCCGGGCACGACCTGCGGGAACTGACCGCCCGGCGCGACGACGTCGATGCGGGTGCGGCCTTCTTCGCCGAGACCATGACCGCCTGTGCCGCGCTGATGCAGGCCATCGTGGCCCTGCCGCAGCCGGTGATCGCAGCGGTTCAGGGCATGGCGACCGCGGCCGGCTGCCAGCTGGTCGCGACCTGCGACCTGGCGGTGGCCAGCAGTACCGCGCGCTTCTGCACGCCCGGCGTCGATATCGGCCTGTTCTGCTCGACCCCCGCGGTGGCCCTGTCGCGCGCCGTGCCGCGCAAGGCCGCGATGGAAATGCTGCTGACCGGCACGCCGATCGGGCCCGAGGCCGCGCGGCGCCTGGGCCTGATCAACCGCGTCGTGGCGCCGCCGGCGCTGCTGGATGAGGTGGCGGCGCTGGCGGCCCATATCGCATCGCGCAGCGCCGTCGCGGTGCGGATGGGCAAGCGGTCCTTCCACAGCCAGGCGGGGCTGCCGCTGGCCGAGGCCTATGCGCTGGCGGCCGCGACCATGACCGAGAACCTGCTGGCCGAGGATGCCGCCATCGGCATCGGTGCCTTCCTGAGCAAGACCGCGCCTGCCTGGCGCCATCGCTGAAAGCCCCGGCCATGACCAACACCGCCTATGACACGGACCTGCCGCGCAACCCCGCGAACCACGTGGCGCTCACGCCGCTGCTGTTCCTGGAACGCGCGGCGCTGACGCATCCGGCCCGGGCCGCGGTGATCCACAACGGCCGCACCACCGACTACGCGACGCTGCATGCGCGCTGCGTGCGCCTGGCCTCGGCGCTGGCGCAGCGCGGTTTCGGCGACGGCGATACGGTCGCGACGCTGTTGCCGAACATCCCGCCGATGCTGGAATCGCATTACGGGGTGCCGATGGCGGGCTGCGTGCTGAACACCATCAACACGCGGCTGGATGCCGATACCATCGGCTATATCCTGGACCACGGCGAAGCCCGCGTGGTGATCGTGGACCGCGAGCTGTTTCCGGTGCTGCGCGATGCTTTGGAACGCTGCGCGACGCGACCGCTTATCATCGAAGTTGATGACGGCGTCGGCGCACCCATCCCCGGTGCCATCGACTACGAGGCCTTCCTGGCCTTGGGCGACCCCGATTTCGCCTGGCCCATGCCGGCGGATGAATGGAAGGCGATCAGCCTGAACTACACCAGCGGCACGACGGGGCGGCCAAAGGGCGTCGTCTATCACCACCGCGGCGCGCATCTGATCGCGCTGGGCAATGTGCTGGCGGCGGACATACGGCGGCACCCGGTCTATCTCTGGACGCTGCCGATGTTCCATTGCAACGGCTGGTGCTTTCCCTGGACCATCGTGGCGCTGTCGGGCACGCATGTCTGCCTGCGCGCCGTGCGCGGTGCGACCATGTGGCGGCTGATGGCGGACCATGGCGTAACCAACATGTGCGGCGCGCCGATCGTGATGTCCACGCTGCTGGACACGCCTTTGTCCGACCGCGCGACGCTGACCACGCACGTGAACTTCACGACCGCCGGCGCACCGCCGCCCGAGGCGGTGCTGGCGCGCATGGCCGCCGCCGGCTTCACCGTCTGCCACGTCTATGGTCTGACCGAATGCTACGGCCCCGCCGTCGTCAACGAATGGCATGCGGAATGGGACGCGCTGCCGCCCAACGAACAGGCCGTGCGCATGGCGCGCCAGGGCGTGCGGTATCATGTGCTGGAAGGGCTCGACATCCTGGACCCGATCACCCTGGCGCCCGTGCCCGCCGATGGCGTGACGATGGGCGAGGTGATGATGCGCGGCAATGTCGTCAGCAAGGGCTATCTGAAGGACCCCGCCGCGACCCAGAAGGCCTTCGAACACGGCTGGTTCCATACCGGGGATTTGGGCGTGCGCCATACCGACGGCACGATCCAGCTGCGCGACCGCAGCAAGGACATCATCATCAGCGGTGGGGAAAACATCAGCAGCATCGAGGTCGAGGATGCGCTGTACAAACATCCCTCCGTCGCTCTGGCCGCCGTCGTGGCGCAGCCGGATGAGAAGTGGGGCGAGGTGCCCTGCGCCTTCGTCGAGCTGAAGCCGGGGATGGAGGCGACCGAGGCCGAGCTCATCGCCTGGTGCCGCGAACGCATGGCGGGGTTCAAGGCGCCCAAGCGGATCGTGTTCAGCGAATTGCCGCGGACGAGCACGGGCAAGATCCAGAAGCATGTGTTGCGGAGCAGCGTGCGGGTGTAGCGCCCAGCGCTGCTTCGCAGGCTGCCCGATGAGCATGGCAGCGGTGCAGCAGCCGCGACCGAAGGTCCAGGCTGAAACCGAAACCGTGAAGCCGACGCAGTGCTAGCTGTTCGGTTGGGCCATCAACGCCCGGTAGGGGCCCAAATGCCGCGGATATTTTTTCAGGAAGCGATACTCGTCGCTCCCTGTGATTTCCAATTTCAGTTGTTCGTAAGTGAGGCCGGCCGCGAGCCGTTCTGGCAGAATCCCAAGGGCACCGATATCGACCGGACGCTCAAGCACGTCAAAATAGACATGGTGGATCTGATCCTCTGGATCCACCAGCTTCTGCGTCTTCTTGGCCTCGACTTCAAACAGCCAGTTGTCCAGAATCGAGGCGCGAGACAACATCAGCCCGGCATCGAGCAGGAATTGGTGCAGAAGCACCGGGGTGAAGCCGGCCAGGTGGTAGTCGCCTTTGTAGGCCTGGGTGCCGAAAATCAGGTGCATGATGCTACGGGCCGCTTCGGCCGTCTGATTTTGTGGCTGTGCCAACATGTCGAACAAATGCATCAGGCTTGGCACGCGCAGGCGAATGGTGCCGCCCGGGCTGAGCAGCCGGGCCCAGCCAGCCAAGGTCGGCGGCACCTTGTCCCGCTCGATATGTTCGAGGACATCCTGCGCGAGCAGATAGTCAAAATGCCCCTCCGGCAGAAAGGACAGATCGGTAAAATCAGCCACGATGTCTGGATTGTGAAACCCTTGGCCGTCCACATTGAGAAAGCCGGGACGGATGTCGAACCCGCATCCAACGTTGATGCGACGCGGCAATGGGTCGGGGAGCGGGAGCGACATGGCTAGAACTCCTGGTCGAGGGCAAATCGGCGCGAGGTCTCAGACCTCCGCGCGTCACGGATGGCGAGCGATTTGTATTGGCGGCACCGGCCGCCCGATGATGGCCGCAAGGCGGGTTTCCATGCCGCGCGGCCGCAGACTTTGGCGTAGCTCGACACTGCAGCCGGGCAGCCCCTCCCGCAGCGCCCGGCGGACCAGCCTGCGAAAATCCTGCGCCGTGTCGGCCAGGTAGATGCCATTCCCGACGGCGGCCGCGATGTCTGGCCCGTAGCCTTCGATCGCGTGGCTCGTCGCGATCACCGCCTTGCCGGAAACGATCGCGTCGGCGGTTTTCTGCTTGGCCCCACCGCCCTGCAGCACCGGCACGATCACGCAGGCCGCGGCGGAGAAGAATGCGCCTTTGTGGATTTCTTCGATCGGACCGAAGTGACGCAGCCGTGAGTCATTGATCGACCAGAAATCGTGAAACCTCGGGTCGCTGCGAATGGCCTCGCCGATGCTGCCCGCTGCCCATATCTGCTCACCCTGCGCAAGAAAGCCGAGCCCCTCGGGAAACAGCGAAAAAAAGCCCTCCACATTCGGCCAATAGCTGCTGCCGATGGTGGCAGCGAAGCGAACATGCTCGACATGCGCCAGCTTCCGGAAAATCTCGTGTCGCACCAGGCTGGGTTCGGCAATCGTCGAGGTGGCCGGCACATGTGCGATCGGTCGCCCGACCAGACGTGCCAGTTCGTCACCCTCCAAATCCGAAATGGTCAAGACTGTGTTGGCCTGCCGCGCGAGGTCGAGTTCCAGCGCCTTGATCGCCTCGCACCAGCCAGTGGCGGTCGCTTCGCTGGCCGGCGCGCAATCCATTTCCTCGCGGACGCGCCATTCCAGGTTTTGACTGGAGTAGACAACGCGCAGTCCCGGAAACTCGCGCATGAGCGGCTTCAGCACCAGCCAGGGCCAGGGCTGCTCGACAAGGATCAATTCCGGCTGGCGTTCGATGATGAGCCGGCGCAATGCATCCCGCATCGCCCGGGTTTCCGACATGCGCAGAGCGATGAGGTAGTCGGCAAAGACCATGTTGTTCAGCGCTTCATCGCCCGTCGCGTCATCGGCCAGGACGATGTCGTGCTGGTTTCGGTCTTGCGGCGCGAAGAAGCGTTCATGGTAAAGCCCGACGGCCTCGACATCCCACCCGAGGCGACCCAGCGCATCGAATATGGTCAGGGCGCGCATCAGCCCGCCGTGGCGCGGGTTGGGGTTCAGCGGATAGGGCGCCAGCATGAGCATCGTGGCCATCGGGATTACGCCGCCACGCTGGGGGACACCGCCGCCCGCTTGATTTCCTTGGCGAAGGTGTCGTAGGCCGCGCCATGGAAATTGGCTGCACGACCGCGCAATTCAGCGAGGTAGGCGTCATCTGTGACCAGCCGCGTCAATTCTCGCGCCCATCCCATGAAATCGAGTGGCGGGATGGCCGGCATCAGCCCCTCCGTCGCCTCGGCCAGTGCGGGACAGGTGGAAATGACAACCGGCGTTCCAAAGGCCAGGCTTTCCGCGGCGCCAAGACCGAAGCCCTCCGCCAGGGCGGGGAAGACCGAGAACCGTGCATGGCGATAAAGCCAGATCAGCGCCGCATCGGACACGACATCGAGGACCAGGAGTTTCGGGCGTAGACGCCAGTTGCGTTCAACCAACAAGCGCACGGCCTCGGTGCCCCAGCCCCATTTTCCGACGAGGACGAGGACCGGCAGCGCATCGATGCCGATGTCCTGGCGCATCGCATCCCACGCCTGGAGCAGGACCTGGTGGTTTTTGCGCGTCTCGATTGTGGAGCAGTAGACGACGAATGTTTTGCCCATGAGCGCCCGCACCGGCTGCTCGCCGATTTCCGCTGCGCGTTCGGCCAAGAAGTTTGGCAACAGCGCATGGGTAAGGCTGGGTGCCAGATCATTCGGCGCCGCGATCAACTCCGTATATTTCCTCTTAACATGGGCCGATATGCAGATAAGCCGATGGGCCACATGCCCCACCTCGACCCAATGGCGATGGTAGACATGCGGCGGGCCTGGCGTCGTGTGGGGCAGTTCGACCGCGATGACGTCGTAGATGACGCAGATGAACTTGACCCCGTCCTTTTGGCAAATCTCCGCCAGATATCGGTAGTCCATGTAGTCCCAAAGATTGGCGAGACAGATCAGTACGTCTCCCTTGGCGAACTTCAGACGTCCATCCTGTTGGCTCAGAGCCTCATCGATCCCCTCGCTCTCGCTTGTCTGGGGCTCCGAGCCTCGCCTGTCGGGCTGCGTGATCCCCAACGCGCGATGCCGCGCGGCACGCCCCGCCGACAGGGTAAGGCGGGCGCCGTGATGGCCCGTGCGCGCCGTGGTGGCGACGACCGCGCGTACCAGGCGCCGCGAAGCGCGGGAAAACGCGTTGCGGTCGGGCCTGATGGGCAGGCTTTCGAGTAGAAACGCGCTGATCCTGTTCGCGAAGGCATCCGGTGTCAGCCGCACCGCATCCAAGGCGCGTTCCACAAAGGGTGCGGTCTCTACGGGCGGATGATCCCCATGCCAGGACGCCGCCTCGCGCACCTGTTGGCCGGATTTTCCTGAGCTCGCGTACCGCCCAAGAAGAAAGTTATGCAAAATTTCAGATTCTGCCTGGCTGCACGACCGATAGGCGCAAAGATGCGGATCTACGACGACAAAGTGAACATTTAATTCTTTGTCACTTATAATGTATTCTGCAACGTATTGCTCGACACGGGTCAATCCAACCGGCGTGGCCGACACACTCCGCAGGAGAAGCGTGGCGTCATAGTATATGCGATGCCGCCGCGAATGTTTGGCCTTCGCCATCAGGCTGTGTGCTCCAACGAAACGTATCGGGCTCGCGCGGCCAAATGAGGGTGGTCACATCTTCACGATGGATACCAATTAGTAACATAATTTAGGCGCCAACTTTCGGCAAGATACCGACTTGCACGGTTGGATGGGCGTTGCCCTGTTCGGCTATCGGGGCTGTGCTGGCAAGTGCCGTCCTGCTGTGGCACTTGTGTTTCGGGCTCAGGTCCGGACCAGGAGATTAGCGTGCATGACTCTGTGGATCGATGTCGAGGACCTGTTTGATTACGCTCGCCAACTTGGGCGCCCGAGTGGGATCCAGCGCCTGAGTTTCGAGCTTTACCGGGCACTCGTCGCCACGCCCGACAGCCAGATTGGCTTCGTTCGCCACGATGCGCCGCGCGGGACCATGCGCGTGGTCGATTGGCAGGACGTTCAGACGCTCTACGAAGGCATGATTTCCGGCCCCTCGGCAGGCGCCGATTCCAACACGGAACTCACCGCCGCCACGCCCCTGCCGCTCAAGCTGGGCCCTCTGCGGCACGTCGTCGCCCGTCTGCCGAACGACATTCGCAAGCCGCTTTCGCAGAGCGCGCATCACCAGGTCGCCGCATTTCGGCACCTGTTCGACGCCATGCGCGCTGAACTTCGCAAGCCCATGCCGCAGGGCGCGCAACATCAGGTGGCGGTGCTGCGCCATCTGCTTGAAGCCATCCGCGCGCTGCCAAGCTTCTGGCGGCGCCCTGAGCGTTCCGTGTCCGAGCACACCCTGCTGACGCAGGAAAGCGAGCCGGCCGACCCCGCTGCGCCCAAGTCCGCGCAGGACAATTGGGGTGCCGACATCCGGGATGTGGCCAAGCCCGGCGATACCTTGGCCTGCTTCGGTTCCCCGTGGTTCCATCCCGCTTATGCCAACCTGGTTGCGCGCGTGGTGAAGCCGACGGGCATGCGCTTCGTGCTGCTGGTCTATGACCTGATCCCGGTGCTGCGCCCGGAGTTCTGTGATCGAGGCCTGGTCCGCATCTTCACCGCTTTCATTCGCCGATGCCTGCCGGCGGCCGATGTCATCCTCGCGATTTCCGACGCCACCGCGCGTGACATCGAAACCTGGGCGACGCGGGAAAAGATCATGCTGCGGTCGACGCCGCAGACCATCCCAATCGGGACCGGCTTCGTGCCAGCCCCCGTGGGCATCCTGCCCGACGACCTGTTTGCCGGCAGCTATGCGCTCGTCGTTTCCACGATCGAGGCACGCAAGAACCACCTCCAGGCCTTCCGCATCTGGCGACAGTTGCTGGAGGAGCTGCCGCGCGACCAGGTCCCGACCCTGGTCTTCGCCGGCCGCGTCGGCTGGATGGTGGCCGACCTGCTGCAGGCGATCGAGAACACCAACTGGCTCGACGGCAAACTCGTGCTGGTCCGCGAGCCGGATGACGCGACGCTGTCGGCGCTTTACGAGAATTGTTGCTTCACGATGTTCACGTCGTTCTACGAGGGCTGGGGCCTGCCGGTCTCGGAGAGCCTTGCCTTCGGCAAGCCATGCATCGCCTCCGACCGGACCTCGGTGCCCGAGGCGGGGGGAGATTTCTGCCTCTACGTCGATCCCGAGAACACCACCGCGGCCTATGAGGTGGTGAAGCGGGCGGTGACCGACCCGGGTGTGATGGCCGGGCTGACGGCGAAGATTGCCGCCGACTACCGCCCCACCCCCTGGTCGGCGACGGCCGATGCCGTGCTGGCGGCGGTCAGGACGCCTTGACGCTGGCGCTCGCTTCCGACCGGGTGGTTCCGACGCGCAGCGCCAGGGCGGCCGCCATGAACTCATCCAGCCCCCCGTCCAGCACCGCGGCGGGGTTGCCCGTCTCGGTCCCGGTCCGCAGGTCCTTCACCATCTGATACGGCTGCAGCACGTAGGACCGGATCTGGTGACCCCAGCCGATGTCGGTCTTGCCGGCCTCGATCGCGGCCCCGATCGCCTCGCGCTTGGTCAGTTCCAGCTCATACAGCCGCGCCTTCAGCATGTTCATCGCAATCGCGCGGTTCTTGTGCTGGCTGCGGTCCTGGGTTGAAGCCGCGACGATCCCGGTCGGGATATGGGTGAAGCGCACGCCCGATTCGGTTTTGTTCACGTGCTGCCCGCCGGCGCCGCTGGCGCGGAAGGTGTCGGTGCGGATATCGGCGGGGTTGATGTCGATTTCAATCTTGTCGTCCACGACGGGATAGACGTAGACGCTGGCGAAGCTGGTCTGCCGCCGCGCCGCGGCGTCGAAGGGGCTGATACGGACCAGACGGTGCACGCCGGTCTCGGTCTTCAGCCAGCCATAGGCATTGTGGCCGGTGACCTGGATGGTTGCCGACTTCAGCCCGGCCTGTTCGCCCGCGCTTTCCTCGGTCATCACCACCTTGTAGCCGTGGCGTTCGGCCCAGCGCGTGTACATGCGCAGCATCATCTCGGCCCAGTCCTGGGCCTCGGTGCCGCCCGCGCCGGCGTTCACTTCGAGGTAGGCGTCGTTGCTGTCGGCCTCACCGGACAGCAGGCTTTCGATCTCGCGCCGCTTGGCCTCGGCGGCCAGCGTCACGAGGTCGGCGACGGCGGCGTCTGCGGTCGCGGCATCGCCCTCGGCCTCGGCCATCTCGATCAGTTCCAGCGCGTCGCTGACCGCCTGTTCCAGCCGGGCCACACCCTCGATCTGGTCCGCGAGCCGCGTGCGTTCGCGCATCAGGGTCTGCGCCAGGTCGGGCTTGTCCCACAGGGTGGGGTCCTCGGCCCGGGCGTTCAGCTCCTCCAGCCGGGCCTGGGCGACGTCCCAGTTCAGGTGGCGGCGCAACAGGTCGACGGATTCGGCGATCCGGATTTTCAGGTTTTCGGCATCTGCACGCATGGCGCGGAGTTAGGCCGAGGCGCCCCCAGGCGCAAGCGACCGGGCGTTCCGCCGCGCCATGCGCCGCGCCGCAATCCAGCCCCACGTCATGTTCGGCCCGATGGTGGTGCCCCCGCCGACGCCGCGTGTGCCGATCGGGTTGGCCATGGCGACCCCGGCGCAGAACAGCCCGGCGATGACGCTGCCGTCGGGGCGCAGCACTTCGGCATGTTCATTGGTGCGCGGCCCGCCCTTCGTCGCGACGATGGAGCGATTGAAGGGCATGGCGAGAAAGGGCGGCGTCGCGATCGGGTCCAGCCCCGCGCGCCGCCGCTTGTCGCCGGCCGCCGCCGCATCGCGCCCGGCCGGGCGGCCGAAGTCGGTATCGGCACCGGCCGCGACCGCGGCGTTGAAGCGGGCGACGGTGGCACCGAGCACCGCGGGGTCCAGCCCGATCTGGCGCGCCAGCCCCGCGAGATGGGGCGCCTGTCGCATCCAGCCCGGATCGGCCCGCGCCGCCCAACGCACCGGCGGCAGGGACGCCAGCATGGCCGCATCGGTGATGACCCAGGCCGGCAGGTGGATCGGCTGGCCGGTGGCGGGGTCGCGGCGGTCCATCTCCTCGCCGATGTTGAAGATCAACTCGTTCACGAAGCGCCGCCCGTGGCGGTCCACCAGGATGGCGTTGCGCTCGGTATGGAAGGGCACGGGCAGGGCCAGGATGCGCCCCTGGTGCCGGGTGGGGATGCAGGGGCTGAGCGTCGCCTGGTCCATGTGCGCCAGGGCCGCGCCGGCGGCCGCCGCCATGCGATGCCCGTCGCCCTCGTTGCCCGGCGCGCTGCCGAGGTAATCGACAGGCCCCGGGAAATGCCGCGCCAGCATCCCCGCATCCCATTCGAAGCCGCCGGTCGCGATCAGCACGCCGCAGCGGGCGTGGATGGTGCGGGTGCGGCCGCCCTGTTCGACCACCGCCCCGGTGACGGCGCCTGTAGCATCCAGCGTGAGCGATACGGCGCGGGCCGAAAGTTCGATCCGGCAGCCGAGGTCCATGCAGCCGCGCAGCAGCCCGGTGATCAGCGCCGTGCCCTTGCCCGCCGCATTCGCCAGGAGCCGCCAGGCCAGGCGTGGCGCCAGCACCAGCGCCGTCAGCCAGGGCTTGTGATACAGGTCTGTGGTGACCGCCTCGTGGTAGGTGAAGACCTCGGGGATCGTGGACCGCCGCAGCCGCATGGCGTAACGCCCGGCCCGCCAGCGGCTCAGCGGCAGGGGCGAGACCATGCGCCCGCGGGCCTTGGCCCCGGGCAGGGTCCGCAAGGGATCGGGTTCGGGTGTCAGGGCAAAGCGCAGTGGCGTTTTTGCCTCGACGAAATCCAGCATCGGCGCAGCCTCGGTGACAAAGGCCTGCCACAGCGCGTCCTCGGTCGCGGCCCAGCCTTCGGGGGCGGCGGCGCGGATATAGGCGAGCGCCTCCTCCGGGCTGTCGGCGATGCCGGCCGCGCGGGCGTGTCGGTTGGCGGGGATCCATGTGCCGGCGCCGGACATGGCCGAGGTCCCGCCTAGGCGATCGGTCTTTTCCAGGATGGTCACGGCCAGGCCCTGGTCGGCCGCGGCCAGCGCCGCCGTCAGCCCGGCAGCGCCCGAGCCGAGCACCAGCACATCAGTGTGCTCAACCGGCGGCGAGGCGCTTTTCCACGAAGGACAGCCGATCCTGGCCCCAGAAAATCTCGCCCTCGATGACATAGGAGGGCGCGCCGAAGACACCGCGTTCCAGGGCCGCGGCCGAATCGGCGGCGCGCATGGCGGCCCAGGCGGGGTCGGCGGCCAGGGCGAGGACGGCAGGGGCATCAAGCCCGCAGCCTGCGATCAGCCGCGCGAAGGTCGCGGGGTCGGCCGGGTTGGCTTCCGCCTCCCACACCGCCTTCAGCACGGCATGGGCCAGCGCCAGGGCCGGTGCGTCACCGATGGTTTCGCGGACGGCGATGATGGCGGGGGCGGTCGTGGCCTCGGGGCAGGGGAAGAAGGCGGGATCAAGCGTCAGGGGCACGCCCGTCTCGGCCCGCCAGCGGCGCAGTTCCATCATCCGATAGGCCTGGCGCTGGGGCGAGCGCTTGGTCAGCGACAACCCGCCGGAGGCCGCGAAGATCGTGCCGAAATCGACCGGGAAAACCCGAAGGTTGGCGTTGAAGCGCGCTGCCAGGGCGACGATCCGTGCCGCCCCCAGATGCGTCCAGGGTGAGTTCAGGGAAAGGTAGTAATCGACCTGCAGGCCCATTCAGGGCTGCCGCGGCGGATCGGTCTCGGTCGGCTCGGCCGGCGGGGGGTTGTCCTCGGCGGTTTGTTCGGCCTTGCGCTGGGCCTTGATCTTGGCCTTCTCGGCCTTGATCCGCTCACGTTCCTGGCGTTCGAAGTTGTAGTTCGGCTTGCGCATGGAACGCCTTCTTGATGCTTTGTGGGCCGCCGGGGCGGCCAGGAAACGGAGGCGGGGTGCCGCGCACCCCGCCCTCAGGATCAGACGCTGGTGACGGAAGCCGCTTCCGGCCCCTTCTTGCCCTGCACCACGCGGACCGAGACGATCTGGCCTTCGCTCAGCGCGGCCACACCGCTGCGTTCCAGGGCCGTGGCGTGGACGAACACGTCCTTGCCGCCGCCGTCCGGGGTGACGAAGCCAAAGCCCTTTTCGGGGCTGTACCACTTCACTGTGGCGCGGGTTTCCTCGCCATCGGTGGGCAGCGGCATGGTGCGGCGCATTTCCGGGCGCGGGCCGCGCGGGCCGGCACCGGGGCCGGCGCCGTAGGACGGCGCGGGGGGGGTGCCCTCGGCGGCGATGATCAAGACCACCGAGGTCACCGGCAGGCCCATCGGGCCGGGGCCGAAGCGGACCGAGAGCGTCGCGCCCGGGTTCACGATCTTGGCACCTGCGCGTTCCAGGGCGCTGGCGTGCAGGAAGGCATCGCCGCCGCCGCCGGAGACCTCGACAAAGCCGAAACCCTTTTCCGGGTTGAACCACTTCACGACGGCCTTGACCTCAGGCCCGGTCGCGAACACCGACGGCGAAGCCCGGCGTGTCGGTGCGTCGCTGAAGGAGGGTGGCGGGGGTGCCCAGCCGACGTCGGACGGGCCGTCATCGTCAAAACCACCCTTGCCGCGCGACCTGCGGGCTCTCCCGCCTCCGTTGCTCGCCATGTCCTAAGCCTTGTCCATCTCTCTTGCGGTTCGACCGGGGCGACCGGCCTTGGAGCAGACGCCCGACGTCGGGCTACTCCACACCACATCCAGGCCGATATACGGCCAACCGGGGGGTCCGCAACAGGCCCAACTGCGTGAACGATCCTTTCCCGCGGCTATTGTTGCGGATTCATCGCCACGCTTGGCGATTTTGCCACAGGCTTCTGGCGCTGCCCCCGCCTGGCGCGTGGCGGAAATGCATCCGTGACGCTGACATCTGCGGCCGAGTGGTTTAAGGGAGGCCCCCTGTGAAGGAGAGGTTCTCGTGTCGAAGAAGTTTCTGACCGACGTCATTGTCGCATCCACCGAAATGCCGGCCGTTGCCGCCAACCGCCTGGCCGCGGATCTCATCGCCGCAATCAAGAACGAGATCATCGAGACCGGCCGCTTCACCCTGCCCGACTTTGGCGCCTTCGTGGTGCGCGAGACGCCCAAGCGCACCGCGCTGAACCCGCGCACGGGCGAAAAGGTGGCCGTGAAGGCCGGCGCCACGGTGCGGTTCAAGGTCAGCCCGTCGCTGAAGGATGCCGCATTCGCCGGCATGAAGAAGGCCAAGCGCAAGGCCGCCAAGGCCTGACGCCAACAAGCGCCCGGCCGCCGCGCCGGGCGCGCACCACCAAGCCATCAGAAGGGACGCATGGGCGCTTTCAAACTCGACACTTTCGCTGAACGACAG
Organism: Acetobacterales bacterium; assembly: GCA_038323655.1. Classification (GTDB taxonomy): domain Bacteria; phylum Pseudomonadota; class Alphaproteobacteria; order Acetobacterales; family Acetobacteraceae; genus Humitalea. Next base: position 7,171 of record JBBQHE010000050.1, on the reverse strand, counting down.
GCCGCTGCCGCCAAGGCAAAGCAGGCCGTGCTGGACCGTTTCCGTGCCCGTCCCGGGCCGGATGACCCGGCGGTGAAGGCCCGCGCCGCGGAAGCCATGGCCGTGGCCGAAGCGCGCCGCCAGCGCCAGGCCGAGCGCGACGAGGCCCGCCGGCAGGACGACGCCCGCAAGGCCGCCGAGAAGCTGGAACGCGCCGCCCAGGCGGCCGAGCGCGAGGCGGAGCAGGCCGCCCAGGAAGCCGAGCAGGCCGCACGCGCGATCACCTGGGCTGCCGAGAAAAAGGCACGGTCCCTGGCGCTGGCCGCGGAACAGAAGGCAGCGCGGGATGCGCGCTACGCCGCGCGCAAGGCCCGCAAGTAAATCCGGCCTCGGCGCGGCCCGGCCCCGGCCGCGCCCCGTCCAGGCCGGCTCAAATTGGCCAGCCCGACTTGGCCAGCCTGAATTGGCCCGCCTACATCGGCCCGCCGGGCACGGCGCTGGCGGCCAGCGGTGCGAAGCGCTGCGGCTCCGGCAGGTGGTAATGCCACCATTCCAGGTCGTAATGGTCCCACCCCGCCGCGGTCATGATCCCCAGCAGCAGCGCCCGGTTGCGCTGGGCTTGCACCGGGACCGCCAGGCTTCCGTGGGCCGAGGCGTCTTCGGTTGCATCGAAGCCGGTGCCCATCGGCAGCGCCGCCCCGGTCGCTGCATCCACCAGCGTCAGGTCCACCGCGACACCGCGCGGATGCAATCCGCCGTCGCGCGGGTCGGCGACGAAGCGCTTGTCGGTAACCGCCTCCCACAGGGCCCATTGCGCTTCGACGGGGCGATAGGCATCGAAGACCAGCAGTTTGAAGCCGAGGGGCGCCGCCAGGTCGCGGGCGGACAGCAGCGCTGCCCGGGCCGGTGGGCGCAGCATGGCCAGCGCCCGGCTGTAGATGGGACGCCCAGCCAGGTTGTCGGCCGTGGCGTAGCGGATGTCGAAGAGCAGGCCATCGGCCTCGGAGAGCGGAATGAGCATCGGCGCGAAGCCTAGCAGCCCAATCCGGCGGCGCCAGACGTGCTGATCCTGGTGCTGGATGCCGCCGGCCCGCGGGTGCTGGCCGCGTTGGTGCGCGACGGCACGGTGCTGGCGCAGGCGGCCGAGGACGCCGAACAGGGCCATGCCGCCCTGCTGCCGGCGCTGGTCGAACGACTGCTGGGCACGGCACCGGTCCCGGATGGGGGGCCGGATGCGGTGGCCGCGACCATCGGCCCCGGCGGCTTCACAGGCCTGCGGGCCGCATTGTCACTGGCCCAGGGGCTGGCGCTGGGCTGGGGCATACCGGCGATCGGGGTCACGGTCGGCGAGGCCCTGGCCGCCAGCGTGCCCGCCCCCGTGCGTGCCGCCCGCGCGGTTTGGGCGGTGACCGACAGCAAGCGCGGCCACTGGTTCCTGGAGACCTTCGCCCCCGGCGACCCGGCGGCCCTGGCCCCGCCAATACCGGTCTTTCCCGCCGACCTGCCCCGCCCGGCCGGCCCCGTCGCCTGCGCGGGCGGACGGGCCGCAGCGCTGGCGGCCCGATTGCTGGCGCGTGGCGACGCGGCCTTGCTGACCGACCAGCGGCGGCCGGAGGCGGTGGGCATTGCCCGCGTCGGGGCCGCGCGCCTGGCCGGCGACCTGGCGCCGCGCCTGGCCCAACCGCTGTATGTGGATGCGCCCTCGGTCCGCCCGGCAGCATGACGCCCGGCCTTCGCGCCGCCCAGGCCATGGATGTCCCGGCCATGGCGGCACTGCACGCCGCGGCTTTCCCGCCGGCCGAAGCCTGGGGCGCCGACGCCATCGGCATGATGCTGGGTCTTTCGGGTGCCTTTGGCGTGATCAGCCCCGGGACGGGGTTCGTCCTGGCCCGGGCGGTGGCCGGCGAGGCGGAGGTGCTGACCCTGGCCGTGGCGCCGGCGGCGCGGCGCCAGGGCCTCGGTGCTGCGCTGGTGCGGGCTGTCCTGGCCGCGGTCGGGGCGGCGGGGGGGCGGCAGATGTTTCTGGAGGTCTCGGACGGTAACGCGCCCGCCCGCGCCCTTTACGCCAGCCTCGGCTTCGCGCCGGTCGGCCGCCGGGCGAAATACTACGCCGACGGGACCGATGCCTTGGTGCTCAGCCGTGCGATTTTTGAAGAAGAAGCCGGCTGACGCCACCCGAGCCGGTGGTTAAGGACAAGACCGTGTGGCCCTGTTCCATCGCCGTCCTTGGCACATTTGCCAGTGGTTCTGCCCCTTGCAACAGAACCAGAAGTTTCCCACCCGGTGGCAGCCGGTCCAGCGCCAATCGCGTCCTGACAAACGTCATGGGGCAAGTTTCGCCGGTGATATCCAGCCGCTGATCGACAGTTTCCTGTTCTGTATGCAACATATCGCTGGTTGGTTCTTGCGAATCGGGCATCGTCGGTCCTATCTGCACAACAGTGATCAATTTAAGGGAGGCGACCATCATGTCGCAGGACACTTCGCCCGATCTGCTGGGCCTGACCGTTGACATCGTATCGGCGCATGTTTCGCACAACCCGGTTGGCATGGCCGATTTGCCGTCGCTGATCCAGCAGGTCCACAAGACCCTGGCGTCGCTCGGCACCGGCGCCGCGCCGATCGTGGTCGCAGCACCCACGGAAAAGCCCGTGCCGGCCGTGTCGATCAAGAAATCGATCCAGGACGATCACCTGGTCTGTCTGGAGGACGGCAAGAAGCTGAAGATGCTGAAGCGGCATCTGAAGACCTCCTATAACCTTACCCCCGATCAGTACCGGGAAAAGTGGGGCCTGCCGCCCGACTATCCGATGGTCGCGCCCGCCTATGCGCGCACGCGTTCGGCGCTGGCCAAGCAGATCGGCCTGGGCACCAAGCCCAAGCCCGGCGCCGACGCCGAATAGGCCTGGCCGCCCGGGGCGCTGCCCGTCGCTGCCACCCCTGGGCGATCGGGCCCGGGGTGCTTGGCCGCGCCCCTGGCCCGCGGCTATGGTCCGCCCCTCATGGACGCCACCCCCCCGTCCCGCATCGAGCGCCTGTGCATCGAGCGCGGCCTGAAGATGACCGGCCAGCGCCGGCTGATCGCCCGCGTCCTGAGCGATGCGGAGGACCACCCGGATGTGGAGGAACTCTACCGCCGCGCGCTGGCGCTGGATGCCCGCGTGTCGATCGCGACCGTCTATCGCACCGTCCGCCTGCTGGAGGAAAAGGGCATCCTGGAGCGCCACGACTTCGGCGGCGCCCGCGCCCGCTACGAACCCACCGAGCACGGCCACCACCACCACCTGATCGATGTCGACACCGGTCGCGTCGTGGAGTTCGAGGATGAGGCGCATGAGGCGGTGATGCAGGCCATCGCCGCCCGTCTCGGCTTCGACCTGGTCGGCCATCGGTTGGAAATGTTTGGCCGCCGCCGTGCGGAGCCCAGCCCCGCGCCCCCGCCTGGGGCCGCGACCCGGGCGCGCCGCCCATGACCCCGCCGCCCGACGGCATGGCCACCCCGGAGCCTTCGGCCAAACCCGCCGCGGGCCGCGCCGCCGAAGCGGGCTTTGGCGAACTGCGGGCAGGCTCGCTTGGCGTCCGCATCGCCGAAACGGCGGCCGAGGTCGATGCCGCCCAGGCGCTGCGCTTCCGCGTCTTCTACGAGGAAATGGGCGCGACGCCGGATGCGGCGACGCTGGCCAGCCGGCGCGACGTCGATGCCTTCGATGCCGTTGCCGACCACCTGCTGGTGCTGGACCACGGCGCCGGCGACGGGCCGGGTGTCATTGTCGGCACCTACCGGCTGATCCGGCGCCCCGCGGCGGAGAAGGTCGGGCATTTCTACTCCAGCGCCGAATACGACATCGCCCCCCTGCTGACGCAGCCCGGCAACCTGCTGGAACTCGGCCGGTCCTGCGTCGATTCGGCGCATCGCACCAGGCTTGCCATGCAGTTGCTGCTGCGCGGGGTCGCGGCCTACGTCTTCAAACACCGGATCGACCTGATGTTCGGCTGCGCCAGCCTGCCCGGCACCGACCCCGATGCGCTGGCCGTGCCGCTGACCTACCTCGCGACCCAGCACCTGGCGCCCGCGGCCTTCCGCGCCCGCGCCGTGCCGTCCCGCTATGTCGAGATGCGGCGGATGGACCCCGCCGGCTACGACCCCAAGCGCGTGCTGGCCAATCTGCCGCCGCTGATCAAAGGCTATCTGCGGCTGGGCGGCTTCATCGGCGAAGGGGCGGTGATCGACCACCAGTTCAACACCACCGACGTCTGCGTCGTGGTCAAGACCGACCTGATCACCGAAAGCCACATGAAGTTCTACGAACGCAAGGTGGCCGAGGGGCAGGAAGGCTGAGCGCCTGCCTCAGGGGCGCTCAGCCTCGGCCGGCGGCGCTGCCGGCAGCACCACGATCGTCACCGCCCTGCGCGACTGCGCCGCCGCGGCACTGCGGCTGAAGCCCGGGTTGCGGGCCTCGGCCCGGATCCGGTCGCGCTCGATCCCGCCATCGGCCGACAGGGCCAGGGCCACCGCCCGCGCCCGCCGCGCCGCGAGCTGCGTGCCCGTGGTCTGCCCGCCCTCCTGCCGCACATGTCCGAGCACGCAAATGTTCCGGTCGGGCTCGGCGCGGGCCAAGGCCAGCACCGCCGAAAGCGGCGTGCGCAGCGCCTCGGGCTGTGGCTCGGCGCGGCCGTTGCGGAAGGGCACTTCGAAGACGTCATCCTCCAGCCGCTCGGCGCCGATGCAGCCGAACTGGCGGATCTGCGCCGCGGCCGGCTGCGCGATCAGCAGGGCAAGCAAGGTGGCGGTAAGGAGTTGGATCATGGTCCTGCCAGAACGCCCGCGGCGACCAGTCGTTGCAGCAGCGACGCGGGTTCCACGGCGGGATGGGCCGCGGCCAGTTCCGCCTCGGTCACATCGGGCCGGGTGGTGAGCCAGGCCAGGGCCTCGGCTTCCGGCGCGGTCAGGGCTTGGGTGCCGGCCGCGGTCTTCAGCATCAACTCGGGGCCGCGCCGCACCGCCTTCTGCCCGGGCAGCAGCACGCGGAACGACGGTGCGTCATCCGCCGCCGCCGCTGCCGGGGCCGCGATGCCGCGTGCGGCCAGCACGTCATGGCCACCGCGGCTGAAGCGATAGCCGGCGACGAAACCGGTCAGCACCTCCATCACCTTCGGATCGCGCGCGAATTCGGCGAGTTTCTGGCCCAAGACCCCGGCCCTGCTGGTCAGGGCGAACCTGGCCGCGGCCGTGCCGTCCTGCCGTGGCAGGGGCTGTCGGAAGGCCGGATCGTGCAGCGCGCGTTCCAGCAGCATGCTCAACAGGTCCATCCCCAGCGGCGCATGGACGCCATAGGCGACATGGACCGAGGCCGGCGCCTCGGCCAGCGCGTCGTGATACCAGCCGCGCGGCAGGTACAGCAGGTCGCCCGGGCGCATCAGCACGCGTTCGCGTAAGCGGCCGCGGGCCTGGTCGTGATGCGCCTGGGGTTGGCCACGAAAGGCCGGATGGGCGATCGGGTAGTCGGCCCGGCCTTCCCAGATGTTCCAGGCCTTCTCCCCCTCGACCTGCACGGCCCAGACGTCATGCGTATCGTAATGCGTGTGGAACGCCTTGTGCGACTGCCAGGAGATATAGACGTTCGCCTGCGCCTTGCCGAAGCCCGCCGTCTCGATCGCTTCCGACACGCCGGCGAGGCCCGGGGTCAGGCTGTCCACGTCGTTCATGACGATGCTGGCGCCACGGCCGATCCAGCTGCGCACCAGCGCCGCATCCGGCTGCATCACCTGGCCGCCGTCGCGGCCGGTCTGGCGGGAGCAGAACTGCTCGGCCGGCACGGTCTGGCTGTCCATCACCAGCTTGAGGCTGGTGGCGGTCCAGATATGCGTCATGTCGAGCAGGCGGTTGATCTGCCGCCAGGACAGGACATGGGCGAATTTTGCCGCACCACCGGTCACGTGCAGCGGCGCGCGGTCCAGATATTCGGCCAGGAAGGTTTCCGGCGTCACCGGCGCCAGCAGCGCCTCGATCGTGCGGATCATGGCGCGGGCGCGAACAGGGCGCGGATCGCGTCCGGGTCCACGTCCTCGATCGCCGCAGGCGACCACCGCGGCGCCTGGTCCTTGTCCACCAGCACGGCGCGAACGCCCTCGATGAAATCGGGGCCGGGGGTGATGCTGCGGGTGAGGGTGCGTTCCATTGCCAGGCACCCTGCCAGATCGAGGCCCGCGCCGCGCGTGAGAAGTTCATGCGTGATGAACAGGCTGGTCGGCGACATGCGCCGCAGGGTCGCCGTCTGGGCCGCGGCCCAGACGGTGCCCTCGGCCGCCAGGGCATGCAGGATCGCCGGCAGGTCATCCTGGCCGAAGCAGCGGTCGATGGCCGGCCGCAGGGGCCCGACCTCACGCGCAGGCGCCGGAGGCAGCGCGCCCAGGGCCGCAACATCGCCCGCGACCAGCGCCGCGCGCAGCCCCGGCAGCGCCGCGCGGTCGCAGACATGGGTCGCCAGGCCCGCCTCCACCGCGGCCGCGCCCTGAAGCCGCGCCCCGGTCAGTCCCAGCCACATGCCGACCGCACCCGGCAGGCGCGGCAAAGTGAAGGAAGTGCCGACATCGGGGAAAAAGCCGATCGCCGTCTCCGGCATGGCGAACAAGGCGTGCTCGGTCACGACGCGATGGCTGCCGTGCACCGACACGCCGATGCCGCCCCCCATGCAGACGCCGTCGATCAGGCTGATCCAGGGCTTGGGAAAGGTCGCGATCGCCGCGTTCAGCGCATATTCGGTGCCGAAAAAATCGTCGATCACGGCCATGTCGCGGGCCATGCCGGCCTCGCGTATCGCCCGCACATCGCCGCCGGCACAGAAGGCGCGACCACCCGCACCCTCCAGGATCACCAGCGCCACGGCGGGATCGTCGCGAAACCCCACGAGCGCCTCGGCCAGTGCTGCGATCATGGGCTGGTCCAGCGCGTTCAAGGCGCGCGGACGGTTCATCACGATGGTGCCGGCCACACCCTCCCGCGCCGCAACCACGACAGATCCGGACATGCGCTCTCCCCCCGGGGACAGGTTTTCATTCTGAGCGGGCTGGTCTTGAGAGGGGCTTCGCCCCCCTCAAACTCCCCCGACCAAGGGCCAGTGGGCCCTTGGAACCCACGACTTTGGTAAAAGAAAGGGAGGGGCTCCGAATGGCGTTCTTTTGATCGAGAGCA
>JBBQHE010000049.1:0-22401 GCA_038323655.1 Acetobacterales bacterium | reverse complement strand
GGGGCTGATGCTGGGGCTGGTCGGCATCGACCTGCAATCGGGCCAACCACGGCTGACCTTTGGCGTGCCGGAACTGCTCGACGGGGTGAACGTCGTGCTGGTCGCGGTCGCGCTGTTTGCGGTGGGCGAGACGCTTTACCTCGCCTGGCGGCATATGGAAGGCAAGCAGGTCGTGCTGCCGGTCGGTCGGCTCTGGCTCAGCAAATCCGACTGGAAGCGCAGCATCGGCCCCTGGCTGCGCGGCGCGGGCATCGGCTTTCCCTTCGGCGTCATGCCTGCGGGCGGCACCGAAATGCCGACCATGCTGTCGTATTACATGGAGCGGAACCTCGCCTCCCCTGAGAACAAAAAAGAATTCGGCACGGTCGGCGCGATCGAAGGCGTGGCAGGGCCCGAGGCCGCCAATAACGCCGCCGCCGCCGGCATTCTGGTGCCGATGCTGACGCTGGGGCTGCCGACATCCGCGACGGCCGCGATCATGCTTTCGGCCTTCCAGTCCTACGGCATCCAGCCGGGGCCGATGCTGTTCACGCAGCAGGCCGACCTGGTCTGGACGCTGATCGCCAGCCTTTTCATCGCCAATGTCATGCTGGTGGTGCTGAACCTGCCGCTGGTCGGGCTGTGGGTGCGGATCCTGAAGATCCCGACCCCGCAGCTTTACGCCGGCATCCTGGTCTTCGCGACGATCGGCACCTACGGCATCAGCAACAGCGTGACCGACCTGGTGCTGCTTTATGGCATCGGGATCGTGGCGATGTTCATGCGGCGCTTCGACTTTCCGACAGCACCCGTGGTGATCGGCATGATCCTGGGGCCGATGGCCGAACAGGCGCTGCGCCAGGCGCTGGTGATCAGCCAGGGCGACTGGACCACCTTCCTCACCCGGCCGATTTCCGCGGTGCTGCTGGCCGTCGCGCTGATCGCACTGGTCGGGCCGCGGGTCTGGACGCTGGTCGCCCATCTGCGCCGCCGCCGCACGAGCGCGACGGACGGCGTGGACCTCTGATCAGTCCCGCTCGGACAGGGTCTTCAACGCGTCGCGATAGGTCTGGTCGAAAAGCGCATCCAGCGTCGGGTTCACGCCGCGCAGACCCACAGCAACCCGGCCGGCCCAGCCGATGTATTCCACCATGCGCGCATGCGGCCAGCCTTTCGGCGGGGCCGCGGCGATGGCGCGCAGATTGCTGATCTTGTCCGCCAACTTCAGCATCTTCGCCGCATCCGACTTCTTCGGTGCGTTGCGGACCTGGAGCGCCTTGCGGGTTTCCTTGGGCAGGGATTTGTCGTCCGTCGCCTCGGCCACCACATCCGCGACATCGGCGCCAAACTCCGCCACCAGGCGGTCATGGGTGATGGGGTCGGGGTCCTCGTCACTGTCCTCGACCGTGTCATGCAACAGCCCGGCCAGGATGGCGGCGCGCGGGGCGCCGGCCTCGGCCAGGATCGAGGCGACCTCGATCACATGGTTCACGTAAGGCTCGGCCGCCTCGCCCTTGCGGCGATGCGTCGCATGGACGCGGGCGGCGAAGCGGGTCGCACGCAGAATCTCGGCGGGGGTCACAGTCTGGTCGGTAATCGAAGCTCTCCTGTTGTTGCGATCGGCGGCGGTCCTTGAGAGGGGCTTCGCCCCCCTCAAACTCCCCCCACCAGGAGCCTGAGGCCCCTGGACCCGCCTAGTACTTTGCCCAAGGTGAGGGAGGGGCAGCGACCGCCCTTCATCAAAGGCGCGCCCTACGACGCCCCTCACTCACCTTGGGCAATAGATAAGGCGGGTGCAGGGGGCACGGCCTCCTGCTGGGAGGGGTCTGGGGAGGGCAAAGCCCTCCCCAGGGCTACCCCCGATCAGGTATTCATCGCGTCGAAGAAGTCTTGGTTGGTCTTGCTGTATTTCAGCTTGTCCAGCAGGAATTCCATCGAATCCTGTGTGCCCATTGGGTTCAGGATGCGGCGCAGCACCCACATTTTCGACAGTGTGCCGCGTTCGACCAGCAGTTCTTCCTTGCGCGTGCCGGACTTGGTGATGTCGATGGCGGGGAAGACGCGCTTGTCGGACAGCTTGCGGTCGAGAATGATTTCGCTGTTGCCGGTGCCCTTGAACTCTTCGAAGATCACTTCGTCCATGCGGCTGCCGGTATCGATCAGCGCGGTTGCGATGATGGTCAGCGACCCGCCTTCTTCGATATTGCGGGCCGCGCCGAAGAAGCGTTTTGGGCGTTGCAGGGCGTTGGCATCCACGCCGCCGGTCAGCACCTTGCCCGAGGATGGCACGACCGAGTTATAGGCGCGGCCGAGGCGGGTGATGCTGTCCAGCAGGATGACCACGTCGCGCTTGTGTTCGACCAGGCGCTTGGCCTTTTCCAGCACCATTTCGGTGACCTGGACGTGGCGTGTCGCCGGCTCGTCGAAGGTGCTGGCCACGACTTCGCCGCGCACGGTGCGGGCCATGTCGGTCACTTCTTCGGGCCGTTCGTCGATCAGCAGCACCATCAGGAAGACTTCGGGGTGGTTGGCGCTGATGGACTTGGCGATGTTCTGCAGCATCACGGTCTTGCCGGTGCGCGGCGGGGCGACGATCAGCGCGCGCTGGCCCATGCCGATCGGGGCGACCAGGTCGATTACGCGATGCGTGTTGTCCTTGGTCGGGCCCTTGCCGACGCTCTCGATCTCCGCGTTTTCCATCTTCAGGCGGCGGGTCGGGTAGAGCGGGGTCAGGTTGTCGAAGTTGATGCGGTGCTTGAGCACATCGGGCGGTTCGAAGTTGACCGTGTTCACCTTCAGCAGCGCAAAGTAGCGCTCGCCATCCTTCGGCGCACGGATCTGGCCTTCGACCGTGTCGCCGGTGCGGAGCGAGAAGCGGCGCACCTGGGCGGGCGAGACATAGATATCGTCAGGCCCGGGCAAGAAATTGGCCTGCGGGCTGCGGAGATAGCCGAAGCCATCGGGCAGGATTTCCAGGGTGCCATCGCCGTGGATGGCCTGGTCGTTGTCCGCCAAGGTCTTGAGGATGGCGAACATCATGTCCTGCTTGCGCAGCGCTGACGCCCCCTCGATCTGGAGGTGTTCGGCGAAGGCCAGAAGATCGGCCGGGGTTTTCGCCTTGAGGTCGGAAAGATGCATGGACGCGTCCGGTATCGGAGGGGGGGTGCGCGGAGGCCTTCCCATGGATCGGCGGCTAGGGCCCGGGCGGGGGCCACCGATCGTCTTGCCGGAGGGGGCCGATAACGGCCGGCCGGCAGGGTCCGCGGAGGGAGGAGGGGTGGGCAGGCGAACGGCCATGCCCGAGGAAGCCCCTAGGCAATAGGCGGAAGGCCCTGCGGCGTCAACGGCGCCTCGGCGGCGGGTGCCGGCGCTTCGGTTCTTTCGCGGGCCTGGGCCTTGCGACGCTTCAGATTCTCCCGCAGTGCCGCGGCCAGACGCTCGGCGCGCCGCTCGGCCGGCGTCTGGCGTGGGGCGGGCGGATCGCCGGCGCGGGGCGCGGATCGCGGGTCAGCCATGCCTCAGGTGCTCGTGCCGCTGGCCGCCAGCGGGCCGACCAGGCGGCGAATGGCGCTGACAAACCGCGGCGCATCCCAGTCGGCGGCGCCTTCCAGCCGTGCGCGTTCCTTGCCCGACCGGTCGACGATCACCGTCGTCGGCAGGCCGCGCACCGACAGCGCCCGCCCGGCCACCCCCCGGGGGTCGAGCCAGATCCCCAGGTTCTTTACCCCCGTCCGCGTGTAGAAGGCCTCAACCTGCGCCCGCCCGCCGCGGTCCGACGACAACGCGAGCACCACCGTCCCGTCGCGGGCCAGCAGCGCCGAAAGCCGGTCCAGCGCCGGCATTTCAGCGACACAGGGCGGGCACCAGGTGGCCCAGAGGTTGATCACCATCCCCCTCCCGGCAAAGGCCGTGGGGCCGGAGGCTGCGCCCTGCGCGTCGGTCCAGGCCAGGCCTTCGGGCAGCGCGCGCGGGGCGGATTCCGCCAGCCCCGGGCCGCTTTCCGCCGCCCATGCTGGACGAAGGCTCCCCCCCATGGTGAGAGTGCCCCCCACGCCAAGAAGGCCGGCCAGCCGGCGGCGCGTCATGTTCAGCACAGGGCAGTCTCCATCCGTGTCCAAGGCATCCAACCCCACCTCCGGCAACCAGCAATGGGGCGGCCGCTACGCGGAAGGCCCCGCCGCCATCATGACCGCGATCAATGCCAGCATCGGCTTCGACCGCAAGATGTGGCGCCAGGATATCCGCGGCAGCCTGGCCCATGCCGCCATGCTGAAGCATGTAGGCATCCTGACCGCCGATGAGGAGGCCGCGATCCGCCAGGGTCTGGCCGGCATCAGCGCCGAGATCGAAGCCGGCACCTTCACCTTCTCCGAAGCGCTGGAAGACATCCACATGAATGTGGAAGCCCGGCTGACCGATACCATCGGGGAAGCCGGCAAGCGCCTGCATACCGGGCGCAGCCGCAACGACCAGGTGGCGCTGGATGTGCGGATGTGGGTCCGCGATGCCATCGACGGGCTGGACGGGCAGATCGCCGATTGCATGGCGGCCCTGGTGGACCGCGCGGCCGAGCACGCCGCGACCATCATGCCCGGCTTCACCCATCTGCAACCCGCGCAGCCGACGACCTTTGGGCACCATCTGCTCGCTTATGTCGAAATGCTGTCCCGCGACCGCGGGCGGCTGGCGGACTGCCGGGCCCGGCTGAACGAAAGCCCACTGGGCGCCGCGGCGCTCTGCGGGACGGGCTTTCCGATCGACCGGCACATGACCGCGGCGGCCCTGGGCTTCGATCAGCCCATGCGGAACAGCCTGGATGCGGTCGCCAGCCGCGACTACGCCATCGAATTCCTCGCCGCCTGCGCGATCTGCGCCACGCATCTGTCGCGCCTGGCGGAAGAAATCGTGATCTGGACCAGCCCCTTCTTCGGCTTTGTGAAACTGTCGGATGCGTTTTCCACCGGCAGCAGCATCATGCCCCAAAAACGCAACCCGGATGCGGCGGAGCTGGTGCGGGCCAAGACCGGCCGCATCACCGGCGCCGTGGTCGGGCTGCTGATGGTGATGAAGGGGCTGCCGCTGACCTATGGCAAGGACATGCAGGAGGACAAGGAAGGCCTGTTCGATGCCGCCGAATCCCTCACCCTTGGGCTCGCCGCGACGGCCGGCATGGTGCGCGACATGATGCCCGACGCGGTGCGCATGCGGGATGCGGCGCGGGCCGGTTTTTCCACCGCGACCGATCTTGCCGACTGGCTGGTGCGCGAACGCCACCTGCCCTTCCGCGACGCGCATCACATCACCGGGCGCCTGGTGGCCGAGGCCGAGCGGCAGGGCTGCGACCTGCCCGACCTGCCGCTTTCGGCGATGCAGGCGGTGCATCCGGGCATCGATGGCAGCGTCTACTCTGTGCTGACGGTGGAGGCTTCGGCCGCCTCCCGCACCTCCTTCGGCGGCACCGCGCCCGAGAATGTGCGGGCGATGGCGGCGATGTGGCGGGAGCGGCTGGCATGAGGGGGTTCGCGCTTCTGGCGCTTGCGCTACTGGCGGGCTGCGGGCGGGTGGGGCCGATCGCACCGCCGGGGCCGCAGGACCGCATCATCTACCCGCGCGCCTATCCGGCGCCCGACCGGGTGAGACCCGCAACCCCGGCCCCGCCGGCCGACATGTGGGCGCCCGGCCAGCGGGCGATTCCCCTGCCGCCGGTCTGACCAATGCCCGAAATCTGATCGGATTCTTGGCAATCCGGCGCGGCGCGACGGCCCGGCCCGCGCTTCTTCCTTTGCAGCGGCGATCCGCACCCCCATTATCCTGGCATGGCCGGAGCCCTGCCCGCCCCCGACGGGGCCGACCCCACCTTCGCCGAGCTCCTGGCCGCGCGTCCTTCGCTGACGGCCGACCCGCTGGCCGGGCTGATGATGGAGGAGGTGGCGCTGGCCCGCATCGCCGCCGCCGTCGGCACCCCCGCCTGGGTCTATTCTGCCGGCACGCTGCGCCGGCGCCTGGCCGCACTGCGCGCGGCCTTTGACGGCGCGGGGCTGACCGCGACGATCCACTACGCGATGAAGGCCAATGACAACCTGGCAGTGGTGCGGGTGCTGGCCTCGGGCGGGGCGGGCGCGGACGTGGTTAGCGCCGGTGAACTCCTTGCTGCCCGCGCGGCCGGGGTGCCTGCCAGCGCCATCGTGTTTTCCGGCGTCGGCAAGACCACCGCCGACCTGCGCCTGGCGCTGGAGCAGGATATTTTCCAGATCAACGCGGAAAGCATGGAGGAGATCGAGGCGCTCTCGGGCCTGGCCACAGCCATGGGCCGCGTGGCCCACGTCGCCCTGCGGGTGAACCCCGACGTGGACGCAAAGACCCATGCGAAGATCACCACCGGGAAGGCCGAGAACAAGTTCGGCGTGGCGATCGGGGACGCGCCCGCGATCTATGCCCGCATGCACGCCCTGCCGGGCATCGCACCCATCGGCATCGCGACCCACATCGGCAGCCAGATCACCGCGGGCATGGGCGCCTATCGCGCGGCCTATGCCAAGGTCGCGGACCTCGTGCGGGCGCTGCGGCTGGCCGGCCTGCCGGTGGTGCGGGTCGATTGCGGCGGGGGCCTCGGCATTCCCTATCGCGATGAGATCGCGCCCCTGCCCGAAGCCCTGGCCGGGGCGATCCGCGCAACGCTGGGCGACCTCGGCCTGCCCGTGATGATCGAACCCGGCCGCTGGCTGGCCGGGCCCGCGGGGCTCCTGCTGTCGCAGGTGGTGCTGGTGAAGCAGGGGGCGCAGCGGCGTTTCGTCGTGCTGGACAGCGGCATGAACGACCTGGCCCGACCTGCGATGTACGACGCCTGGCATGGGATTTTGCCGGTGGCCCCCGCCGCGCTTGTCGCCCCCGTCACCCCCGCCGATGTCGTCGGGCCGGTCTGCGAGACGGGCGACACCTTTGCCCGAGACCGCGGCCTGCCGGTGCTGAAGGCGGGCGACCTCGTCGCGCTGCTCGACGCCGGCGCCTATGGCGCGACCATGAGCAGCACCTACAACGCCCGCCCGCTGGCGCCCGAGGTGATGGTGGATGGCGCCCGCTTCGCCGTCGTTCGCGACCGCCAGCCGATCGAGGATCTTTTGGCGCGGCAGTCCATCCCGGCATGGCTCGCATGAACGACGCGCTTCTCGCCCGGCGGCGCCAGGCCGCGCGCCTCGCGCTGTGGTGGGAAGGGTTCTGGCCGCGCATCTGGCCCATGCTGGGGGTGGGCGGGGTTTTCGTGGTGCAGGCGCTGCTGGGCCTGCCGCTGGTGCTGCCGCGCTGGCTGCATGGCCTGGTACTGGTGGCCTTCCTGGGCGCCTTCGGCTGGGCCGCCTGGCGTGGCCTGCGCGGCTTTCGCGTGCCGGGGCCTGCGGCGGCGGACCGGCGGCTGGAGAAAGCCTCGGGCCTGAAGCACCAGCCACTGGCCGTGCTGGCCGACAGCCCGGCCGGGGATGACCCCATCGCCCGCGCCGTCTGGTCCGAACACCAGCGACGGGCGCGGGCCATGATCGGCCGGCTGCGCGTCGGCCTGCCCCGGCCAGGGCTGGCGGCGCTGGACCGCCGCGCCCTACGCGGCGCTTTGGTCGTGGCTTTGGTCGGCAGCGTCGGGGTCGCGGGGGCCGAGGCGCCCGAACGCCTGCGCCGCGCCATCATCCCCGGCATCGCCCTGCCACCGGCGGCCCCGCCGCTGCGGCTGGAGGCCTGGGTGACGCCCCCCGCCTATACCGGCGCGCCGCCCGCTTTCCTCGACCCCGCCGGCGGCAGCGCCAGCGTGCCGGTGGGCAGCCGGCTGCATCTGGCCCTGTCCGGCGGCACGGGTGGCGTGCCCGACATCGTGGTGGATGGCGCAGCCGCGCCCTTCCGCCTGCTGGACGGCACCTCCTTCGGAGCCGAGGTGCTCATCGCCTCGGGCACCACCGCCATCATCAAGCGCGACGGGGCGGAAATCGCCCGCTGGTCGCTGACCGCGCGGGCCGATGCCCCGCCGGTCGTCGCCTTTGCCGAACCGCCCGCCCGGGCGCAGCGGGGCCTGGCGGTTCGCCTGCCCTGGCGGGCCGAGGATGACTGGGGCCTGGCCAGCGTCCGCGCCGAATTGCGCCTGGTCGCGCGGCCCACGGCACCGCCGCTGGTGGTGGACCTGCCGCTGCCTGGCACTTCGCCCAAGCAGGCGCGCGGCGCGGCCCAGCCCGACCTGTCCGCCCATGTCTGGGCCGGCCTGCCAGTGCGCGTGACGCTGGTCGCGGTCGATGGCGCGACGCAGGAAGGGCGCAGCGAAGACGCGACCCTGACCTTGCCGGAACGCGCCTTCACCCATCCGGTCGCCCAGGCGCTGATCATGCTGCGGCGGACCCTGTCGATCGACCCCGAGGCCCGCGCCCCCGCCCGCGCCGAGCTGGACCGCATCACAGCCTCGCCCGAAGCCTTCGAGGATGACACGGCGACCTTCCTGGCCCTGCGATCCGCCCGCGCGCGCATCACCCGCGACCGCCGGCCCGAAGCGGTGCCGGAG
Organism: Acetobacterales bacterium; assembly: GCA_038323655.1. Taxonomy (GTDB): domain Bacteria; phylum Pseudomonadota; class Alphaproteobacteria; order Acetobacterales; family Acetobacteraceae; genus Humitalea. Next base: position 13,892 of record JBBQHE010000049.1, on the reverse strand, counting down.
GTGCAGGAAATCCTGTGGGAAGTGGCACTCGCGCTGGAAGAAGGCCGCGCCGACCGCACCGCCCGCGCCCTGGCCGAAGCGCGCCAGGCGCTGCGCGAAGCGCTTGACCAGGCGGAACGCCGGGAAAACGAACGCCGGGAAGCCCAGCGCCAGGAAACCGAGCGCCAGGAAGCCGAACGCCGCGAACAGAACCCCGAGACGCCCCGCCCGGAACAGACGCCCGAACAGCGCGCCGAGGCCGAGGCCCAGCGCCAGCAGGCCGAAGCCCAGCGCCAGGAAACCGACCAGCGCATCCAGCAGCTTCGCGAAGCGATCCGCCGCCACCTGGAGGCCCTGGCCGAACGCCTGCAACGCGAAAACGCCGAGGCCCTGCCCTACGACCCACAGAACCGGCTGTTCGACCAGCGCGACCTCGACCGCCGCACCCAGCGCATGCGCGACGCCGCGCGGGAAGAACGCAACCGCGACGCCCAGCGCGAACTGGCCGAGCTGGAGCGCATGCTGGACGCGCTGGAACAGGGTCGCAGCACCCGCGCCGAAAGCCCCGAACGCCAGCAGCGCCGTGAACGTGGTCAGCAGCAGATGGGCGCGATGCAGGACATGGTGCGTCGCCAGCAGGGGCTGCTCGACCAGGGGCACCAGCGGTCGGAGGCCGAGGAGCAGCGCCGCAACGCCGCCCGCCGCCAGCCCGGCCGCCTGCCGCCGCAACCGACCCCGCAGGAAATGTCGCAACAGCGCAACGCCACGGAGCAGGACGCCCGCGTGCAGCGCGCCCTGCGCCGGGCGCTGGGCGAAGTCATGCAGCAGTTCGGCGACCTGACCGGCGAAGTGCCAGAGGCCCTGGGCCGCGCCGACCAGGCGATGCGCGACGCGCAGGAAGCCCTGCGCGGCAACGGCGATGCGCGGCCCGACCAGCAGCGGGCGCTGCGCGAATTGGCCGAAGGCAACCGCCAGATGGCGCAGCAGATGCAGCGCCAGTTCGGCCAGGGCCAGCCGTCAGGCCAGCCCGGCGATGAACCCGGCGATGGGGAAGGCGAGGACGGCGAAGGCATGGGCATGGCCGAGGGCGATGGCCAGGGTGGCGAGGGCGGCGACACGCCGGGCGATCTGGCCCAGGGTCGCGACCCGCTCGGTCGCCGCGCGCGCGAAGCCCCGGGCGCTTCCGACAATGGCGGCGATACCCGCGTGCCGGAGGAAGCCGAACTGCTCCGCAGCCGCCGCATCCAGGAAGAGCTGCGCCGCCGCGGCGCCGAACGCGAACGCCCGGCGCAGGAGCTGGACTACATCGACCGGCTGCTGAAGCGTTTTTGACAGCGGGCCGCGGCAATGCTGGACCTTGATCCCCGGATCATGGTCTAGCGACGCGCATGATCCCCGTGACCAACCGCATCAGCCTGGATGAGCGCGAACTGCACGAGGATTTTTTGCGCGCCTCGGGCGCCGGCGGGCAGAACGTCAACAAGGTCGAGACGGCCGTCCAGCTGCGCTTCGACGTGCGCAATTCGCCCAGCCTGCCGGAAGCTGTGCGGGAACGGCTGGAACGCCTGGCGGGGCGGCGGCTGACCAAGGATGGCGTGCTGATCATCGCGGCCCAACAGCACCGCACCCGCGAACGCAACCGGGAAGACGCGCTGGAACGCCTGTTGGCGCTGATCCGGGAGGCCGCCAAGCCGCCCCCGCCGATCCGCCGCCCGACCAGGCCCACGCGGGGGTCGAAGGAACGGCGGCTGGAAGGCAAGTCGATCCGCGCGGATATCAAGAAGGGGCGCGGCCGGCCTTCAGAATAGAATGGTCTCGCCCTGCCGCGCCTCGGTGGGCAGGCAAAGGGCCACGATCGCCGGCGCCACCTCGGCCGGCTGGGTCAGGCCAGTCTGGTCCTCGCCCGGCATGGCCGTCAGCCGCATCTTGGTGGCCACGATGCCCGGGTCGAAGAGGTTCACGCGCAGCGGGCTGTCGCCCACCTCCTGCGCCCAGGTCTGTACCAGATGCGCCTGGCCGGCCTTGGTCGCGCCATAGCCGCCCCAATAGGCGCGGGGCCGCTGCACCCGGCCACTTGTGATCACCACGGCGCGGCCCGCGGGGGCGGCGCGCAGCGGCGGGTCGCAGCTGCGGATCAGCCGCCAGGTCGCGGACATGTTGACCGCGACCATCTCCATCCAGTCCTTCGGCTGCAGATGCGCCAGCGGCGTCAGCAGCGGCAGCGCGCCCGCGGCATGGACCAGGATATCCAGCCGGCCGAAGCGCGCCATGATGGAGGGGCCGAGAAGGTCGATCTTCTCGGCTTCCTTGATGAAATCCATCGGCAGCAGTGTGGCCGCGGACCCGGCGGCGCGCACCGCGTCGTCGGTTTCCTCCAGGCCCCCCTGCGTACGGGCGACCAGCACGACCTGCGCCCCCTGGCGGGCCAGTTCCACGGCGACCGCGGCGCCAATGCCGCGCGACGCCCCGGTGACCAGCGCCACCTGCCCCAGCAGCGGCCGCATTATTCGGCGACGGCCGGCAGCATCGACAGCGGGCGGGGCGCATTCTCCAGCGCGTCGGTCAGGCGGATGGCGTAGTCACCGGTGAAGCAGGCGTCGCAATAGGCGGGGGCGGCCGGATCGCGGCCGGGCTTGCCGAGCGCGCGGTACAGCCCGTCCAGCGAGATGAAGGCCAGGCTGTCCACGCCGATGATGCGGGCCATTTCCTTCACCGAATGGTTCGCCGCCATCAGCTGCGACCGTTCCGGCGTGTCGATGCCGTAGAAGCAGGAATGGGTCGTGGGCGGGCTGCTGATCCGCATATGCACCTCGGTGGCACCGGCCTGGCGCACCATCTCCACGATTTTTCGGCTGGTGGTGCCGCGGACGATGCTGTCGTCCACCAGGATCACCCGCTTGCCTTCCAGCATGGCGCGATTGGCCGAATGCTTCAGCTTCACGCCGAGATGCCGGATGTGGTCGGTCGGTTCGATGAAGGTGCGGCCGACATAGTGGTTGCGGATGATGCCGAGCTCGAACGGGATCCCCGCCTCGGCGGCAAAACCCATGGCCGCAGGCACGCCGCTGTCGGGCACGGGCACGACCAAGTCCGCCGCGACCCCCGCTTCCCGCGCCAATTCGCGGCCGATCTGCTTGCGGGTGGCATAGACGGGCGTGCCTTCGACGACGGAGTCGGGCCTGGCGAAATAAATGTATTCAAAAATGCAGAAGCGTCCGGGCGCGGCGGCAAAAGGCTTGATGCTGGTGACGCCATTGTCGTCCACCAGCACGATCTCGCCCGGCTCGACGTCGCGCACGAAATCGGCGCCGACGATGTCGAGCGCGCAGGTTTCGGACGTCAGCACCCAGGCCGGGTTGTCCCCGGTGCCCAGGCGCCCCAGCACCAGCGGCCGCACCCCGCGCGGATCGCGCACGCCGATCAGCGCGCCGTCGTGCAGGGCCACGAGGGAATAGGCGCCCTCGACCTGCTTCAAGGCGTCGATCAGCCGATCGACCACCGTGTCATACAGGCTGGTCGCGATCAGGTGGATGAAGACCTCCGAATCCGTGGTGGACTGGAAGATGCAGCCGCGCCGCACGAGCGCGCGCTTCAGCCCCACCGCATTGGTCAGGTTGCCGTTATGCGCGACGGCGAAGCCGCCGAAGACGAAATCGGCATAAAGCGGCTGCACGTTCCGCAGTGCTGTCTCGCCCGTGGTGGCGTAGCGGTTGTGGCCGGCGGCGGCCCTGCCGGGCAGCCCCGCCATGGTCTTGGCATCGGAGAAATTGTCGCCCACCAGGCCGCGGCCCTTGTGGGAATGGAACCGCCCGCCGTCGAGCGAAACGATCCCCGCGGCCTCCTGCCCCCGGTGCTGCAGCGCGTGCAGGCCGAGGGCCGTCAGCGCCGCGGCGTCAGTCGCGCCCCAGACGCCGAAGACACCGCATTCCTCGTGGAAGTGGTCGTCGTCGTGCGGATTGGTGATCATCGGGGCAAGACCCTCATGCACACAGGACAGCACCGGATCGGGGCTCGATCCGGTGGCCGTCTCACGGCTGTCATGTGCGGCTTCTGGCCGGCGGCCGCAACAGGTCCTCTTGGGTCGGCTCCCGCCGTGTCGGCAGGTCAGGCAGGCGCGGGCGGTATTCGCCAGGCATCCTGGCGACGATCCAGGCAGCGCCCTCGGCCACATGGGGCAGGGCGCGGGCGTCCTTCACCGCATCGGGCCAGCGGTCGGCGGTCGGCACGAACAGCCCACCGACGACATAGGCGAGGACGGCGAGGAACGCCCCCCGCGCCAGGCCGAACAATATGCCGAGCGTGCGGTCCACGCCGCCCAGCATCGACCGCTGGATATGCCCCGCGATCCAGGCGATCAGCAGCTTCAGGATGACCAGCGTGACCAGGAAAACGCCGCCAACGGCCAGGACCTCGGCCAGCCAGCGCGGTTCGACGTAGGGCTGGACGAAGCCCACCGACTGCGGCTGGGTCAGGAAGGCCAGGCTGATCGCACCGACCCAGGCGGCGACCCCCAGCACCTCGGCGACCAGGCCGCGGAAGAAGGCGATGATCGCTGACAGGGCCAGCACCACCAGCAGAACGATATCGACCCAGGTCATGCGCCGGCGGGTATAGCCGCGGTGTTACCCGCCGTCACGCCTGGGCGGCTTTCTTCTTCGGTTCGATGAAAGGCGCCACCAGATCGGCCAGGTGGCCGATTTCCCGCACGCTCATGCCCTCGGGTGCGACCGGCGTGCGGCCGCCACGGGCGACCCGGCGCGGCAGGACGGCTGCGGAAAAGCCCAGCTTGGCGGCCTCCCGCAACCGGGACTCGGCCTGGGCGACCTGGCGCACCTCCCCCGACAGGCCGATTTCGCCGAAATACACCGCGCCCGCGCTGGTCGGCTTGGCCGTCGCCGCACTGGTCAGGGCAGCGGCCACGGCCAGGTCGGCGGCGGGTTCGCTGATCCGCAACCCGCCGGCGATGTTCAGGTACACGTCGTTCTGGCCGAGGCTCAGCCCGCAGCGGCTTTCCAGCACCGCCATCAGCATCGACAGCCTGGCCGAATCCCAGCCCACCACCTGGCGCCGGGGCGTGCCGCCGCCGGGGGTGGGGGAGAGGAGGGCCTGGACCTCCATCAGCACCGGCCGCGTGCCTTCCAGCCCGGCAAAAACCGCGCTGCCCGCGATATTGCCGCGCCGTTCGGCCAGGAACAGCGCCGAGGGGTTGGGCACTTCCTCCAGCCCCTGCTCGGTCATCTCGAAGACGCCGATTTCGTCGGTGGCACCAAAACGGTTTTTCACCGCGCGGAGAATGCGGAACTGGTGGCCGCGGTCGCCTTCGAAATACAGCGTCGCGTCGACCATGTGTTCCAGCACGCGGGGGCCGGCCAGAGCACCTTCCTTGGTGACATGGCCGACCAGCACCAGCGCAAAGCCGCGCGACTTGCACAGGCGGATGAGTTCGGCGGCACAGGCGCGGACCTGGCCGACCGTGCCCGGCGCGCTGTCCAGCGCATCGGTCCAGACGGTCTGGATGGAATCGATCACCACCAGGGTCGCGTTGGTCTCGTCTTCCAGGCTGGCCGCGATGTCGCGCAGGGCCGAGGCGGCGGCGAGGGCCAGCGGCGCATCGGCCAGGCCCAGGCGCAGCGCGCGCAGGCGGATCTGCTCCACCGCCTCTTCGCCCGAAATATACAGCACCCGCCCGCCGGCGGTCGCGACCCGCGCCGCCGCCTGCAACAGGATTGTGGACTTGCCGATGCCGGGGTCGCCGCCGACCAGGATGGCGCTGCCGGGCACGAAGCCGCCGCCCAGCACGCGGTCCAGTTCCGCCATGCCGCTGCGGGTGCGCGGGGGTGGGGCCGAAGTGCCGCGCAGGGGGACGAATTCCACCCGCCGCCCGCCGTTCGCGGCCTTGGCGGCGAGGCCCGGGCCGCGGGCTTCGGCCACTTCCTCAACGAGTGTGTTCCAACTGCCGCAGGCGTCGCAGCGCCCCTGCCACTTCGGCGCGGCGGCGCCGCAGGACTGGCAGACGAAGCGGGGGGAAGCCTTGGCCAAAACGGTCGAATCCTGACGGCGTGGCGGTCAGTCTGGCACGCCCGGCTCAGCCCGGCGACCGGTCCTGCCCCCGGCGCGTCAGCCCCGGGCGATCCAGGTTTCCGTCACCTTCGTGCCGGCCGCCTTCAGCATTTTCGACACCGCGCAGAAGCGCGCGACATCCACCGCAACCTGGTCCAGCTCCGCCTGGGTCGCCGGCCCGTCCGTTTCGATGCGCAGGCGGATGGCGGTGAAGGGCAGGTCCACCTCCTCCTGCAGCGTCACGCCGCGCCGGTCGAAGTCACATTCGAGCGCGATCGTGGTGTGGCCGATGTCCACGCCCTGCGCCTGCGCAACCTTGTGGGCAATCACGTTGGTGCAGCCGACCAGGGCCGCGAGCGCGGTTTCCGTGGGCGACAGGCCAAGGTTGGTGCCCCCGCGCTCCAGCGGCTCGTCGATCACCACCGTGACATCCCGGGTGCGCACATCGGTGCGGGAATGTGAGGCGCCGGTGCCGCTGAGCTTGGTCACGACGCTGGTTTTCTGGCGGACGATCATGGGGGGCCTTTCATCAGGGTGCAGGTTGTCTACTGGGTCGCCAAATGCCGGCTGACCACAAGGTCACGCCACACAGCTTCTTCTGCCCGAAGCTGTTCGGCCAGGGGGCCCTGGGGGCGGGGCGCGCCGATGGACTGGCTACGCATGCGTGCCTCGGTCTCCGGTTCGGCAAGCACACGGCCAAAGGCGGCATTGATCTGCTCGGCCAGCGCATCCGGCAGCCCGCGCGGTCCGAAGACGGCCACCCAGCTGTCCACCACCAGCCCCGGCAGCCCGGATTCGGCCGCCGTCGGCACCTGCGGCAGCTCGGCCGCACGCGTGGCACCGGACTGCGCCAGCGCGTTCAGGCGCCCGGCTTGGACCAGCGGCTGCGCCATGGCCTGGGTGACCCAGGCATAGTTCACCGTGGAGGCGACCAGCGCGTTCATCAATTCGCCACCGGTGCGGAAGGAGATGTGGTTCATCTCCACCCCAGCCTGCGCGCCCATCAGCGCCATGGTCAGGTAGAGGCTGCCTCCGGGCGATCCGTAGTCGATCGAACCGGGTGGTTGCGCCCGGCCCAGAGCCAGCAGGGCGGGCAGGCTGCGCGCCTCGGCGGCCGGGTTGGCGACCAGCACCAGGGGATTGCTGCCAAGCAGCCGGATCGGGCGCAATTGGGTCAGCGGCTCGTAGCCCGAGGCCGGCAGCAACAATGGCGTCAGCAGCAGGGTCGAGCTTGTGATGAGCAGCGTGTGACCGTCGGGTGCCGCGCCGATAACGGCGCGGGTGCCGATCGCCCCGGTGGCGCCGACCCGGTTTTCCACCACGAAGGGACGGCCCGTCTGGCGCTGAAGGGCTTCGGCCATGATACGCGCCGCGATGTCAGGGCTGGTGCCGGCGCCAAGCGGAACAGCCAGAACGACCTGCCGATCTGGCCAGGCGGCGGCGGGCAGGGCGGGCAGGCAGACCACACCCAACGTCACCGATAACCAAATCAGCGCTCGCATACGTGTCCTTCCCTATGCAGTCATGGCTGCCTTCATTGGTGTTTGGTATCGCATGGCCGCGGCTGTCGCTGCTAGCTGTAAGTCGGCATGACGCCCGCGATGGAGCGTGTGATATCGGCCGCCGCGGCACGGATCATCGGCCCGAATTCCGCCACCACCGCCGGCGTCATCCGCACCGAGGGGCCGGAGAGCGAGATCCCCGCGATGGGTTCGGCGAATTCGTTGAAGATGGCGGCTCCCACGCAGCACATGCCGATGTTGCGTTCCTCATCATCCACCGCATAGCCGCGGGCGCGGTTGGCGGCGAGGTCGGCGTGCAGCGCCGCCTGATCGGTGATCGTGCGGGGCGTGAAGCCCTCAAGCCCGTTGCGCGCGACGATATCGGCCACCTGCTGTGCTGGAAAATGCGCCATGATCGCCTTGCCGACCCCCGAGCAATGAAACGGGCTGCGCGTGCCGGGGCGGAAGAAGGCACGAATCGGCTGGTGGGTTTCGACCTGGCTGACGAAGACCACGGCATCGGTATCGGCGACGGCGAGATTCGCTGTCTCACCACAACGGGTCACCAGGGCCTGCATGTTGCGCCGCCCGTCCTCGGCGATCTTGCGCCGGCGCAGAAAGGCGGAGCCGATGCGGAAACTCTCGACCCCGATGTGCCAAAGCTGCGCCGGCCCGTCGAATTCCAGCATGCCATGCGCCTGCAGCGTGGTGAGCATGCGGTAGGCGGTGGAAGGCGGCAGTTGGGCAGCCTCGGCCACCTCGGTCAGCGACAGGCCGCTGCCCTCGGCAACCAGGCGCAGCAGGACAAAGGCGCGGTCGAGCGATTGCACCGACCCCGCATCGGCCGGGCTGGCGGACAGGCGGGGCCGGCCGCGCTTGCGTTTTTCCAGGGTGGTCATGAACAAAAACTGACCCGCAACCTGCGACTTGCGAAGCAAAATATTTTTCCGACCAACGCTGAAAAGCTCAGTAAAAAACTGAAAATAGTTCAGAATCAATGATCTGAACCATATTCCCGCATCGCAAAAATGTTTTCTAAAAAAATTGCGGAAATCGGCCTAACCGGCTTTCTTGTGGATATCCGAGCAGGGAAGAACCTCATGGCCAAAATGCGTGCGATCGATGCAGCGGTGCTGGTGCTCGAAGCCGAGGGCGTGAACTGCGTCTTCGGGGTGCCGGGGGCTGCGATCAACCCGCTGTATTCGGCGATGAAGAAGCGCGGTTCGATCCGCCACATCCTGGCCCGGCATGTCGAGGCCGCGTCCCACATGGCGGACGGCTATACCCGCGCCAAGCCGGGCAATATCGGCGTCTGCATCGGCACATCCGGCCCCGCGGGCACCGACATGATCACCGGCCTCTACACCGCCCAGGCCGACAGCCTGCCGATCCTGTGCATCACCGGCCAGGCGCCACGCGCCAAGCTGCACAAGGAGGATTTCCAGGCCGTCGATATCGAAAGCATCGCCAAGCCCGTGACCAAGTGGTCGGTCACTGTGCGCGAACCCGCGCTGGTGCCGATGGTCTTCCAGCAGGCCTTCCACGTCATGCGCAGCGGCCGCCCCGGCCCCGTGCTGATCGACCTGCCAGTGGATGTACAACTGGGCGAGATCGACTTCGACCTCGACACCTACGAACCGCTGGAAGTCTATCGCCCGAAGGCGACGCGCAAGCAGATCGAGCGCGCGATGAGGCTGCTCGTCGCCTCCGAACGCCCTGTGCTGATCCCGGGCGGCGGCGTGATTTCCGCCGATGCCGCGCCGCAGTTGGTGAAGTTTGCCGAAATCACCGGCATCCCCGTGATCCCGACCTTGATGGCCTGGGGCGTGATCCCGGACGACCATGATTTGATGGCCGGCATGGTCGGGCTGCAGACCAGCCACCGCTACGGCAACGCAAGTTTCATGCGCAGCGACTTCGTGCTCGGCATCGGCAATCGCTGGGCGAACCGGCACACGGGGTCCATCGAGACCTACACCAAGGACCGCAAGTTCATCCATGTGGACATCGAGCCCACGCAGATCGGGCGCGTCTTCGCGCCCGACTTCGGGATCGTGTCGGACGCCAAGGCCGCGCTGGACCTGTTCGTGACCGTCGCCGAGGAGATGAAGGCCGCGGGGCAACTGCCCGACCGCAGCGAATGGGCCGCCGAGTGCCTGCACAGGAAAAACACCATGCTGCGCAAGACGCAGTTTGACCACGTGCCGCTGAAGCCGCAGCGCGTGTATGAGGAGATGAAGAATCACTTTGGCCGCGACGTCTGCTACGTCACCACCATCGGCCTGTCGCAGATCGCCGGCGCGCAGTTCCTCAAGGTCTACAAGCCCGGCTACTGGATCAACTGCGGCCAGGCGGGGCCGCTGGGCTGGACCCTGCCCGCCGCGCTCGGCGTCCGCGCGGCCGATCCCGACCGCAAGATCGTGGCGCTGTCCGGTGACTACGACTTCCAGTTCCTGATCGAGGAACTGGCCGTCGGCGCGCAGCACAAGCTGCCGTATTTGCATGTGGTGGTGAACAACTCCTACCTCGGGCTGATCCGCCAGGCACAGCGCGGCTTCCAGATGGATTTCGAGGTGTCGCTGGCCTTCGAGAACATCAACGCGACGGATGATTCTGACTCCGTCGCGGGCTATGGCGTGGACCACGTCGCGGTGGCCGAGGGCCTGGGCTGCAAGGCCGTGCGCGTGCGCAGCCCTAACGAGTTCAAGGACGCCTTCGAACGGGCCGAACGGCTGATGGAAGAACACCAGGTGCCGGTGGTGATGGAATTCATCCTGGAAAAGGTGACCAACATCTCGATGGGCACCGAGATCAACAGCGTGAACGAGTTCGAGGACATCGTCTGCCTCGACCCGTCCCTGACGCTGGAAAACGGCTTTGTCAGCATGGGCGACCGCGCCAGCGCGGATGGCAAGACGCGGGAGTCCCTGCCGGCGGAATAGCCGCTACTTCCGCAACTCCATCTGGATCGGCCCGTCGCGCTCGCCATTGGCGAACTGGTCCACCATCGCATTGCCGCTGTGCCCCAGCGTCGCGGCATTGCCGTTCCAGATGATGCGGCCCTTGTAGATCATCGCCGCGTCATCGCCGATGCGGCGCGCGCTCGCCATGTCATGGGTGATGGCGACGGCGGTGGCACCCAGGCGTTTGACCACATCGACGATCAGCCCGTCGATCACCGCCCCCATGATGGGGTCAAGCCCGGTGGTGGGTTCGTCGAGGAAGATGATGTCGGGCTCGGCGGCGATCGCCCGGGCGAGCGCCACGCGCTTCTGCATGCCGCCCGACAGTTCCGATGGCGCCAGGTCGCCGACGCTGCCGGCCAGACCCACCTGCGCCAGGATCTCGGCCGCCTTGTCACGCGCCTTTGCGCGGGTGAGGCGCTTCTGCGCGAGCAATTTGAAGCAGACATTTTCCCAGACCGGCAGGCTGTCGAACAGCGCCCCATTTTGGAACAGCATGCCCGTGCGATCGGCGACCTCCGCCCGCTGACGCGCCGACATGCCGCGGATGTCGCGTCCGTCGATCTCGATCAGCCCTTCGTCATGCGCGATCAGCCCCATCACGCATTTGATGGTGACGGATTTGCCCGACCCCGACCCGCCCAGCACCACCATGCCGTGGCCCGCGCGCACATCCAGGTCCACGCCATCCAGCACCTGCTTGGAACCAAATGCCTTCTTCACGCCGCGCATACGGATTTTTGGCGTGTCGCTCATCGGGCGAAGAACAATTCGGTCAGCACGTAGTCCAGGGCCAGGATCAGGATCGATGAGGAGACCACGGCGGCCGTCGTCGCCTGGCCCACGCCCTGCGCGCCGCCGCGGCTCTGATACCCGTGCCAGCAGCCCATCAGTGCCACCACGAAGCCGAAGACCGCGGCCTTCACCAGCCCCGAGACGACATCCATCGCCTTCAGCGCATCCATGGTCGAGACGAGATAGGCGCCCGAGCCGAAGCCCAATTTCGCGGTCGCGATCAGCCAGCCGCCCATGACGCCCAGGATATCGGCGACCACCACGAGCAAAGGCAGCGCCAGGGTGGCTGCGATCAGGCGCGGGGCGACCAGGTATTTCATCGGGTTGGTGGACAGGGTGGTCAGCGCATCGATCTGGTCGGTCACCCGCATGGTGCCGATCTCGGCGGCGAAACTGGCACCGATCCGCCCGGCCACCATCAAGCCTGCCAGCACGGGGCCGAGTTCGCGGGTGATGGAGAGCACCACCACCGTCGCGACCGCCCCCTCGGCGTTGAAGCGCGCAAAGCCGGTGTAGGATTGCAGCGCCAGCACCATGCCGGTGAAGGTCGCCGTCAGCGCCACGACGGGCAGCGAGAAATAGGCGATTTCGACAAAGGCTCGCCACAGCAGCCGGCCATAGATCGGCGGCCGCACCCCATGCGCGAGGCCTGTCCCGGCAAAAATCGCGACCGCCCCGGCATAACGGCAGATGCCGATCAGCCCACGCCCGATGCCGGCCAGAACATCCAGCGGATGCGTCACCCGGCCACCCAGCGCCGGTCGTAACGCTGCCCCAGGCCGGTCAGCATTTCATAGCCGATGGTGCCGGCGGCCAGGCCAAGCGCGTCGGGGGACACGCCTTCGCCCAGCAGGGTGAGCCGGTCGCCCGGGCAAGGTTCGGGCGCGTCGGTCACGTCGAACGTCAGCAGATCCATCGAGACGCGGCCCACCAGTGGTACCCGGGTGCCGGCCAGCATGGCCCAGCCGAACCCTGAGAGGCTCCGCAGATAGCCGTCCGCATAGCCCTCGGCAACGGTGGCGATCCGGCTGTCACGTTGTGCAACCCAGGTCGCGCCATAGCCGACCGGCGTGCCGGCGCGGATCTCGCGCAGTTGCAGGATGGGCGCGTCCAGCGTCACCACCGGCAGCATGGGGTTGGGGCGCCCCGGGGTCGGGTTCAGACCATACAGGGCGGCCCCTGGCCGGGCGAGGTCGGAGGCATAGCCAGGCCCCAGGAACATGGCCGAGGAGGCAGCAAGGCTTCGCTTCACACCAGGCAAGGGCACCGCCGCAAAGCGGTCGCGCTGGGCCGCGTTCATCGGATGCGCGGGGTCATCCGCGCAGGCCATGTGCGTCATGACGAACAGCAGCTCGATGCCGGACAGCAGATGCGGGGCTTCGGCCAGGCGCTGCTGTTCGCGCGGCGCCAGGCCCAGCCGGGCCATGCCCGTGTCGAGGTGCAGGATGGCCCGCCGCCCCAGCCCGGCCCATTCGGCCACATCACCCAGGCTGTTCAGCACCGGCACCAGGTCCGGCGCCGCGCCGGGCGAAAACCCGTTCAGCACGGCGATCATCGGCCCTGGCCCCAGGATGGCCCGCAGCGCCAGCCCCTCGGCCAATTGTGCGACGAAGAAATGCCGGCAGCCGGCGGCGTACAGCGCCGGCCCGATGGCCTGCGCGCCCAGGCCATAGGCATCGGCCTTCATCACCCCGGCGACGGCCTGGCCCGGATGCAGCCCGGCCAGTAGGCGCCAGTTCGCGGCGATGGCGCCCAGCGAGATGGTCAGGCGGGCAGCGGTGTCCACGCGCTAATAGGCGTCCTGGTCGTGCACCTGGTCGAGGTCGCCGAAGCGGGTGAACTCCGCCTCGAAGAACAGGTCGATCTTGCCGGTCGGGCCGTGCCGCTGCTTCGACAGGTAGAGTTCGGCCCGGTTGTGGACGCGGGCCATTTCCTGCTGCCACTTGTCATGCGCGGCGTGGAACTTTTCGTAATTGTCGAAATTGGTGGTCTTGGGTTCCTTCTGCGCCAGGTAGTAGTCGTCGCGATAGACGAACATGACCACGTCGGCGTCCTGCTCGATCGAGCCCGATTCACGCAGGTCCGACAGCTGCGGCCGCTTGTCCTCACGCGCCTCGACCGCGCGGGACAGCTGGGACAGGGCCAGCACCGGCACCTTGAGTTCCTTGGCGATGGCCTTCAGCGCCTGGGTGATCTGGCTGATTTCCTGCACCCGATTTTCCGGCTTGGTGCCGGCTGCCGGGCGCATTAGTTGCAGGTAGTCCACAACGATCAGGTCCAGCCCCTTCTGGCGCTGCAACCGCCGGCAGCGGGTCCGCATGGCGCTGATGGTGATGGCGGGCGTGTCGTCGATATAGATCGGCAGGGCCGAGAGGTCGCGGCTGGCGGCGACGAAGCGGTCGAAGTCCGATTGTTCCACCTCGCCACGGCGGATGCGGTCGCCGGAGATGCGCGCTTCTTCCGACAGCAGGCGGGTCGCCAACTGGTCGGCGCTCATTTCCAGCGAAAACAGCGCAACGCCGGCCTTGGGCACGGCGGTCGGGCCGCCTTTTTCGCGGGCCTCACGCAGCAGCGATTTTGCCGCGCCGAAGGC
>JBBQHE010000048.1:0-22552 GCA_038323655.1 Acetobacterales bacterium | reverse complement strand
GGAAGGCGGGGGCGCGTTCCGTGCCGGTCACAGCCAGCGGGCGCATACGCCCGGCGCGGGCCATTTCCGTCACCGCGCTGACCGACTGGAACAGCACCTGGACCCGGTTCTCGATCAGGTCCGTGTTCATCTGCCCGCCGTTTGTGTAGGGGATGTGCTGCATGGCGACACCCGTGGCCTGCGAGAATTGCGCGCCGGCCAGGTGCTGCGACGACCCCGCGCCGACCGAACCGAAATTGATCGGCCGGGTACGGGCATAGGCGATGAATTCCGCGACCGTGGTGACCGGCAGCGACGGCGGGACCACCATCAGGTTCGGCACCAGCGCCATCAGCGACACGGGCGCGAAATCCCGCACCGGGTCGAAGGGCATATTCCGGTACAGCGATACGTTCACCGCATTGCTGGCGATGCTGGCCAGGCCCAGCGTGTAGCCATCGGGGGCCGCGCGCGCGACCACGGTCATGCCGATATTGGTGCCGGCACCGGGGCGGTTTTCGATCACGATTTGCTGGCCGAGACGGGCGCCGACACGCTCCATCACGATCCGTCCGATCACATCCCCCGCGCCCCCGGCCGGCCCCGGCACGATGAAGCGCAGCGATCGCGTGGGCCAGAATTCTTGCGCACGGGCGGCGAAGGGCAGCAGGGCGGCGGCGGCCAAGGCGCGGCGGGGCAAGATCATGGGCTGTCTCCGGCGATCACCGCGCCAGTTACGGCGATGCGGGCCCGGGCGACAAGCGCGCAGGGGCCGCAAAACGCGCCCCGTCCACCTTCCCCTGGCCGCCAACCGTGGCATCCTGATGCCAGCACATGCGAAAGAGGCGATACCTATGCCCGATGTCCTCGGCTGGCGGCGCAAGTTCGGCGTCCTCGGCCCCTCCACCAATACCGTGGTGCAGCCCGATTTCGACATGATGCGCCCGCCCGGCGTGACCGCCCACTACAGCCGCATCTTCACCCCCAATGCGGACGCGGTCAGCAACGAAACCTTCCGCGCCGGGGCCGAGGTGATCGCCGGCAACACGCTGGACGCCGTGCGCAGCGTGATGACCGCCCGGCCCGACTACCTGGTCATGGGCATGAGTGCGGTGACGTTCTTCGACGGCCGCATCGGCGCCGACCGTTTCATAAAATCGGTCGAGGACGAAAGCGGCATCAAGATCAGCGTCGGCAGCCACGCCTGCACCGCCGCGCTGAACGCCTATGGCGGGGTGAAGCGGCTGGCGATCCTGTCGCCCTACTGGCCCAGCATGAACAGCGAAGTCGCGCGTTACTTCTCCGACATGGGGTTTTCCATCGTGCGGGACCGCGCGCTGCTCTGCCGGTCCTGGACCGCGATCGCCGAAGTCGCGCCCGCCACCCTGCGCGGCGTGTTGCAGGAGTTGGACGGCGATGACGTGGACGCCATCGTCCAGGTCGGCACCAACCTGTCGATGGTGCGGCTGGCGGCGGCGGCGGAGCTCTGGCTGGGCAAGCCCATCATCGCCATCAACACCGCCACCTGGTGGCACGCGCTGCGCGCCAATGGCATTACTGACCGGATGGAGGGTTTTGGCCGGCTGTTGGCCGAGTTCTGATGCGCCACAACGCCGGCAGGGCCAGCACCACGGCACAGAGCGCCCAGAGCATCGCCTCGTGGTTCACCGGATGCTCCACCAGCGCATAGACCAGCGCCCCGATCAGCAAGCCGCCGCCGGCAACCAGTTCCGCCCGCCCGCCGCCATCGCGCGGCAGGTCGCCTAAGGCCCAGCGCGCGATCACCACCACCACCGGCACCGCGAAGGTCGCGATGGGCGGGTCGCGATAGCGCGGATCGACCAGCAGCAGCACCTGCAAGACCAGCGCCGTGCCGAGGAAGAGGAAGGCCAGGTCGTCGATGGTCAAGGCCCGCAAGCGCCCGCGCAGCAGCGCCAGCGTGTCCACGGCATTGACCGTCGGCCCCCGTGGTCCCGCGACCATCAGCCAGGCAAGCCAGGCCTGCGCCGCCAGGTTCACCGCCACCGCCAGCATCAGATGCCCGTCGAAGGCATAGGGCACGCCCCCCGCCCAGGCGAAGGCCAGCGCATTGCCAAGCGCAAAGCCCACCACCGGGCGGCGCCGCGCCAGGACCAACCCCAGCAGCGCGGCTGCCGCCGCATACCAGGGCCAGTCGGGGTTTTCCGACACGTCGCCAACCAGCGGAAACTTCTGCTCGCGATCCGCCGTCCACAGACCCCAGGCCGCGCCCACCGTGCCTTCCAGCTTGTATTTCCAGCCCTGATCGAAGGCCTCGATGATGTTGTAATCAAGCCCCTCCGCCGCCGCCAAGGCGGTGAAGCGGCGCAGGAAGATCGCCTGGTTGACGCGTGACGGCGCCGCATCTTCCCGCCAGCGCCCGCGCGATGGCCAGCCGATCTCTCCGATCGCGATGGGCTTGCCCGGGAACTGGCGACGGATGTCATGGATCACCTGGGCGACATGGGCCATCGCCACGTCGATATTCGCCGGGTTGTCCTCCCAATAGGGCAGGATATGGATGGTCACGATATCCACATGCGCCGCGAGGGCCGGGTTGCGCGCCCAGAACTCCCAGACATCGGCATAGGTCACGGGCTGGCGCACCGCGGCCCGCACCTGGTCCAGGGCGGCGGCCAGCACCGCCGCGGGTTGGTCGCGCCGCAGCAGCACCTCATTGCCCACCACCACGCGCTCGATCACCTCCGGGTGGCGGTTGGCGCTGGCGATCAGGGCGGCGATCTCGGCCGCGTTGATCGCGGGGTCGGGGCCGATCCAGGCGCCCTGCCACATCCGCAAGCCGTGCCGCCCGGCGCTGGCCGCGGTGTCGAAGCCAGGCTCGATGCTGGCATAGGTGCGTATGGCGCGGACGCGCGGGGCGACCAGCGCCATGTCGGCCTCGACCTCGGCCGCCGAGGGGAAGCGTGCGCGCAGCGGCGACTGCCCATCGCGGAAGGCGGCGAAGGACACGCTGTTGAACCGCGCCGTCGCCATCGGCACGTCGCCGCCCTGGGGGCGATTGGGCCACCACCAGCCAGCGAAGGTCGCGACCAGCAAAATGGGCAGGATCAGGCGATGCATGCGCGGAGCATAACGACCGGTGTTTGCGGCCGAAGCACGGCGCCTGCGGTTTTATTTCACGGCGCCGGAAACCCATTGGCAATATCGGTGTTGCACAGTCAGTCCATACCCCGCGGTTGCCCTCTCCCCCCCAAACCGCGGTCGGCTGCAACCGTGGGGCACTCTCTCCCCAAAGCCGACCCGGCACCTCCCCCATCGTCCCTGCAAAGGGGCGATGGGGCTTCTTGTTTCTGGGGTCGGCTATGGGGGTCGCCTTTCAGCGCCCCAGCCAGCGCGCCAGGCGCCGCGGCGCCTCGGCCATCTCCGCTTCCGGCCCGCAGTAGGAAAAGCGTATGAAATGCGCGCCGCGCGTGCGGTCGAAATCCACCCCCGGCGTCGCCGCAATCCCGGCCTCGGCCAGCATCCGCGCGCAGAACGCGACGCTGTCGTTGGTCAGATGCGCGACATCGGCCCAGAGGTAGAAGGCACCATCGGCAGGTGCCAGCCGGTCGAACCCCGCCCCGGGCATCGCCGCCATCAGCGCCGCCCGGCTGCGGGCATAGCGGGCGCGGTTGGCCTCGCATTCCTCGATGCAGTCGAAAGCCGCCTCGGCCGCCACCTGTGCGATGTGCGGCGCGCTGATGAACATGTTCTGCGCGAGACACTCCACCGGCCGCACCAGCTCCTCGGGCAGCAGCAGCCAGCCGATGCGCCAGCCTGTCATGGAAAAATACTTGCTGAAGGAATTGACCACGATGGCCGAGGGCGAAAACGCCGCGGCCGTCGCCTCCGCCGTCTGCCCCCAGGACAGCCCGTGGTAGATTTCGTCCGACACCAGCCGCACCCCGTTGGCATGGCACCAGCGGGCGATGTCGGCCAATTTTTCCGGGGCCAGCATGGTGCCGGCGGGGTTGCAGGGGCTGGCGACGATCAGCCCGGCCGGCGGGGGGTCCATCGCCTCCAGCATCGCAATCGTCGGCTGGAAATTCGTGACCGCATCGGCGGGCAGCAGCACCGGCTGCATGCCCAAAGCCACCAGGATATTGGCATAGGGCGGGTAGAAGGGCGCCGCCATCGCCACCCGGTCGCCACGGTCGAAGGCCGCCAGGAAGGCCAGGGGAAAGGCACCCGAGGCACCGACCGTTACGGCGATCCGCCCGGGGGCTGCGGCATGCCCGTATTTGGCCTGGTAGTGCCCCGCGATGCGCGCCCGCAACGAGGCCAGGCCGAAGGCTTCCGTGTAGCCCATTGGGGCGCACGCCTGCAGCGCGCGGATCGCGGCTTCGGCAGCACCCCGCGGCGCGCCGGTGCCGGGCTGGCCGACCTCCATGCGGATCACGCCCGGCGCGCCCGGCGGCAACGTCGCCGCCCGGGCGTTGGCCGCGGCGATCACATCCATCACCAGAAACGGCGGCGCGTGCGCCCCGCGCCCAACCTTCAGCATCAGTCCTGCGAGCCCAGCGCCACGCCAAAACCGCGCGGGTCGCTGGCCGCACGGCACAGGTCCGGCTGCCCGGGCAGATAGCGCAGGCAGGTCGCCAGATTTGCCCGCCCCGGATCGCCCACGCCACCCGCCACCGCATCGGTCGCCGTCGCGCCGCGCAGCGCCTCCCAGAGCGGCCCGGCGGCCGCCAGCGGTGCGGCGAATTGCCCCGACCCGGCCGCGGCCGCGCGGAACGCTCGCAGCGTCGTGCTGGTCACGATCGCCGCCGGCAGCAGCGGCGGTTCGATCGACCCGATCCCCGGCGCGGCGCCGAACAAAAACCCGAGCCCCTGGGCCATCCGCCCCGTACCGAACAGGTTGTTCAGGCTGAAGGCGCAAGCGACGGCCCCGCCCTCACGGTCCAGCACCACCAGCGAGGTCGAGGCCGGCAACGACGGGAAGGTTCCATCCCCCGCCGGCGTGCTGGCCAGGATCGCCGCCGGATTGCCGCCCGCGGTGCGGAAGGCGCGGGCGGCGCGCAAGCCCGCCTCGGCCGCCGGCTGCAACCCGGACCCGCCTTGCAGGGCACGGAAGGTCGCGGCCCCGGCCAGACCGCCATCGGTCGGCAGCCAGTGGATTCGGTCGCCGGAGGACAGCCCCGGTTGGCTCAACGGTTCGGCGATGCGCGGCAGTCCGGCGCGCATATCGGCCGCGGTCAGCCCGGCCCCGGCGGCGGCCGAGACATCCTCGATCCGTCGCGCCAGCGCGCCCTGGTACATGTCGCCCACCCCCGCCGTGCGCAGCGAGGCCAGCGTCGAGGCAAGATCGGGCTGCGCCAGGCGCGCGCCCTCGGCCAGCGGCGTCCCGTTCGGGCCGAAGGCGACGCGCGACCAGGGGTCGGCGATCAGCGGCACCCCGGCGATGGCCAGGTCACTGGCCAGCGCGCGGGAGACTTCCACGCCGAAGCGGGCGCCCTGCTCGGCGGGCGCGATCAACCCCTCGAACGGCAGGCGCCCGCCGCGCACATGCACCGCAAACAACCCGCGCGCATAAAGCGGCACCGCAGCCGGGCGGTCGGCGCCGGGGGCGATGCTGTCCCGCGCGCCGGCCGGGAAGATCACCGCCTCGGCTTCCCGCCGGCGGCTGTCATAGACCATGCAGGCGCCGCCGCCGCCGAGGCCGGCACGCGACGGCAGGGTGACGGCGAGCGTGAAGGCCGCGGCGACCGCCGCATCCTGGGCGCTGCCGCCGGCCGAAAGGACCTCACGCGCCGCCACGGCGGCACGGGGTTCATCGGCCGCCACTTGCCCCAGAAAGCCGCGGACGAAGCCCACTTGGCCCTGGGCGGGGCCGCTGCTGCCGCCCACGATGCTCGACAGGCTGCTGGTGCTGCAGCCGGCCAGCAGCGTCAGCGCGGCCAGGCCCGCCGCGATCCGCGGCAAAAACAGAACCGCCGCGATCCGCGGCAAATGCAGTCGCGCTGTGATGCGCGGTCCGCGGCGCCCGGCCGCCCGTATCGTCACCCTGGTCTGCATGGTGATGGCCCTGTTCCCCCAGGCAGCGGTGGCGCGGAGCGCGCCATGCTTAGGCTTATGCTTTTCCAATCCTGCCAGCGCGATAAACGCCTTCGCCGCCAGCGGCAACCGCCGCCGGGGTCACAGCCAGGGCATGACCCCGGCCGCCGGACCGGGTAACGTGCAGCGTCACCCAAGGACCACCCGCATGCCCCATCCCCGCCGCGCCCTTCTTGGCGCCGCCCTGGCCCTGCCCCTGGCCCTGCCTGCCTGGGCCCAAGCGCTGACGCAAACGCAGCGCGCCGAGGTCATCGACATCCTGCGCCGGGCCTTGCGTGAAGACCCCAGCATTCTGCGTGACGCCATGACCGCCATCCAGGCATCAGAAGCGGCCGCCGCCGAGGCCCGCCAACGCGACGCCATCATCGCCGCCGGCGACGCGCTGTTCCGCGATGCCGCCGACCCGATGAAGGGCAACCCCCAGGGCGATGTGACCATCGTCGAGTTCTTCGATGCGCGCTGCGGCTACTGCAAGCAGTTGCACCCCGCCATGCAGGCCCTGATCGCCCGCGACCGCGGGGTGCGGGTGGTGCTGAAGGACCTGCCGATCCTCGGGCCGTCCAGTGTCATCGCCAGCCGCGCCCTGCTCGCCGCGCAGCGCCAGGGCAAATATGTCCCCTTCTACGACGCGTTGATGACCCTGGCCGGCGAACCGACCGAGGCCGTCCTGCGCGCCCAGGCCGAACGCCTCGGGCTGGACTGGCCACGGCTGCGGCGCGAGATGGACGACCCCGCGATCCAGCGTCGGCTCGACGGCAACCTGGCCCTGGCCCAGCGCCTCGGCATCGAGGGCACGCCTGCGCTGATTTTTGACCGCGCCTTCACGCTGGTGCCTGGGGCGGTGGATGCGGCCGCGCTGGAACGCATGGTCGCGGCGGTGCGGGCCGGGCGGTAGCCTTCAGCGGGCCAGGGTCAGTTCCGCGATTTCCCCCCGGGTCGCGATCCAGACGCCCGGCGTCGTTGCCGCCATCTCGATGATGCGTTCCAGGAAATGCGCCCCGCGCGGGCGACCAAAGATCTGCGCATGCACGGTCACGTCGATGATCCGCGGCCCCTCGTCGCGGCCCATCGCGATCTCCAGGTTCTCGGCAAAGCTGTCCAGCATCAGCCGCGGCGGATTGCCGTACTTCATGAACGGCATGTCGTTGACGTCGGTCGACAGCGGAATGATCGCGATCGGCACGCCGCCGGGGGCGACGACATAGGGCAGGTCCTCGTCCAGCGCATCGCCGCACCAGCGATACCCGGCCTCGGCCAGCAGCCGCGGTGACCGCGGGGCGGAGGTCGCGCGCGGACTGAGCCAGCCCGTAACACGCCCGCCGGCCGCACCTTCCAGCAGCGCCGTGCAGCGCTGGATATAGGCCACTTCCTCGGCATCGGTCATGCCCAGCGTCAGCACATCCATCGCAAAACCGTGGTTGGCGACCTCATGCCCCGCGGCGGCGCAGGCGCGGATCGCCTCTGGTCGGCGCTCGGCGATCACCGCATTGGCCAGCACCGTGGCGCGCGCGCCATGCCGCGCGAAGCCGTCCAGCATGCGATGGATGCCGCGGTTCACCCCATAGGCGGCCCAGGAGATGGCCATGGTGTCGAGCAGCCCCGCCGGCAGCGGGTTGCCCATCGGGCTGATGCCGGGCGCCTTTCCATCAGACCAGGCCTCCAGGCAGATGTTGAAGACCACGGCGATGCGGCGTTCGCCAGGCCAGGTCCAGGTTTCGGATTGCATGTGCTTCCCCCGATTTTTGGGGAACCGTCGCTGGTCTTGCCCGGACCGGCAAGCCGGAGCAGGCTTTGCCGCAAGCAAGCAAGAAACTGGGGACGGCCATTGCGCATCGTCATTCCGGACGACTACCAGGACGTCATCGGCCAACTGGCCTGCTTCGACCTGCTGCGCGGGCATGAGGTCGTCCGTTTCCGCCAGCCCGCCGCCGATCTCGATGAACTTGTGGCCCGGCTGGATGGCGCCGAGGTTGTCGTGGCGGTGCGCGAACGCGTCACCTTCTCCCGCGCGCTGCTGGAACGCCTGCCGTCACTGCGGCTGATCGCGCTGGTCGGGCGCACGGCCAGCACGATCGATCATGCCGCCTGCGACGACCTCGGCATCGGCGTCGCCACCGGGCACAGCGGGTCCATCGTCGCCCCGGCCGAATTGACCGTGGCACTGATCCTGGCAGCGCGGCGCAATATCGCGCTGGAAGCTGCGCGCATGCAGCGCGGCGAATGGCCGACCACGCTGTCGCACCGGCTGCGCGGCAGCACCCTTGGCATCTGCGGCTTCGGCAAGATCGGCGCGATGGTGGCCGAGGCGGGGCGCGGCCTCGGCATGCATATCCTGGCCTGGGGGCGCGAGGAATCGGGCCGCCGCGCGCAGGCCGCCGGCGTGCCCTTCACCACCGATCGCGCCCGGCTGTTCGCGGAATCGGATGTGCTGTCGCTGCACCTGCGCCTCGGCCCGGCAACGCGCGGGCTGATCGGCCCCGCGGACCTGGCGCTGATGAAGCCGACCGCGCTGCTGGTGAACACTGCGCGGGCCGAATTGATCGCCCCCGGTGCGCTGCTCGGGGCCTTGCAGGCCGGGCGCCCCGGCTACGCCGCCGTCGATGTCTATGAGGAGGAGCCTGTCATGCATGGGGACCACCCGCTGCTGCGCCTGCCGAATGTGCTCTGCGTGCCGCATCTCGGCTGGGCCGAATGGGAATGCTTCGAGCAGTATTTCGGCGAGACCTTCGCCGAGATCGTGACCTTCGCCGCCGGCGGGCGACCGCGGCTGGCGAACCCCGATGTGGTGATCCGCGCATGACCGCCCGCCGCAGGCTGCTCGCGGGGCTGGCAGCACCGCTGCTGCCCAGCGCCGTTCGCGCCCAGGCCGAGGCCTTCCCCGACCGGCCGATCCGCATCGTCGTGCCGGTGCCGCCGGGTGGCATCGTGGACGTCGTGATCCGCCTGGTCGGGCGGGAGATCGGGCTGCGCACAGGGCACAACCCCGTCATCGACAACCGGCCCGGCGCTTCGACCAACCTCGGGACCGAGTTGGTGGTGCGCGCCCGGGGCGATGGCTACACGCTGCTCGCCAATTCGCTGCCGCTTGTCGTGAACCCAGCACTGCTCGGCCCCTCGGGCTTCGACGTGCAGGCCGACCTGAAGCCCGTGTCGCTGATCGCGGCGATCCCGCTGGTGCTGGTGGTGCATCCCTCGGTCCCCGCGCGCAACCTGGCCGAATTGCTGGCGCTGGCGCGCGCGCGGCCGGGCACGATCAACTATGCCTCCGGCGGCAATGGCACGAACCAGCATGTCGCGGCCGAACTGCTGAAGTCGCTGACCGGGACCGACATGGTGCATGTGCCCTATCGCGGCGGCGGGCCGGCGCAGACCGCGGTGATCTCGGGCGAGGTCGGGGTCAGCCTGCTGTCGGCGGTCGCGGTGGTGCCGATGCTGGGCACGGGGCAGTTGCGGGCGCTGGCGGTGACCGGCGCCCGGCGCCTGGCGCTGCTGCCCGACCTGCCGACCATCGCCGAGCAAGGGGTGCCCGGCTACGACTTCACCAGCTGGGTCGGGGTGCTGGCGCCCGGCACGACGCCGCCGGACCTCGTGGCCCGGCTGAACCGCATCGTGGTCGAGGCCACCCGCGCCCCGGCCGTGGCCGACCGCCTGGCCGCCGACGGCGCCCAGGTGGTGGCCAGCAGCCCCGAAGGCTTCGCCGATCTGATCGCGGCCGAACTGCCGCGCTGGGCCCGGCTGGTGCGGGACAGCGGGATGAAGCCCGACTGACGCCTGCGGCCAATCCTGGGCGCCAATCTCGGGCGCCAATCTCGGGCGCCAATCCCGTTCGCCAATCCCGGGCGCCAATCTCGGGCGCCAATCTCGGGCGCCAGTCCCGCTTGCCAGTTGCCAGTCGCCAGTCGCCAGTTGCCAGTCCGGGCCTGCGCGGCTGCCATTCCGCCACGCCGGGCGATTTCGGCACGGGGAATCCCCACCTTGGTGGCTCTGCTGGACGCCCCGATGCCCGATAACCTGCCCCCACCTGCCCCGAGCCTTGATGTCGGCATTGCCGGCATGACCTGCGCCGCCTGCGCCGGGCGGGTGGAACGCGCCGTGCGGGCCCTGCCGGGGGTGGCCGCGGCCTCGGTGAACCTCGCCTCCGAACGGCTTCGTGTGACGGGCGCAGCCACCCCCGCCGCCGTGGCCGCGGCCGTTACCGCGGCCGGCTACCAGCCGGTGACCGAGACTTTCGCCTTGGTCATTACCGGCATGACCTGCGCCTCCTGCTCGGGCCGGGTCGAACGCGCCCTGGCCCGTCTGCCCGGCGTGCTGGCCGCGAGCGTGAACCTGGCCGCCGAGACCGCCCGGGTCACCGCCCTCGGCCCTGCCGACCCGGCCGCACTCGTCGCCGCCGTCATCGCCGCCGGCTATGGCGCGACGCTG
The DNA here is from genome assembly GCA_038323655.1 of Acetobacterales bacterium. GTDB lineage: Bacteria > Pseudomonadota > Alphaproteobacteria > Acetobacterales > Acetobacteraceae > Humitalea. The sequence goes on along the minus strand of JBBQHE010000048.1, from coordinate 12,076 downwards.
GCCGGCAGCGAACCAGCCCCGGACACCGACCGGGCTGAGACCTTACGCGTGGCCGCGGCATGCCTGCTCGCGGCACCGCTGGTGCTGCCGATGCTGCTGATGCCGTTCGGCGTGCATGTGATGCTGCCCGGCTGGCTGCAACTCGCCTTGGCCCTGCCCGTGCAAGCCTGGCTTGGCGCGCGTTTCTACCGGGCCGCCTGGGGGGCGCTGCGCGCGGCCACGGGGAATATGGACCTGCTGGTGGCGCTCGGCACTTCGGCCGCCTTCGGCCTCAGCCTGGTCAACATGGCCCGCGGGACGGGCGACCTGTATTTCGAAGCCTCGGCCGTGGTCATCGCCCTGGTGCTGCTGGGCAAGCGCATGGAAGCCATCGCCCGCCGGCGCACCGGGGATGCGATCCGCGCCCTGGTCGCACTCCGCCCCGAGACCGCGCGGCTGCGGCGCGACGGGGTCGAGACCGACACCCCCATCGGCATGATCCAGCCAGGCGACCTGGTGGTGGTTCGCCCGGGCGAAGCCATCGCGGTCGACGGCATCGTCACCGAAGGCCAGAGCCAGGTGGACGAGGCGCTGCTGACCGGCGAATCCCTGCCCGTGCCCACGGCGGCGGGGGCCAGCGTCACCGCTGGGGCGGTGAATGGTGACGGGTTGCTGGTGGTTCGTACCACCGCGGTCGGCGCGGGGTCGATGCTGGCCCAGATCATCCGCCTGGTGGATTACGCCCAAACGACCCGCGCGCCCGTAGAACGCCAGGTGGACCAGGTCAGCGCGATCTTCGTGCCGGTGGTGGTCGTCCTGGCGCTGCTGACCGCCATCGGCTGGCTGATGGCCGGTGCTGCGTGGGATGCGGCGGTGCTGCATGCGGTGGCGGTGCTGGTCATCGCCTGCCCCTGCGCCTTGGGGCTGGCGACGCCCGCGGCGCTGATGGCGGGCACGGGTGTGGCCGCCCGCCACGGCATCCTGATCCGCGATGCGTCGACCCTGGAACGGGCGCAGACGGTGACGGCGGTGGTCTTCGACAAGACCGGCACGCTGACCGAAGGCCATCCGGCGCTGGTGGCACTGGAACCAGATGGGCTGCCCGAGGCCGAATTGCTGCGGCTGGCGGCGGCGCTGCAAGCCGGCAGCCTGCACCCGCTGGCCCGGGCGGTGACGGCCGAGGCCAGGCGGCGTGGCCTGCCCCCCCCCGCCGCGACCGAAGCCCGGGCCATTCCGGGCCAGGGCGTCGCGGCCATGGTGGAGGGCCGCCCGCTGCTGCTTGGCAACGCCGCACTGCTGGTCCGCCACGGGTTGGTGCCCACCACGGGCGAGGCCCTGGCGGCAGCCGGCCGCAGCCTCGCCTGGCTGGCGGAAGCCGGTGCGACACCGCGCATCCTGGGGCTGCTGGCCTTTGGCGACGCGCTGCGCCCGACCGCCGCCGCGGCGGTGGCCTCGCTGCGGGCGGCGGGGTTGCGGACGGTGCTGCTGTCGGGCGACCAACCCGCGGGCGTCGCCGCCGTGGCCCGGACCCTGGGCCTGGACGAGGCTGAGGGCGGGCTGCTGCCTGGCGAGAAATCAGCACGCATCCAGGCGATGCGGGCCGGCGGCGCGGTGGTTGCCATGGTCGGCGACGGGATCAACGACGCCCCCGCCCTGGCTGCGGCCGACCTGGGCATCGCCATGGGCTCGGGCACCGATGTCGCCCTGCATACCGCCGGCATCACCCTGCTGCGGAGCGACCCTGCCATGGTGGGGGCGGCGCTGGATATCGCGCGCCGCACGGCGGCCAAGATACGCCAGGGGCTGTTCTGGGCCTTTGCCTACAACGCGCTCGGCCTGCCGCTCGCCGCACTGGGGTTGCTGAGCCCGATGGTGGCGGGGGCCGCGATGGCCGCCAGTTCGGTCAGCGTGGTGCTGAATGCGCTGGCCTTGCAGCGGTGGAAGCCGCCTGGCTGAGGGGCCCGGCGATTATCGCCGCCAGCGCCACCACAGGTCGAACAGATGGGCGGCCCCGGCCGCCGCCATCCAGGCGCCGACCACGCCCCACCAGGCGCCGGTCAGCGCCGCGCGCACGGCCAGCATCAGGCAGGCGCCGGCGCCGAGGAAGCCGATCAGGGCGGCGGGCGCGATGCCGCGGCCGGTGCGCTGGTGCCAGAGGTAGAGTGCTGCCCCTTCGAGCACGACGAGCAGCAGGATGAGATCGATGATTTTTCCGCTGCGGAAGAACTCGGCCATTGCACCCACTTCAGTCCAGAGGTGTGCAGATGGTGCCCAGGAGTGGAATCGAACCACCGACACTGCGATTTTCAGTCGCATGCTCTACCAACTGAGCTACCTGGGCCCACAGCCGCGGGCCGCAGCCCGAAACCGGTAGAGGATGCGGGGGATACCGAAACCGCCCCCGCCTGTCCACCCGCCCCCTTAATCTTCCTTCGGCGCCGGGTCTTCCTCGTCCACCGGGGGGCCGGGGATGACATAGGCCTCGGTCAGCCAGCGCCCCAGGTCCACCTGGCGGCAGCGGTCCGAACAGAAGGGCCGGTGGGCCGCGACCATCGGCCGGCGGCAAATCGGGCAGGGTTTTTCAGCCATACGCGTCTTCCAGCAGGGGGCGGGCGGCCTCGGGGTCGGTGCGCAGCGGCAGCGTGCCGGCGAGCGCGGCATAGGCTTCCAGCGCCCCCGGCAACCCCTGCAAGGCGCCGATCACGACCGGCGCGGCGCGCAGCGCCAGGGCCGCGCGGGGATTGGCCCGCACCTCCCGCGCGGCCGCCCGCAAGGCCGCCAGCCCCAGGCCCAACGGGCTTGCCATCAGCTCATGCAGCGGCGGGTGCAGGCGGGCGCGGCGCACCTCAAGGAACCCGAGGCCCGACAGGCCGACGAGCGTCGCCAGCGGGTCCGGCTTCAGCGCGGCCTTGAAGGGCTCCAACAAGGCGGTGCGGGCCTTCACCGTCAGCCCGGCCGGATCGACCAGGATGCCGCCCGCGAGGTGCCGCAGCCTGATCTGCCGCGCCGCCTCGGCCAAAGCGGCCTGGTTCAGCAACCGACCGTCCTTGGCGGGGCCGGCGTCCACGTCGATCGCGGTCAGGGCGCGGGTGACCTGGATGGTGAGCATCCCGCCGCCCGGCAGCGGCACCTCGGGCTCGGCCAGGGCGCAGAAGGCGTCCTCGGCCTCGGCGTCAAAGGCCTGGGCCACCAGCCCGACCCGCCCGAGACCCAGGATCGCGCGCAGCCGCCCGGCCTCGGCCGCGTCATCGGTCACCACGGCCAGGCCCGGAAAGGCTTCGGCCATGCGCACGGCGGCGCAGGGGCCGCGGGCGATCAGGCAGGGGGCGTCCCCGGAGGTGTCGGTGCCCTTCGGCACCTTGGCCGACAGCCGCGGCCCCTTGCCGCCCTGGGCGGCGCGGGTGACGCGCAGGGGTAGGATGCTGCCTTCTGAAATGTCGAAGCCCTTGGCGTCCGACTCGGGCAAGAACCCCGTCTCGGCTTCGGGCATGGCGACGAAGACGCCGGCCATGGCGGGGGCGATGGCGACGACCCGCCCCAGCACCAGGTCGCCCAACCCGTCGGGCCGCGCCGGGCGTTCCACCCAGGCGCCTTCCAGCACCCCCTGGCGCCAGAGGGCGATGCGCCGTTCGCCGGGCGAGACGGAGGAGAAGATCGCGCTGCGGATCATGGCGTAAGCCACCCCAGGCCGCGCAGCATCTGCGCCGTTTCAAACAGGGGCAGCCCGACCACGTTTGAATGGCTGCCCGACAGGAAGCGCACAAAGCCCTCGGCCGCGCCCTGGATGGCATAGCCCCCCGCCTTGCCGCGCCATTCCCCGCCCGCGAGATAGGCGTCGCGCTGCTGCGCGGTCAGGCGTTGGAAGGCCACGATGCTGCACACCAGGCGGCGGGAACGGCGGCCCCCGGGATGGATCGCCTCGACGCCGGTATAGACCCGGTGCCGCCGGCCGGAGAGAAGGTCGAGGCAGGCGCGGGCCTCATCCTCGGTCTCGGTTTTTGGCAGGATGCGGCGCCCGACGCCAACCACCGTATCGGCGGCGAGCACGAGGGCTTCGGGGTGCAGGGCGGCCGCGGCCTCGGCCTTGGCCCGCGCCAGCCGGGCGGCCATCAGGCGCGGCAATTCGGCCTTGGCCGGCGTTTCGTCGATGTCGGTGGGCGCGACGCGGTCAGGCACGATGCCCAGACGCGCGAGCAGGTCGAGCCGCCGCGGGCTGGCGGAAGCCAGCAGCAGCGGTGGGCGCGTTACTTGAACCGAAACGTGATGCGCCCCTTGGTCAGGTCATAGGGCGTCATTTCCACATTGACGCGGTCACCGGCCAGCACGCGGATGCGGTTCTTGCGCATCTTCCCGCTGGTATGGGCCAGGACCATGTGTTCGTTGTCGAGCTTTACACGGAACATCGCGTTGGGCAGCAGTTCCATCACGTGACCGCTGAACTCGATCATGTCTTCCTTCGACATGCCAATCCTTTTCTTCTCCGCCGTGTCGTGGCCGAGGACCGGTCGCGCGTGGGCGCAGCCCCGCAGGGGGGCTGTTCTTGCGGGCGGAACATGTGCGCGGGGGGGCGCCGGGTCAAGCGCCATCACGGGCGCGGCAGCCTTGCTGCGACGGACCGTGCGTGGGCGGAGAGGCCCTCGGCCTCGGCCAGGCGCACCGCGGCGGGGCCGATGGCGGCGAGGCCCGCGGCACTGGCCTCGATCCAGGTCGTGCGCTTCATGAACTCATACACCGACAGGCCCGAGGCGAAGCGCGAGGTCCGCCCCGTCGGCAGCACGTGGTTCGGCCCCGCGACGTAATCGCCCAGCGCCTCGGGGCAGTACGCGCCAAGGAAGGCCGCGCCGGCATGGCGGATGCGGCCGAACAGCGCGCGGGGATCAGCCACCATCACCTGCAGGTGTTCGGGCGCCAGGCGGTCGCAGAGCGCCGCGCCCTCCGCCCAGTCCCGCACCAGGATGATCGCGCCATGGGCTGACCAGGACGCGGTGGCGATTTTTTCGCGCAGCAAGGTCGGCAGGATGGCTGCGACCTGCGCCGCCACCGCCTGCGCCATCCCGGGGTCATCGGTCAGCAGGATGGATTGCGCGGCCTCGTCATGCTCGGCCTGGGCCAGCAGGTCGATCGCGACATGGGCAGGGTCGGCGGTGGCATCCGCCAGGATCACGACCTCGGACGGCCCGGCGATGCTGTCGATGCCCACGCGCCCAAAAACCTGGCGCTTGGCCTCGGCGACATAGGCATTGCCCGGGCCGACGATGCGATCGACCGGGGCGATGGTCGGCGTGCCATAGGCCATGGCCGCGACCGCCTGGGCGCCGCCGACCCGAAACACCTCCGACACGCCGGCGCGGCGGGCGGCCGCCAGCACCAGCGGGTTCAGCACCCCATCCGGCGTCGGCACGCACATCGCGATCCGCGCCACGCCGGCAACCTTGGCCGGCAGCGCGTTCATCAGCACGCTGGACGGATAGGCGGCCTTGCCGCCGGGCACGTAAAGCCCAACCGCATCCAGCGCATTCCAACGCAGGCCGAGCGTCAGCCCCAGCGGATCGGGGATTTCCAGGTCCCGCGGTTTCTGGGCGGCGTGAAAGGCCTCGACCCGCGTCGCCGCCAGGTCGAGTGCGGCGAGATCCGCGGGGTCGCAGGCGGCAACGGCGGCGTCGATCTCAGCCGGCGTGACGCGCAGGGCGGCGGCATGCGCCGGCTGCCAACGGTCGAAGCGCGCGGTCAGGGCGACCAGCGCGTCATCCCCACCGGCGCGCAACTCCGCGATGATGGCCGCGACCGCGCCATCGACACGGTTCGTCGTCTCCCGCGCCTCATCCAGCAGCGCGAGGAAATCGGCCGCGAAGGTCTGGTCGCGCGTGTCGAGGCGCTTCATGGCGCCGCCCTGAACCTGGCGATCAACGCCCCGATCGCCATGCGAATGATCATGTCGGCGATCCCCCAAGCGCCGCCCTGAACCTGGCGATCAACGCCCCGATCGCCTCCGGCCGCGTCTTCAGCGCCGTGCGGTTCACGATCAGCCGCGAGGTCACGCTGGCGATCACCTCCGTCTCCACCAGCCCGTTCGCCGCCAGCGTCGATCCGGTCTGCACCAAATCCACGATCAGCCGCGCCAACCCCAGCCCCGGCGCCAGTTCCATCGCCCCGTTCAGGTGCACGATCTCCGACTGCACGCCGCGCGCCGCAAAATGCCGCTGGGCGATGTTCGGATACTTGGTCGCGACCGTGACGCGCGACCAGCGCGAGGGATCGTCCCGCCCCGCCGTCTCGGCCGGCTCCGCGACCGACACCCGGCACCGCCCGATGCCGAGGTCGAGCGGCGCGTAGACCTCCGCACTGTCGCTTTCCATCAGCACATCGGCGCCCGCGACGCCGATCTGCGCGCCGCCATGCGCCACGAAGGTCGCCACATCGAAGGGCCGCACGCGCACCACATCCAGCCCGGGGTCATTCGTCTCGAAGCGCAGGCGGCGGCTGTCCTCGTCGGAAAAATCGGCGGCGATCACGATGCCGGCGCGGGCCAGCAGCGGCTGCAATTCCTTCAGGATGCGGCCCTTGGGCAAGGCCAGAACCAGCGCCGGCTCCAGGCCGCTCGCGGTACCAAGGTTGAGGAGGGGGAGGTCCATGCGGGAGCCTATCTCGCTGTCGGTGACAGGGGCATGTCAGCCACGCTGCCGTTCGATCGCGGCACCCACCGCCGCCAGCTTGCGCTCCACATGCTCGTAGCCGCGGTCGAGGTGATAGACGCGGCTGACCACCGTCTCCCCCCGCGCCGCCAGCCCGGCCAGGATCAGCGACACCGAGGCCCGCAGGTCCGTCGCCATCACCGGCGCACCCGAAAGCTGCGGTACGCCGCGCACGATGGCGGAGGCCCCATGGATGGTGATGCGTGCGCCCATGCGCGTCAGTTCAGGCACATGCATGAAGCGATTTTCGAAGATGGTCTCGGTCACCATCGACGCGCCCTCGGCCACCGCCATCAGCGACATGAACTGGGCCTGCATGTCGGTCGCGAAGCCCGGGAAGGGCTCGGTCATCACATCGGCGCCGTGCAGGCCGTTCAGCCGCGACACCCGCAGGCCGCCCGCTTCCTCGGTCACCGCCACGCCGGCTTCGCGCAGCACGCGGGCGACGGCGCCCAGGTGTTCCAGGCGCGCCCCTTGCAGCAGAACTTCGCCGCCGGTGATGGCGGCGGCGCAGGCATAGGTGCCGGCCTCGATCCTGTCCGGTACGATGGGGTGGGTCGCGGCGTGCAGCGGCACCTGGCCCTGCACCTTCAGCCGGTCGGTGCCGACGCCCTCGATCACCGCGCCCATGGCCGTCAGGCAGGCGCAGAGGTCAGCGATCTCGGGCTCCCGCGCGGCATTCACCAGGGTGGTTTCCCCCGCCGCCAGGCAGGCCGCCATGATCAGGTTCTCGGTCGCCCCCACGCTGACCTGGGGGAAGATGATTTTGGCACCGATCAGGCCTTCCGGCGCCGTCGCGGTGATGTAGCCACCGTCGAGGCTGATGGTCGCCCCCAACGCCTCCAGCCCCTTCAGGTGCAGATCCACCGGCCGCGTGCCGATCGCGCAGCCGCCTGGCAGCGACACCCGCGCCTGGCCAAAGCGCGCGACCAGCGGCCCCAGCACCAGCACCGAGGCGCGCATCTTCCGCACCAACTCGTAAGGCGCTTCGAGGTTGGTCGCGGCGCCCGATAGGGTGATGGTCCGCGCCACGGTGTCATGCACCACCGAAAGCCCGTGCTGGCGCAACAAGGCCGCCATGGTCGCGATATCGGCCAGGTCCGGCGCATTGGTCAGGACCAGCGGCCCGTCCGTCAGCAAGGCGGCCGCCATCAACGGCAGCGCCGCATTCTTCGCGCCCGAGATGGGGATGGTGCCTGAGAGCTGGCGGCCACCCTGGATGTGGATCCGGTCCATCAGAGCCTCGGCAGCGCCACGCCGCGCTGGCCCATGTATTTGCCCTTCCGGTCCGCGTAGCTGACCTCGGGCGGCGCCTCGCCCCGCAGGAAGAGAAACTGGCAGATCCCCTCATTGGCATAGATGCGGGCGGGCAGCGGGGTGGTGTTGCTGATCTCGATGGTGACCTGGCCTTCCCATTCGGGTTCCAGCGGCGTCACGTTCACGATCAGGCCGCAGCGGGCGTAGGTGGACTTGCCGAGGCAGATCACCAGCACGTCGCGCGGGATGCGAAAATACTCGACCGTATGGCCCAGCACGAAGGAATTGGGCGGGATGACGCAGGTGGCCCCCGTGCGGGTCACGAAGCCCGTGTCGTCGAACCGCTTGGGATCGACCAGCGCATTGTCCACGTTGGTGAAAATCTTGAAACTGTCGGCCAGGCGCGCGTCATAGCCGTAGGAGGACAGGCCGTAGGAGATGATGCCCTCGCGGTGCTGCCGATCGGCAAAGGGCGCGATCATGGCCTGCTCGGTCGCCATGCGGCGGATCCAGGTATCGGGCAGGATCGGCAAGGGGGCGGTCTCCGCGTTGGAACGGGGGCGATTACCCCCCCGGGGCGGTGGCGGCAACCGGTGGCCGGCCAGGCCATCCCGACACGCCCTGCTGAGGGCGGCAGCGCCGCGCCCCCCGGCGCCATCGGCCAACGCGCACAAACCCAGGTCAGCCATGGAGAATCGCGCTTTCGGACAATTTACCTGCGGGGTCGTGGCGCGGCTGCCGGGGGTGGGGGAATGGGGGTGTGCCATGCGCCACCTGTAGCACGGGTCGTGCGTAATAGGTTTATTTTCTTCTGGCAGCGCGCGGCCAAAACCGCGGGCTTCGGCCGGGCCGGCCCACAGCGGCAGCCGACCGCATCACAGCCCCGCGCCGGGACCGTCCAGCCTCGCTGCCCCAGCAAGCCGCTTCCGCCCCGCGCGGGCCGTCCCTATGCTGACGACCAACCACAACGGGGGACCCCGCATGGACGGCCAGACCGGCGCCAACGACCAGCGCGCCCAGCTCCTCTCCCTCTATGCCGAGATGCAGCCGCGGTCGCTCTATCCGCTGTGGGAAGTGCTGGCTGCGCTGGTCACCCCGACCCCGCGCTCGGCGGCCGAGGTCCATGCCTGGTCCTACGACGAGGCCCGCGCGTATCTGCTGCGCGCCGGCGACCTGATCAGCGCCGAACAGGCGGAGCGCCGCGTGCTGATCCTGGAAAACCCCGGCCTGCCGGGCACCTCCTCGGTCACGCCCAGCCTTTATGCCGGGTTGCAGCTGATCCTGCCGGGCGAGGTCGCGCCCTGTCACCGCCACACCCAATGCGCGCTGCGCTTCGTGCTGGAGGGTGACGGCGCCTATACCGCGCTGGATGGCGAAAAAGCCGTGATGCGGCCCTTCGACCTGGTGCTGACGCCGAACTGGCAGTGGCACGACCACGGCAATACCTCGGCCGCCCCGATGATCTGGCTGGACGGGCTGGATATTCCGACCGTGCGGCATTTCGATGCCTCCTTCGCCGAGCGGCTGGACCTGCCGGCGCATCCTGAAACCGCGCCGCCTGGCGATACCGCCGGGCGCTAAGGCCGCAACCTGCGCCCCTTCCGCGGCAGTGCCGCCGAACGTCGCCCGGCCGGGCTGCCGCTGTTCCACTACCCCTATGCCGAATGGCGGGCGTCGCTGATGGCGCTGGCGGCGGCCGAGGCGCCGGACCCGCACCTCGGCCATGCGCTGGAATTCCAGAACCCGGCCGATGGCGGGCCGATCATGCCGACGATCTCGGCCCATGTGCGCCACCTGCCGGCCGGTTTCACGACCCTGCCGCGGCGCGCGACCGACGGGACGGTCTTTGTCGTGGTCGAAGGCACGGGGACCGCGACCGTGGAGGGTCGCCGCATCCCGCTGGCCCCGCGCGACCTGGTGGTGGTGCCATCCTGGCGGGAGTTGGTGTTGTCCGCAGAAACACCCTTGGTGCTCTTTGCCTATTCCGACCGTGCGGCGCAGGACAAGCTCAGCCTTTTCCGCGAACATAAGGGATAGAATCCAGTTTTAGGCTTTTTATCTTGACATAGGCTGGCAGTCATGGCAGACAGCGGCCATGACCCAGCGCCCCATTCCCGCCGCCGCCCTCCTCGCCGCCCTCCCCCTGCCGGCCTGGGCCCAGGGCCTGCCGACCCGGGCCCTTGTCGAGGGTGTCGGGCCGCCGCTCGCCTGGGTGCCCATGGCCCTGGTGCTGCTGGTGGTGGCGCTGCTGCTGCTGGCGCTGGCCATCTTCATCCGCCGCCTCCAGGCCGATGGCGCGGCCCTGGTGCGCCAGCCGGGCATGACCCCTGAACGCCTGGCGGCCTGGCGCGATATGCAGGCCGGCCTGCCCGACGGGACCGTCCGCGCCGCCATTTCCATCTTCATCATCGCCGCGGGGATGCTGGCGCTGATGACCTCGGCCTGGATCGGCCTGCCCTCGACCGGCGAAATCGGCACGATCATCGGCGGCGTGCTCGGCTTCTATTTTGGCACGCGACAAAGCGCGGGCGACGGACGGGGCCCCGGCGGGACGCCGGTAGCAACCAGCACCGGGACGCCGGTTGTGAGCCCCGGCGGGACGCCGGTTGTGAGCCCCGGCGGAACGCCGGTAGCAACCATCACCGGAACGCCGGTTGTCACCAGCAGCGGGGCGGTCGGTTCGCCAGGCGGCGGGGCGCCGCGGGGCGCGGCACCCTTCTCCGTCGCCGAGGCGCTGGACCTCGCCCGCCGCGGCGCCGAAGTCGCCGCCCCGCTGGTCGGCCCCACCCCCGCCCGCGTGCTGGCCACGGTCGAAGCCATCGCCACCGGCCCCTGCGGCCGCCTGCTGGCCGGGCTGCCGGGCGCGGTGGCCGCGCCGCTCGCGGGGCTGGGTGGCCCGGCCGGTCTGCTGGCCGCGGTCGGCCTCGGCGCCGTCGCGGCCGCCGGCCAGGGCCAGGCCGCTTATGCCCGCTGGAAGGCCCGGGTGCTGGACCGGCCGTTTTCGCCCAGGCTGTTTCCCGCCGCGGCGCTGGATGGGGCGGTGCTGCTGTCGGTGCTGGAACAGGCGCCGCTGTTGGCCCGCCTGCTGCTCGACCCCGTGCCCGGCGCCGTCCGCCTGCCCCGGGCGCTGGCCGTGGCCGAAGCCGCGCGCCTGGCGGATGACGCCGCCCTGGCCGCGCTGCAAGCCTTGGCCCCGCCCGGGGATGCCGTGGGACCGGATGACTGGCAGGCGGGGCTGCACGCCTATCGCCGGCTGCTGCTCGATGCCCTGCCGGGGCCGGATGTGTCGGTCGATCTCGCCCCCGTGCTCGGCGCCGGCGCGCCCAGCGTGACCGGCACCCATCTGGCCGAAAGCCTGGTCGCGGCCCGGGCTGGGGCGGGGCTGGATGCACCCGTGCTGGATGCGGCGGTGCTGGCGCTGCTGGATGTCGCCGAGAGCCCCGGCACCGATGCCGCGGCCATGGTCGCGGTGCTGCAACGCCTGGTGCCCCCGGTGGAGGCCGTGGGATGACCCGCCGGCTGCCCCTCCTGCTCCTGCTTCTGCTCGCCGGCTGCCTGGCCGGCCAGGTCGATCGCATGAAGGACCAGCGCGCCGCCGGCGACCTGGCCGGGCTGGCATCCACGCAGCCCGGCTGCGCTGGGCCGGATCCGCTCTGCCTGCAGGCGCAGATGCTGCGGGCGGAGGCCTGCCTGGCCCTGGCGCTGGCGGCACCGCGCGCCCCGGCGGCCACAGGGCAGCGCGCCTGCGCCGAACAGGGCTATCAGGCCGCCATCGCTGCCCTCGTGCCGGGCGACCCGCACCGACGGGCTGCCCTGGCCGGCTGGGCCGCCGCCGCCATGGCCCGGCGCGATGCCGGCGAGGCCGATGCCACTGCGCAGGGCGCCGCCGGCCGCGCCCTGCTGGCGCTGGACCCGGCCGACGCCATCGGCTGCACCCATGCCCGTTCGGCGCAGTTGGCGACGGCGCTGATGCAGCCGCGGGGCCCCGGCCGCTGCGCCGCACTGCGCGCCGCCCCGGCCTGCGCCGCGAACCCCGCACTCGACCGGCAGATCGCCGCACAGGCCGCGGCCTGCGCGCCGTGACCGCGCCGGGGCGGGCCGCGCCTGGCGCAGCCACCCCGGGCCGCGGCGCGGCCGGTCAGTGGGGG
>JBBQHE010000047.1:0-22575 GCA_038323655.1 Acetobacterales bacterium | reverse complement strand
GCTTCCAACTGCAGCGCGCGGAACACCTCGATGGCCTTGGACCGCAGGGTGCGCGGGCGGGGGTCCAGCAACCGCGCCGCCTGCATGGAAATCGTCGAGCCGCCCGAGACCACCCGCCCCGCGCGCACCCACTGCCCGGTGGCGCGCACCAGCGCGATCGGGTCCACGCCAGGGTGCCAGTAGAACCGCCGGTCCTCGGCCGCGATCAGCAACGCCACGAGCGGCGGCGCGACATCGGCGGCCGCAACGGGCAGGCGCCAGACGCCCCCTGGCGCCGGCAGCAGCGACAGGCTGCGGCCGGAGCGGTCGGTCACCTCCCGCGCGGTCGCCTGCAACCGCGCAAGATCGGGCGGAAAGGCCCAGTCCAGCGCCAGCGCGGCCAGGACCAACCCCGCCAGGGCAGCCAGGCCGCGCCGCATGTCAGTCCTGCGGCGCGATGGTCAGCCGCGCCGTGTTCTGCCGGGCGAAGACGGCGGGGCGGTACATGTCCGCGACCTCGGCGCCGGGCAATTCGAAGCGGCCCGCGGTCACCGCGCGCAGCCGCACGGCGATGCGTGCGGTGCGGGCCTCGGCCGTCAGGTCCACGGCCGCGGCAAAGCGGTCATCCAGCGCGGGCTGGGCGACGGCGGCCGACAGTTCGCCCAGAAAGTCCATGCCCGGCACGGCGCCTTCGGGGAAGCGGCCGACGATCTCGAACCCCGCCGGCAACCCCTGTTGCAGCATGGCGCGGATGGTGTCCGTGCCGTCGCCGGTGGCTTCCAGCAGCAGGATGAAGCCCTGGGTCTGGCGCAGCGTGTCCAGGTTCAGCGGCGCGCCTTGCGGCGTGAAGAATCGCCGGGTGATGCGCATCCCCGCCCGCGCGGCCGGCAAGGGCTGGGCCGGCAGGCCCATGACCGACAGGCTTTGCAGCACGGGCGCGTCGCCCATGTTGCGCGCGGTCGCGGGGCCGGTCAGCGCCGCGACGGCGGTCAGCGCCTGCGGCAGCGCCCGCCCATCGACCGACACGCGCACCATGCGCCCCCCGGCGTTGAGCGTGCGGGACGCCAGAACCGCCCAGGCCTGTTCCTGGGTGCTGGTCCGTTCGGCGGTGAAGTCCGCCCCAGGCAGCCGCCCGATCGCCTGCGGCAGGCGCGCGGCCAAAAGCCCGCTCTCCTTCAGCAGGGTGGTGACGGCCAGCGCATCGCGGGCAGCACTGCCGTAATCGGCGAACCAGTATTGCCGGGCGGGTGCGGCCAGGGCGGCGGTAAAGGCGGCCTCGGCCCGCGGCACATCGCCGCCGCGGGCGAAGGCCGAGGCGAGTTGCGCGCGCGCCAGCGGCGTCGGCAGGTCGCCCAGTTGTTCCATCAACCGCCGCGCCGCCCCCAGCCGATGCCGCCCGGCCATGGCCAGCACATGCAGGCGATAGGCCTGGTTGGCGCGGTCGGAGGGTTCGGAGGGCGTGTTGTCCGTGCGTTCCTCCAGGGCCCGCAGCAGGGCTTCCAGTGGCGCCTCGGGCACCAGCGCGCCCTCGGCCTTGGCCCGCAACAGGGCCTCGGCGGCATAGGCGCTGACCCAGTCATCGGCCTCGCCGGCCGAGGACCAGAGGCCGAGCAGCCCGTCGAACCGCTGCCGGTCCAGCACAGCGGCGATGGCCAGTTGCATCGAGGTCTCGCGGTTTTCCGGCGCCAGAGCGGGCGGCGCGCCGGCCAGGGCGAGCAGGCGGGAGGCCGACTGTTCGGTGCAGCCGAAGGCATAGTCCACCACGGCCCGCAGCAGCCCCGCGGTGTCGTAGCGGACGGCGCCCCCGAAGGTGACGCTGGCCCGCGCCGTGCCGGGCACGAAGCGCGCCAAGGGCGGGTCGAGCCGCGCCTCGGCATTGGGGGCGAGTTCGCTGGTGGCGACGACACTGGCCCAGGGGCGAGAGGATCTTACGGCGATGCGCGATTCCCGGGTCGCCGTGAAGCCCCCAGGCCCGGTCACGACCAGGCGCACCACGCCCTCACCCACGCCGGTCGCGGTCAGGGTGGTGGCGGGCTGCGCGCGGGCGCCGGTGGCAAGCGTCGCCGCCAGCCGCGTCGCGCCTTGTATCGCCAGCGGGCCTTCGGTGGTGAGTGTGGCCACCACCTCGCCCGCCGGCAGTTCGATATTATGCAGCAGCACCGGCAGCCGGGCCTCGTCGCCCGGGGCCAGGAAGCGCGGCAGCAGGGCTTCCGCCACCACCTGGTCGCGCACCGTCAGCGGGCGGGCCGCCGCGCCCACACGGTTCGCCTCCCAGGCCACCGCCATCAGCCGCAATTCCCCGGCGAAATCCGGCAGGTCGAGCGGGATGGTCGCGGTGCCATCGGCGCCGACGGCGACCACGCCGCTGAACAGCGCCACGACGCGCTGCGGCGGCTGCACCGACAGGTCGCCGTCGAAACTGTCACCGCCCTGGCGCAGCACCGCGGCCTCGCCCTCGGCGGCCGGGATCAGCCGGCCGTAGTCGTCGCGGATATCCACGCCCAACACCCGCCGGCCGAGGAAATGCGCCACCGGATCGGGTGTGCGGAAGCGGGTGATGCGCAGGATGCCCTCATCCACCGCGGCCAGCGTCAGCCGCGCCGACCCCGTGGCGCCGGCGATGCGGACGGGGATTTGCACCGTCTGGCGCGGGCGGAGCATCGGCTCGCCCTCGATCGACACCGCCAGCGTCCGCGCCGCGGGGTCCAGCCCCAGCCAGGCCAGGCCCAGCGCGCGGGCGGGTGCGCCCGCGGCGACCGTGCCGGCGCGGAAAACGGTGACGGCGACATAGGCGCCAGGGCCCCAGCCGGCTTCCACCGGCACCGTCACCTCGGCGCCGCCCGCGGGCACCTCCACCTCCTGCAAGCCGACCAGGCGGTCGGTCAGCACGGCGACACTGGCGCGGCCGGCGAAGGGCGCGGTGATGCGGACACGGGCGCTCTGCCCCGCCGTGTAGTCGCGGCGGTCGGCCGAGACATCGACCTTGTCCGGCACTTCCGCGCTGTCGCTCGCGGCCCAGCCGGAGCGGAAGCGGTAGGAGGCGATGGCGATGGTGCCGGGCTGCGTCGCCTCCAGCCGGTAGCGGCCGAAGGGCAGGCTGCGGGCAAGGCGGGCGGGCTGGGCGGGGGTGGTGCGGGCCTCGATGCTGTCCAGCGGTTCGTCGCGCCAGACGATCTGCCAGCGCGCCGTGCCGCTGCGGGTCACCATGCGCCAGTCCGGCGTTTCGCGGACCAGGCGCAGCCGAAGGGTCGCGGCGGCGGCGTCACCCGTGGGGGTGAGGGCGGCGATGTCGAAGGCAGCCTCGGCCCCGTCGTTGATCGCATCGCCCGCAAAAGCCGGTCGGATGGCGATGAAGGGCGTACGCCCGACCACGGGCAACGAGAAGGTGGTGCGGCTTTCGCGCCCGCCGGGGTCGGACAGGCTGACGGCCGCATCCATCACCACGGGCCGGCTGCTGTCGGGCATGCTGGCGATGGTGACGGGCACGGTGCTGGCACCCTGCGCATCCGTCTCGGCGATATCGACATTGACCAGCCCGGGGTCGAAGGGGTCATCCGCCAGGCCGATGCGCCAGCCGCGCCAGGCCGACCATTGTTCGGTGGACTGGCGCAGCCGCAATTCGGCCGAACCGGTCAACCCCGACGCCGGCGCGCCGTAGAGAAACCGCGCCTTCAGCGGCACGGCGACGGCCTGGCCCAGGGTCACGTTGGGCGGCAGGGGGCCGGCCTCCAGCGCCAGGGTTTCCGGCACGAAGGCATCGACGCTGAAGGTTGCGCGCCCGATCGGCGGCGCCTCGGGGTCGCTCAGCGCCTCGATCGTCCAGAGCCCCACCGTGGCACTGCGCGACAGCGGGATCGGCCAGTAAATGGCACCCCCCTCGGTCCGCGCGGGCACGGCCTCGGCCGCCACCTGATTGTTCGGCCGGCGCAGCCGCAACCGCACCGGCACATCCTGTGGCGCGCCCGAAGAATCGCGGATGAGCCCCATGGCCTGCACCGTCTCGCCTGGGCGATAGATGCCGCGGTCCAGATACAGGAAAGTATCAAGCGCACCCGGATGCGGCAGGCCGGAGGCCCCGCGGTCCGACAGGTCGAAGGACGCGGCTTCGAGGTCGAGGCTCGCCAGATCCCCATCGGTCATCGCATGCACCGACACAGGCGCCAGAGGCCCGGTGCCGCGCAGCAGCGCGCCATCGAAACGCGCCAGCCCATCGGCGCCGGTCTCGACCGTGGCCAGCACCTCGTTCGATCGCGCCATCAGTGCCATCCGCACGCCCGGGATCGGTGCTGCCGAGGCAAAGGACCGCGCCTGCACGGCCAGCCCGCGCGAGGACCGCCAGGCGGTCAGGCCGAGGTCGGTGATGACGATCGGCAGCGCAGCCCCTTCGGAAAACCGCGTGCCATCCGCCGGCTTCACCCACAGCACGTACAGCCCCGGCCCCGCTGTCCGCACCGCCTCCGGCAGGGGCAGGATGGTGCGGTTGGTTTCGTTGGCGGCGAAGCGCGTCACATCGGCGCGGCCCTGCCAGATGGTCGGCGCGGTGTCCTCGGCCATGCTGTAGGCGCTGTAGCTTTCGAGCTCATCGCCCGGTTTCCAGTTGCTGCGCAGCGGTACCAGCCCGCGTTCGCCGACGCGCAGGAACCGGACATCGAAGCTGGACACGTTCACCGAGGCGACGGCGATGCGCGGCGCCTGGCCGCGCGGCAGCAGGTAGGAACGCGTGTCGAAGACAATCCGCGCGCTGCGGTTGGGCACGGCGGCGGCAACAGGCGTGTCGGCGCGCAGGTTCACCCCGCCCTCGCCCGGCAGGCCGGCGCGCAGGATCAGCCGCGTGGTCCGCCCCCAGGGCAGGCCGGCGACGCAGAGGTTTTCGCCATCGCGTTCGACCGAAAGCCCCGGGATCGGCGGTTCGGCGCGCACCCAATCCTGCGGCTGCCAGTCGCGGGCGGCGCGGGGCGGCACGGTGAAGGTGATGCAGACGCGGGCGGGGTCGCTCTCCGCCTCTCCGGTCGCGCGCAAAAACAGCATGCCGGCGGCGCGCCGGGCATCGGCCAATTGCTGGCGCAGCGCGGGGTTCTCCGGGTCGCGTGACTGGGCGGCGGCCAGCGCCGTGAGCGATTCGGCCAGCAGGTTCTGCCGCGCCAGCGCCTGCGAGATCAGCACCAGCGAAGGGATCTCCGGCGCCCCGCCAGGCACCATCATGAAGGCCTGCCAGGCGGCCTGCATGGCGCGCGGCGCCTCGGGCGGGGTGCGGTTCAACTGCGCGCGGCCAAGCGCCATCCAGTGGTCAGCCGTCGCATTGCCGGCGCCGACCCTTTCCTCCCAGGCCTGGGCGGCGGCGGCCCAGTTGCCGGCGCGTTCGGCGGTGGCGGCGCGCTGTTCGGCCTGGTTGCGCTGGGCGGGGGTGCCGCCGGCGGGAAAGCGCCGGGTGAGTGCGGATTCATAACCGGATGCATCGCGTTGCAGCCCCGGCAGTTCGAAATTCAGCTGCTGGGCCGCCAGCGGGGCCGCAAGGCCAAGGAGCAACGCAATAAGGGCGAGCAGGCGGCGCATGGGTCTGGCTTTCCGGGACACGATTGCGCGCAGCATGGCACGGCGTGCAGCGCTTGGCAGCGTGGCAGGCTATCGCGCAGGCGATGACTTTTTCATGTGCGCCGGTGCCCCGACACCTCGGCCCCCGCATCCCGCGGCAGCCGCGCGAAAAACGGCGCCGAGACCAGCACCAGCAGCGCGCAGGCGACGAAGGCCAGCGAGAAGTCGGAGGCCCCCGGCACGTCGCGGCCCGACATCGCCGCCCCCGCCGCCAGCACGCCCGAAGCCAGCACCACCCCCAGCGCAGGCGTCAGTTGCTGCGCCGTGCCGTAAAGGCTGGTCGCCGCCGACAACCGCTGACCCGGCACATCGGCGAAGGCCAGCGTGTTCATCGCCGTGAAGGCCAGGCTGCGCGCCAGCCCGCCGAAGGCGAGTGCTGCAAACAGCGCCCACCAGGGCCAGCCGGGGGTGAAGACCGCGCCGATGCCCGTGCCGATCGTGGCGACGATGGCGGTTACCGCCAGCGTCCCGCGGAACCCGAAGCGTCGCAGCACCGGCCGCACCACCGGCTTCATGGCAAAGGCCCCCAGGGCGGTGGCAAAGGTCACCAGCCCCGATTGCGAGGCCGACCAGCCAAACACCGTCTGCAACAACAGCGGCACCAGGAAGGGCGAGGCCCCGGCCCCGGTGCGGAACAGCGAGCCTGCGATGGCCGCGGCCTCAAACGTCGGGATGCGCAGCAGCGAGAAATCCAGCGCCGGCTTCGGCACGGCCCGGCAATGCCGCCAGGCGAGCCAGCCCAAGGCGATGCCGCCCAGCAGCGCGCCCCAGGCCAGAAGTGGCGGCAGCACATGCCGACCCACCGATTCCAACCCCGTCATCCCGAGCGCCAGCGCAGCCCCGATCAACACCATGCCACGCAGGTCCGGCGCGGCGACAGCGTCCTCAGGCGGGGTGCGGGGGATCATCGACGCCGCCAGCACGAAGCCGATGACGCCAAGCGGCAGGTTGATCAAAAACACGCTGCGCCAGCCATACAGGTCGGTCAGCAGCCCCCCGATCGGCGGGCCGGACACGGGGCCGAGCAATGCCGGCATGGTCAGCCAGGTCATCGCCGCTAGCATCTCGGCCTTGGTCACGCTTTTCAGCAGCAGCAGGCGCCCCACCGGCACCATCATCGCACCGCCGATGCCTTGCAGGATGCGCGCGGCAACCAGCCAGGCCAGCCCATCGGCCGCGGCGCAGAGCCCCGAGGCCAGGGTGAAGACTAGGATCGCTGCCAGGAACACCCGCCTGGCGCCGAAACGGTCGGCGACCCAGCCCGAGACCGGCACGAAGGCGGTGACCGAGACAACATAGGCGGTGATGGCGACCGACAGGTTCGGCAGCGGTTCGCCCAGGTCGCGCGCCATCGCGGGCAGGGCGGTCGCGACCACGCTGCTGTCCAGGTTCTGCATGAACAACGCACTGGCCACGATCAGCGCCAGGGCACGCGACGTGGGGACGCGGGGGGACGGGACCAGGACCATGCGGCGGGTGTAGCAGGCCGCGGCGGGAAGCGCCCCCAAGGTAGTCTGTCGGGGCCGGCGGCTATCGCGCCTCGAGCAGGGCCAGCCCGGCTTCCGGCCCGGACAGGATCTCGGTCAGCCGGGCCGCGGTCATCAGCGGCAGCCGGGCGGGGCGTTGGGCGACCTGGGCCAGGATCTCGGCCAGGCCGCGGTCGTAGGGGGCGGCGTCCCCGATCTTGCCGCCGGCGCGGGCCATGCGGCGCAGGCCGCGGGCGACGTCCTCCAGCGCCGCGGCCTCGGCCCCGGCCTGCAGCGGCGCCAGCATCTGGCTTCGCGTCACGTCTTCGAAGCGGGTCAGGCAATCGGCCGCGGCGCGCTGGCGCAGCCGGTGCAGGTTGGCGCGGCGGCGGGCGCGGTCGGCCGCCGGGGCGTCCTCCATGTCGGCCAGTAGCCGGGCGAAGCCCATCGCCGCGGCGGCCCCGCCGGCGGGCGTCTCGGCGGAGAAATCATGCACGTCGCAGCGTTCCAGGAAGCCATCCAGCGCCTGTTCTGTCAGCGCCTGGGCGCGCGGGTCCAGCCGTGCCGCGACGCTGGCCAGCGACCCTGGTGAGGTCGAGCGTTCCACCAGCAGGGCCAGCCCGGCAATGAAGGCCTGCGGCGACTGGTCGAGCAAAGGCAGCAGCGCGGCCCGCAGGTCGGCGGTCAAGGGCGCGGGGTCGGGCATCTCGGTGCAGAGCAGCCGCCACAACAGCGGCCCCTGGCGCAGCACGGCGGAGGCCAGTTTGAGGATGGGCACGGCGTCCTCGGGCTTCAGCCCGCTCGCCGCCCAGCCAGGTGGCGGGGTGCTGGTCTGGAAGGCGGCGGCGGCGGCAGGCCAGAGCATGCCCCCCAGGCGCCCGACCAGCCCCAGGTCATCGGTCAGCCGGCCGGCGCCATGGGCCGCGACCTCGGCCCAGACGGCGGGGGCCACCTGCTGCACCAGCGCCGCCAGCGGCGCCAGCACGCTGCGCGGGATGGCGGGCAGGCCACGCCGCCAGGCAGCGGGTGCCATGATGGCGCCATCCAGCGGCAGGAACAGCAGCCGCATCGGTGCCAGGGGGCGGGCTGGCCGAAGCCGGCGCAACCGTGGCCGGATCGCGCCCAGGATCTGGTCGGCCTGATCGCGGTCCGACAAGGCATCGAGCATCGGCAGGACGCGGCCGATGGTGGAATCGGGCATCTGTTCCAGGGTTGAACGCAGCGCCTTGAGCGAGGCCGGCGAGGCGGCGGCGAGCGGGTTCACAGCAGGCGCGCCAGGGCCGCTTCGGCCAGGGCCTGCGGATCGGGGCCGAGGGCCACGAGGTTGCTGGTCGCGACCGCCCGCCCCGGGGGCAAGGCGGGCGGGGGAGCCATGCCACGTTCGGACCAGCGCTGGACTTCGGCCGGCCAGGAGGGCGCATTGGCTGACAGGGCGCGCACCAGCGTCGTCACATCGGCCGCGGTCACCGCGCGCAGCGCCGCCAGCCGGTGCCAGCCATCGACCGCCCAGGCGGGGCGGGCGGCGAGGTCAGCCAGGCCCGGCGCCCGCTCCGGCCAGGCGCCAAGCAGCGCCGGCATGCCCTTGATGGCCAGGGCCACGGCCTTGCGTGTGTGGTCGCACAGCGCGGCCGCTTCGTCGATCCGCGCGATCAGCGCCTGGATTGGGCCGGCGTCGAGCAGCAGCGGGTCGTCGTCGGGGCCAGGCAGCCGCCGGCGCAGTTCCGCCGCCAACTGGCGCAGCGCACCGGCCGCGCGGTTGACCCAGGCGGCCTCGGTCCCCGGCAGCAGGCCGAGCGGGGCGAGCAGCGCCGCCACATCCTGGATGCGTCTGGCGACCACCGGCAACCCCAGTCCATTCTTCTGCGCCAGGGCGGAGAGGGCGCAGGCAGCCCGGCGTTCCCGCCCCGCCGGCGTATCGGCGGCCATGGCAACGGCCTGGCCCGGGGCTTCCATGGCGGTTGTCAGCCTTGCGACGACCGCGGCCCGCGCCGCATCCATCACCGCGGCGTCGGCGGCCAGGGCCGCGCGGGCGGCGGCGGCGGCAGCGGGCCCCGCCGCACCCTCGGCCGCGGTCGCCAGAGCGTGGTCGCGCACGAGCCCCGGGGTCGGCGGCCCGGCCCGCAGCAGGGCGCGGCTCAGCAGCGTGTCGAAGATGCTGGGCGCGGCCAGGCCGGGCAGCGCTTCCCATGGCAGGACATAGAGCCCGCGGGACGGCCGGAGGGGTTGGGCAGCAGGAATTCACAGGACCCGCCGGCCGTCCCGCGCATCCGCGCCCCGGCGAGCGCCGGACTCGTCAGCGGCAGCACCACGCCGCGTTCGGCAAAGGTCGCCGGCTGGTCTGAAACCAGGGTGAAGGGCGAGAAGCCCGCGGTCGGTCCTTGCACATTTTGGGCAAAGGTCATGTCCATGGGCCCGAGGATGGGGCCGACGCCTTACCCGAGTGTTACGATTCAGGCGCCGCGGAACACCGGCTTGCGCTTTTCCTGGAAGGCCAGCGTCGCCTCGCGGAAATCGGCGGTCCTGGCAAAACCCTGGGCGGCGGCCTGCTCCTCGGCCGAAACCGGGATCGGGCCGCGCAGCGCCTGCAGCGCCCGCTTGTGGTAGCGGTTGGACAGCGGCGCGCCCTGGCAGATGCGAAGTGCCAGGGCCTCTGCCTCGGCAAAGACGGCGTCGTCGGGCACGACCCGGGAGATCAGCCCCTTGCCGAAGGCTTCCGTGCCGGAAAACACCCGGCCTTCGATCATCAATTCACAGGCGACGGCATAGCCCACGGCGGACAGGATCGGGTCGAGTTCAGCATGGGCATACCAGATGCCCCGCTCGCGCGCCGGCACGCCGAGGCGCATCGTTTCACCGCCCACCCGGAAGTCGCACATGCTGGCGATGCCCGCGCCGCCGCCCATGCACCAGCCGGAAATGGCCGCGACCACGGGATGGGTGCAGGTGCGGATCGCCTGCATCGTGTGGTGCAGGTCCTGGTTGTAGGTGCTGGGCTTGTCCGGCGTGCCGCGGTCACGGTCAAAGGCCGCGATATCGGCCCCGGCGGAAAAGGCCGCGGTGCCGGCGCCGCGAATGATGACGCAGCCGATCTCATTCACCGTGCCGAGGTGGTCCATCGCCGCCCCCAGCGCCTGCCACATCGGCAGGTCCAGCGCATTGCGCTTTTCGGCGCGGTCGATCAGCACCGTGGCGACGGCGCCATCGGTGGTGACCTTGATGCGGTCGTGGGTGATCATCGCGTGCATACGCGCCTCGTTCATCGCGTCGGGCGCGGCGGCTCTACGCTGTAGTCGTAAAAACCCTTGCCAGTCTTGCGGCCGTACCAGCCGGCTTCGACATACTTCACCAGCAGCGGGCAGGGGCGGTACTTGCTGTCGCCCATGCCCTCGTGCAGCACGCCCATGATCGCGACGCAGGTGTCCAGCCCGATGAAATCGGCCAGTTCCAGCGGCCCCATCGGGTGGTTGGCGCCGAGCTTCATGGCGGTGTCGATCGAGGTGATGGAGCCCACGCCCTCATACAGCGCGTAGCAGGCCTCGTTGATCATCGGCACCAGGATCCGGTTGACGATGAAGGCGGGGAAATCCTCGGAGGTCGCGGTGGTCTTGCCGAGGCGCCGGGCCAGCGCATCGACCGCCAGGAAAGTCGCCTCGTTGGTGGCGATGCCGCGGATCACCTCGACCAGCTTCATCACCGGCACGGGGTTCATGAAATGCATGCCGATGAAACGCTCGGGCCGGTCGGTGACCGCACCCAGGCGGGTGATCGAGATGGAGGAAGTATTGGAAGCCAGCATGGCCGTGGGCTTCAGATGCGGGCAGACCGCCTTGAAGATGGATTGCTTCACCGTCTCGCGTTCGGTCGCGGCTTCCACCACCAGGTCGCAATCGCCGAAGGCGGCGTAGTCGGTGCCGCCGGTGATCAGGGCCAAGGCGGCGTCGCGCTGCTCGGTCGTGATGGTCTTGCGATTGACCTGGCGGTCCATGTTCTTGGCCATGGTCGCGCGGGCGCGTTCGATGGCGGCGGCGTCGATATCGACCATCCGGACCGGAATGCCTGCCAGCGCCGCGACATGAGCGATGCCATTGCCCATCTGCCCCGCGCCGATCACGCCGATGCTGGCGATGGCGGGGGCCAGCAGGGTCGCATCCACGGCCGAGGGGGCCGGTGTCACATCGACGGTCATGCGCGGGCCAGTTCTGCTTCGAGTTCGGGGACGAGCTTGAACAGGTCGCCGACCAGGCCGTAGTCGGCCACCTGGAAGATCGGCGCTTCTTCGTCCTTGTTGATGGCGACGATGACCTTGCTGTCCTTCATGCCGGCCAGGTGCTGGATCGCGCCCGAGATGCCGATGGCGATGTACAGTTCCGGGGCCACGATCTTGCCGGTCTGGCCGACCTGGTGGTCGTTGGGCGCGTAGCCTGCATCGACCGCGGCGCGCGAGGCGCCGACGGCGGCCCCCAGCATGTCGGCGACCTTGTCCAGCAGATGGAAGTTTTCGGCCGAGCCCATGGCCCGCCCGCCTGAGATCACGATCTTTGCCGCGGTCAGTTCCGGGCGTTCGGACTTGGCGATCTCCGACCCGACGAAGACCGACAGCCCGGGATCGGCGACCGTGGCGGCAGCGGCGATGGGCGCCGCCCCGCCCGTCGCGGCCACGGGGTCGAAGGATGCGGCGCGAATGGTCATCACCTTGGTCGCGTCCGCCGAACGCACCGTCGCCAGCGCATTGCCGGCATAGATGGGGCGGACGAAGGTATCGGCATCGATCACCGCCGAGACGTCCGAGATCGGCTGCACATCCAGCAGCGCCGCGACCCGGGGCATCACATTCTTGCCGATGGCCGAGGAAGCGCCGAGCAGATGCGTATACCCCGGCGCGAGGGCTACGATCAGCGCCGCCAGCGGTTCGGCCAGCGCATGGGCATAGGCAGGTGCCTCGGCCGTCAGCACCTGCGCGACCCCGGGCAGGGCCGCGGCCGCGGCGGCCGCGGCGGCGGTGTCGGCGCCGGCAACCAATACATGCACATCGCCCAACTGCACCGCGGCGGCGACGGCGCTGCGGGTCGGCTGGCTGACCGCACCATCGGCATGGTCGGCGAGAATGAGGACCGTCATCTCAGATCACCTTGGCTTCGTTGCGGAGTTTCAGCACCAGTTCGGCGACCGAACCGACCTTCTGGCCAGCCTTGCGCTTGGCGGGTTCTTCCACCTTCAGCACGGTCAGGCGTGGCGCCGGATCCACGCCGAGATCGGCCGGCTTGAGGTTTTCGATCGGCTTCTTGCGCGCCTTCATGATGTTGGGCAGCGAGGCATAGCGCGGTTCGTTCAGCCGCAGGTCGGCGGTGACGATGGCAGGCAGGGCCATCGACACGGTTTCAAGCCCGCCGTCGATCTCGCGCACCACCGTCGCGCGGTCGCCCTCGATCGTGATCTTGCTGGCGAAGGTGCCCTGGGGCCAGCCCATCAGGGCGGCCAGCATCTGGCCGGTCGCGTTCATGTCATCGTCGATCGCCTGCTTGCCCATGACCACCAGACCCGGGTTTTCGCGGCCGATGATGGCCTTCAGCAGTTTCGCGACGGTCAACGGCTCCACCGGCCCGTCGTGCTCGACCAGGATGCCGCGGTCGGCCCCCATGGCGAGTGCGGTGCGGATTTGTTCCGCGCAGGCTGCCGGGCCGATGGAAACGGCGACGATCTCGGTCGCCACGCCCTTTTCCTTCAGCCGCACGGCTTCCTCGACGGCGATTTCGTCGAAGGGGTTCATGGACATCTTGACGTTGGCGGTCTCGACGCCGGTGCCGTCGGCCTTGACGCGGACCTTGACGTTGTAATCGACCACCCGCTTGACGGGGACGAGGAGCTTCATCCTGGCACTTCCTGCTAAGGACCGGCTTGGCCGGGAAAGGGCGTCTGGGCAGCCCTTTGACGGAGGGTCATGCGCCGAAAGGCAGCCATCTCGCAACTGCACAATCGCGCATTGCTATAGGACCGCCGGGGGCGGAGCGGCAAGGGCCGGGCGGGTCAGCCGCGCATCAGGCTGATCAGCAGCATAAAGAGCAGCAAGGCCGCGCCCTGCAGCACCACCCGCCAGCGCATCAGCGCGTTGGACCGGGCGCCATCGCCGCCCCTCGCCATGCTGACCAGGCCGACCAGCAGGACAGCCAGGGTGCCGAACATGGCGACGGCGACGAGGATGGTGAGAAACGTCTGCATCGGGTCAATCTGCGCCCGGCGGCGCGTCGCGCAAGGCCCCCCGCAGGGCCAGTGTCCCGGCGCCCGCCAGCACGGCACACAGCACGAAGCCCGCGGCATACCCACCGGTCCAGCCGACCAGGGCGGAAAAGGCCGAAGGCGCCAGGATCATTGCCCCACCGAACACCACCCCCAGCGCCGCCGTGGCGGCGCCCGCCTGGCCTGGAGGTGCCACGCGGGCGACCTCGCTCAGCAGCACGCCGTTCCAGCCGACCGCGGTCGCCCCCATCGCCATGCCAGCCAGGATGATCAGCCCCTGCGGCCAGGCCGGGCCGGCCGCGGCCAGCACCAGGCCCGAGGCAACCGTCCCCACCCCCAGCCCGGTCAGCACCCGCACCGCGCCGATCCGGTCCGCCAAAAACCCCCAGGCGACGCGCCCCGCAACCCCCGCGCCTTGGCCGATCGCCAGCGCCAACCCGGCCTGGGCCAGCGGCACCCCCAAAACCTCGACCTGCCAGACCACAAAGAAGGACGCGAAGCAGAACTGGCTGGCGCCGAAGCCGGCGGCAGCCAGCGTCAGGCAGAGCAGGGCGCGGTGCTGGCGCAGCAGCCCCAGGCTGGCCCGTGCCTCCCGCACCGCCGAGGCATCGATCCGCGCCCCGGTCACCCGGTCGGCATCCAGCGCCGCGCGCAGCGGCTGCAGGCTGGCCGCGACCAGCAGGGCGACCAGCGCGATCGTCGCAGCCCCCCAGCGCCAGCCGAAGGCGACCCCCACCGCCGGGGCCAGGGCCGCGACCATCATGTTGCCGGCCGGCACGCCACATTGCTTCAGGCTGAAGATCAGGCTGCGGCGATGCGGCGGGGCGCGGCTGGCCAGCAGGTGGCTGCCCGCCGGCGTCACCGGCCCATGGCCAAAGCCCGCGATCAATGCGGAGGCCGCAAGCGCCCAAGGGCTGCCGACCAGCGCCAGCAGGATGGCCCCGGCGATGATGCACAGCCCGATCTGCAACAGCCGCACCCCGCCCCAGGCGCGCAGCAGCGCCGCGGTGAAAGGCCCCGACACCAGCGCCCCGGCATAGACCAGGGCCGTGTTGTAACCGGTCAGGCTGGCCGCAAGCCCGGTTTCGGCCGCGATGGCGGGCGCCAGCACCGGTATGGTCAAAAAGGCGCCCATGCCGGCCAGGTGCACGCCCAGCAGCGCCACCATCACCGTCCAGACCGAAGGCTGCGCGAACATCACATTCATGGTGCGACCGCCAAGGCCCTGCGTCCATCCGCCCTGTCCAGGTTGACCCGGCCGCCCGATCAAGGGCACGGCTTGCCGCATCATGACCCTGTTGACCCGCCTGTCCCTGCTGCTTGCCCTGACCGCCGCCCCGGTCGCGGCACAGGAATCCCCGCCCGCTCTGGAGCCGGTGCCGGTCGCGCCGACGCTGGCGGCGCCCCCGCCCCCGGCGGCGGCCACCACCCCCGCTCCGCCCGCCGCCGCCCAGCGCCCCGCAGCCCAACCCCGGACCCCGACCCCGCCGCGCAACGCCACGGCGGCGCCGGCGCCCGTCGCGGCCCCGCCGGCGCCACAACCGCCGATTGCGGGCGCCGAGGCCGCCCGCCTGCGCGACCTGCTGCGCGACGACGCCCGCCGTGCCGAACTGCTGCGGACGCTGGATGCCCTGGCCATCGCCGGCGGCGCCGCGCCCGCCGCCGCCGCCGCAACGGCAGGCGCAGCCGCGACGCCCGCTGCGCCCGCCACGCCCGCGACGCCCGAGGCCGACACCGCCGCCAGCCCGCTGCCCGATATCCTGGCGCCCAACACCCTCGGCGCGCAGTTGCTGCTGGGGGCCAGCCAGCGGCTGCAGTCGCTGTCCGACCAGATCGTCACCGCCGTCCAGGCGCTGACCGACCTGCCGTCGGTGGTGGCTTGGATTTCGGGCCTGGCGCGCGACCCGGTGACCCAGGCGCGGGTGCTCGATGCGTCCTGGAAACTCGGGTTGCTGTTCGGGCTGGGACTGCTGGCCGAGGCCCTGGCCGAACGCTGGATGCGCCGCTGGCGCGACCGGCTGGACCGGGCGGCACCCGACAGCGGTGCGTCATGGTCCTGGCTGCGCCGGGTGCCGCTGGTGCTCGGGCGGCTGGTGCTGGACCTGTTGCCGGTGGGTGCCTTTGCCGTCGTCTCCTACGGGCTGATCGGGGCGGTGAACCCGCTGCCGACCACGCAGTTGATCCTGCTTGGCTGCAACAACGCCTATATCCTGGCGCGCGCGGTGTTGATCACGGCGCGGATGCTGTTCTCGCCCGCCTCGGCCCATCTGCGCCTGGTGCCCTGCGCCGATGAAACGGCGGCCTATGTCACGGTCTGGCTGCGGCGCATCGTCGCGGTCGGCGTGGTCGGCTTCAGCGTGGCCGAGACCGGCCTGCTTTTCGGCCTGCCGTGGTCGGCCTACGACGCCATCATGCGGCTGGTGCTGCTGCTGGTGTCGCTGTTCCTCGGCATTGTCGTGCTGCAGAACCGGGTGGCCGTGGCCGATGTGCTGCGCGCGCCGCCGTTGGGCCCGACCGAGGCGCCCGATCGCGGCCGGCGGCTGCTCCGGGCCCTGCGCAACCGCCTGGCCGAGGTCTGGCACATCGTGGCCATCCTCTACGTGGTGGCGCTCTGGGGCGTCTGGGCGCTGGAGGTCCGCGATGGGTTCGAGCGGCTGCTGCATGTCTCGCTGGCCACTGTCGCGGTGGTGGCGGCCGCCAAAATCCTGGACGAGGGACTGCGCCGCGCGCTGATCCGCGGCTTCCGCGTCGGCGACGACCTGGCCCAGCGCTACCCGGGGCTGGAGGCGCGGGCCAACCGCTACCTGCCGGTGCTGAAGGGGGTGATTTCCACCGTCATCACCTTTTTGGCGGTGCTGCTGCTGCTGGAATCCTGGGGGGTCGAATCCTTCGCCTGGTTCAAGCGTGGTGCGCTGGGCAGCCGGCTGGTCGGGTCGCTCGTGCAGATGGGCTTCGTGCTGCTGATCGCAGTCGCGGTGTGGGAGACGGCGAATGCCGCCATCGCGCGCCACCTCGAAAGGCTGTCGCGCGATGCGCAGGCGGCGAAGTCCGCCCGTGTCCGCACCCTGCTGCCGATGCTGCGCACGGCGCTTCTGGTGGTGATCCTGACATTCGTCAGCCTGAATCTGCTGACGGAGATCGGCGTGAACGTGGCCCCGCTGATCGCCGGCGCCGGGGTGATCGGCCTGGCCGTCGGCTTCGGCAGCCAGAAGCTGGTGCAGGACGTGATCACCGGCATCTTCCTGCTGTTCGAGGACGCGGTCGCGGTCGGCGACAGCGTGCAACTGGGCGGCATGAGCGGCACGGTGGAACAGCTTTCCATCCGTTCGATCCGGCTGCGCGCGCTCGATGGCAGCGTGCATATCGTGCCTTTCAGCGCGGTGACGACGGTGACCAATCAGTCGCGGGACTTCGGCTTCGCGGTGATGGATGTCTCCGTCACCTATGCCGAGGACACCGACCGCGTGGCCGAGGCGCTGCGCGGGGTCGCCGAGGACATGCGGACGGACGCGAAATACCGCCCCATGATCCGCGACGCGCTGGACGTGATGGGCGTGGACAAGCTGAACGACACCGGGGTCGTGATGCGGGTGCGGCTGAAGACCGAGCCCGCCGCGCGCTGGGCGGTCGGGCGTGAGTTCAACCGGCGGATGAAGATACGTTTTGCGGAACTGGGCATCGAACACCCGTCGCAGACGCAAACGCTGATGGTGAACAGCAGTCCGCTGCCGGCGAAAACATGAACCCAGGCATGCGCGACCGGCGCGGGTACGGCCTGGCGCCGGGCGGTTATGTTCGCGGCATGAAAACCCGACGGATCATGATTAGCGGCCCGGCCGCTTAGCAAAACCTCCCGCGGGGGGTCGCGGCCGGGTCATCCCGCCAAACCCCTCCCACCCGATGATCCGGGATTTTCCGCACCATGTTCTCCAATGATCTCGATGGCCCGCTGACGGCGGCCAGTTTCTCGGTCCTGGCCGATGCCTCGGCGGGGCTGCTACCGCGGCTGCTGGAACCCTTCGCCAAGCGCGACCTGGTGCCCGACCGGGTCCGGTCGCAACGCCAGGGCGGGGTGATGACGCTGGACATCACGCTGCACGCCATGCCGGCGGCGATGGTGCAGCTGGTCGCGGGCAACCTCGGCCAGGTGATCGGGGTGCGGCGGGTGGAGGCGATGGTGGGCCGGCGGGTGGCGGCGGCCTAATACATCGTGGCGCGGATGCGCTGGTCGTAGGCCGCATCCACAGCGACGGCTTCGACCCGGCCCCGGCTCTGGCTTTCCAGCAATTCGCCCATGCTCGGCACCGCCGCCGGCCTCGGCGTGGCGGCCCAGAGGCGGGAGCGCATCAGCGCCTTGGCGCATTGCATGAACAATTCCCGCACCTGCACCACCAGCATCGTCGTGGGCTGCTTGCCCTGGGCGATGTGGCGCGCGCACAGGGCGGGGTCGGTCGTGATGCGGGCGCGGCCATGCACGCGCAGCGTCTCGCCGACGCCCGGCACCAGGAAGAGCAGCGACACGCGGTCGTCTTCCAGCAGGTCGCGCAGCGCATCCAGCCGGTTGTTGCCGCGCCGGTCGGGGATGGCCAGCGTCGTATCGTCCAGCACCTCGACAAAGCCGGGGCCATCGCCGCGCGGCGTCACATGCAGGCCGCGGGCGCCGGAGGTGCCCAGCAGCACGAAGGGGCTGGCCGCGATGAAGCGGCGGGTTGCCGCATCCAGCCGGTCGGTCGCCTTGTTGCGCACGAGGTCCGATGGCTGGGCATACAGCGCCTCAAGTTGATCGAGGGCGGTAATCGCGAAGGGGTCGGTTGGCAGGGGCACGTCCATGTCCGACACTTCGCACAAGGCCGCGACACCTGGCCAGCGCAAACGGAGACTGTGCCCCATGGTCCGCATCCTTGACGTGGTCGAGGTGACCAAACCGATCGCATCCCCCATCGCCAATGCCTATATCGACTTCAGCCGGATGACGCTGAGCCTGGTCGCCGTGGTGACCGATGTGGTGCGCGACGGGCGCCGGGTCGTTGGCTACGGCTTCAATTCCAACGGGCGCTACGGCCAAGGGGCCCTGATGCGCGACCGGTTCCTGCCGCGCATCACCGAGGCCGCCCCCGAATCGCTGCTGACGGATGACGAGACCAACATCGACCCGCACCGCGTCTGGGCCACGATGTTCCGGAACGAAAAGCCCGGCGGGCATGGCGAACGCTCGGTCGCCATGGGCACGATCGACATGGCGCTGTGGGATGCGACGGCGAAGATCGCAGGCAAGCCGCTGTTCCGCCTGCTGGCCGAACGGTACGGCACCACCGCCGATCCGCAGGTCTTCGTCTATGCGGCGGGTGGCTACTACTACCCCGGCAAGGGGTTGCAGGGGCTGACGGACGAGATGCAATCCTACCTGGATCGCGGCTACACCGTGGTAAAAATGAAGATCGGCGGCGCGTCGCTGGCCGATGACATGGCGCGGATCGAGGCGGTGCTGAAGATGCTGCCGCCGGGCTGCCGCCTGGCCGTCGATGCCAACGGGCGCTTCGACCTGGCCACCGCCATCGCCTATGCCCGCGCGCTTATGGCCTATGATTTGTTCTGGTACGAGGAAGCGGGCGATCCGCTGGATTATGCGTTGCAGGCCGCCCTTGCCGAACACTACAGCCACCCGATGGCCACTGGCGAAAACCTGTTTTCGATGCAGGATTCGCGCAACCTGATCCGTCATGGCGGGATGCGGCCCGACCGGGACTGGCTGCAGTTCGACTGTGCGCTGTCCTACGGCCTGGTGGAATACCTACGCACGCTGGACATGCTGCGCGAAAACGGCTGGTCGCCCAAGCGCTGCATCCCCCACGGCGGGCACCAGATGTCGCTGAACATCGCAGCAGGCCTGGGCCTGGGCGGCAATGAAAGCTACCCCGACCTGTTCCAGCCCTTTGGCGGATTTCCGGACGGGGTGCGCGTCGAGGCCGGGCACATCACCATGCCGGACCTCCCCGGCATCGGCTTCGAGGGCAAGTCCGACCTGATCAGGGTGATGCGGGAACTGGCTGAATAATCCCGCCCTGGGCGAGCACGAAGGCGGCGATTTCCGCGACCCCCTGGTTGATCTTCAGGTTGGTGAAGATGAAGGGCCGCGTGCCGCGCATCTTCTTCGCATCGCGGTCCATCACGCCCAGGTCCGCGCCCACCAGCGGTGCGAGGTCGGTCTTGTTGATCACCAGCAGGTCCGACCGCGTGATGCCGGGGCCACCTTTACGCGGGATCTTGTCGCCGGCCGAGACGTCGATGACGTAGATCGTGAGGTCCGCCAGCTCAGGACTGAAGGTCGCGGCCAGATTGTCGCCGCCGCTTTCGATGAACAGCACTTCCAACTTCGGGAATCGCTGCGACATCTCCGCGACCGCGGCCAGGTTGATCGAGGCATCCTCGCGGATCGCGGTATGCGGGCAGCCGCCGGTCTCCACCCCCATGATCCGATCGGCCGACAGCGCGCCGGAGCGGGTGAGGAACTCGGCATCTTCCCGCGTGTAGATGTCATTGGTGATGGCGGCGATGTCGTGGTCGTCGCGCAGGTATTTGCACAGACGGTCGAGCAGCGCGGTCTTGCCCGAACCGACAGGTCCGCCGACGCCGACGCGGAAGGGTCCGTTACCAGTCATGATCGGAACAGCCTTGTGTATTGGGTTTCATGGGCGATGGAAAACTGGTCAAGCACCGGGGTCGCGGTGCCGATATCGTCAAGCGAGGCTTCCAGCGCCGCATCCGTGGCGCGGCTGACGGCGGCGACGAGCCCCGCGGTTGCGATCTGGCCATCGGTCTGGCCGAGGGGGATCAGCCGCACCCCGGCCGAGACCAGGTTGGCGGCGAAGCCCGACAGATAGGCGAAGCAGGCTGCCCGCAGCGGCAGCGCGCAAAAACCGGCCGCCGCCCCGAAGACCACGGCATGCGCAAGCCGCCCGGGATGCCGCGCCACAAAGGCCGCAAAACCCGCATCGGGCCAGGCGCTTTGCGTGATGCGGGCGAAGGAATCGCCCTGTTGCAGGCTCTCCAGCGCGGTTTCCGCCGTGCCGCGAAACGCTGCCCCGAGTGCGGCGACTTCATCCAGCGCCGCGTCATCGCCGACCGCGCGCCATGCGCCCGCCAGCAGCGGCCCATCGACCGAGGCCGCGCCATCGGCCAGCACCGCCGCGACATAGGCGACCAGATCGGCGCGGTTGTGCAAGGCGCCTTGTTCCACCGCCATCTCGATGCCGTTGCTGTAGGAGAAGCCACCGATCGGATAGGCCGGGGAAATCCAGGCCAGAAGCCGGCCGAGCTCGGCCTCAGTGGGGGTGGTGATGGCCGTCGCCATGATCGTGGCCATGCCCATGGGCGTGCGGATGCGCGACCGCGCGATTGTGTTCGCCATAGGCCCCGCCTTCGGGGTTGAAGGGCGCCATAACCTCCCGCACGCCGGCACCCAGGCCCCGCAGCATGGTAACGATGACATGGTCGTGGCGGATCAGGATGCGCGCCCCGTCGATCTCGGCCGGCAGGTGGCGGTTGCCGAGGTGCCAGGCGATGCGCGCAAGCCCGATGGTCTCGCCCGCCGTGATCTCGACCAGCGGTTCGGGCGCCGCGCGCACGGCGATGATGCGCCCGTCGTCAAGCAGCAGCGCATCGCCGTCGCGCAGCACCGTCGCCTCGGCCAGGTCGAGCAGGAAGGACAAGCCACCTTCGGCGACATAGGCGCGCCGCCGGCGAAACCGGTCGTCGAAGCCGAGGGTGATGGTATCCGCCGCATCCTTCCAGGACCCGGCGGCGAGGATGGTGTTCGCGCTGTGCATCAGAACAAAAAATACCTCTGGGCCATCGGCAGGACCGAGGCCGGTTCACAGACCAACAACTCGCCGTCGGCGCGCACTTCATAGGTTTCGGGATCGACCGTCACCTTCGGCATCGCGCTGTTCAGCACCATGTCCTTCTTGCCCAGGCCGCCACGGGTGTTCTGCACTGCCAGCAGCGGACGCTGAAGCCCGATGCGGTCGCCGATACCGGCGGCAAGTGCGGCGGCCGAGGTGAAGGTCACCGCCGAATGCAGCATGGACTTGCCATAGGCGCCGAACATCGGCCGGTAATGCACCGGCTGCGGCGTCGGGATCGAGGCCTTGGGGTCGCCCATCGGCGCCATCGCGATGGTCCCGCATTTCAGGATCATGTCGGGCTTCACGCCGAAGAAGGCGGGCGACCACAGCACGAGGTCCGCCATCTTGCCGATGGCGATACTGCCGACATGGGCCGCGATACCCTGCGCCAGCGCCGGGTTGATCGTGTATTTGGCGATGTAGCGGCGCACTCGAAAATTGTCGTTGTCGCCCGTTTCCTCGGCCAGGCGACCGCGCTGCTGCTTCATCTTATGCGCGGTCTGCCAGGTGCGGATGATCACCTCACCCACGCGGCCCATGGCCTGGCTGTCGGAGGACATCATGCTGATGGCCCCCATGTCGTGCAGGATGTCCTCGGCGGCGATCGTTTCCTTGCGGATACGCGATTCGGCGAAGGCCACATCCTCGGGGATACGCGCATCGAGGTGATGGCAGACCATGAGCATGTCCAGATGCTCGTCCGCCGTGTTCACGGTGTAGGGCATGGTCGGGTTGGTGCTGCTGGGCAGCACGTTCGGATAGCCCACGATGCGCAGGATATCGGGCGCGTGCCCGCCGCCAGCGCCTTCGGTGTGGAAGGCCTGGATGGTGCGGCCGGCGATCGCCTTGAGCGTGTCCTCGACGAAGCCCGCCTCGTTCAGCGTGTCCGAATGGATCGCGACCTGAATGTCATAGGCGTCCGCGACCGACAGGCAATTGTCGATGGCCTTGGGCGTGCTGCCCCAATCCTCATGGAGTTTCAGCCCGCAGGCGCCGCCGATGATCTGTTCCTCCAGCCCCGCGGGCAGGGACGCATTGCCCTTGCCCAGAAACCCGAGGTTCATCGGGAAGGATTCCGCCGCTTGCATCATGCGCGCCATGTGCCAGGGGCCGGGCGTCGCGGTGGTCGCCAGCGTGCCATGCGCGGGGCCGGTGCCGCCGCCGAACATGGTGGTGATGCCGGATGCGAGGGCTTCCTCGATCTGCTGTGGGCAGATGAAATGGATATGCGGGTCGATCCCGCCCGCGGTCAGGATGCGGCCTTCGCCGGCGATGATTTCCGTCCCCGGCCCGATGATGATGGTGACCCCAGGCTGCGTATCGGGGTTGCCCGCCTTGCCGATCGCAGCGATCCGCCCGTCGCGCAGACCCACATCGGCCTTCAGGATGCCGGTCGCATC
>JBBQHE010000046.1:0-22765 GCA_038323655.1 Acetobacterales bacterium | reverse complement strand
CTGGGCCAGGGGGCGGTGGTGCTGCTGATCACCGACGGTCTCGACCGCCAGGGGGCGGCCGGCCTGGCCGAGGCCGCCGACCGGCTGCAAAAATCCTGCCGGCGGCTGATCTGGCTGAACCCGCTGTTGCGGTGGGAAGGGTTCCAGCCCAAATCGCAGGGCGCCCGCGCGTTGTTGCCGCATGTCCACGAGCACCGGCCGGTGCACAATCTGAATGCCTTGCGGGACCTGATCGCGACCTTGAGCGACGCCCGCCCATCAAGGAGGCTGCCATGAGCGCCGACACTATTCTTGCCACCGCCCAGGCCTGGGCCGCCGAGGGCGAAACCGTGGCCCTGGCGACGGTGGTCGAGACCTGGGGCTCCTCCCCCCGCCCGGCCGGGTCGCGGCTGGTGGTCACGGCCTCGGGCCGCATGGCCGGGTCCGTCTCGGGCGGCTGCATCGAGGGCGCGGTTGCCGAGGTCGCGCAGTCGGTCATGCAGACCGGCACGCCGCGGCTGCTGGACTACGGCATTTCCGACGAACGCGCCTGGGAGGTCGGGCTGGCCTGCGGCGGCAAGTTGAAGGTCTTCGTCGAGCCCCTGGCATGACGCCCGAAACCCTCGCCCGGCTGCGTGCGGCCGAGGCCGCCGCCCGGCCGGTGGCGCTGCTGACCAACCTCGGCGATGGGGCGCAGGCGCTCTACCCCGACGACCCCCTGCCCCCGGCCCTGGCCGAGGCCGCCGCCGCAGCGCTGCGCGACGACCGCACGCAGAACGTCACGCTGGAGGACGCCGCCTGGTTCATCCAGCCGCAGAACCCGGCGTTGCGGCTGATCGTGGTGGGGGCCGTGCATGTCGCGCAGAGCCTGGTGCCCATGGCGGTCGCGGCGGGGTTTGCGGTGACGATCGTCGATCCCCGTGGCGCCTTCGCGACGGCCGACCGTTTTCCGGGCGATGTCGCGCTGAACCACGACTGGCCGGATGATGCGATGGCGGCGCTCGCCCCCGATACCCGCACCGCGGTCGTCACGCTGACACATGACCCGAAGCTGGATGACCCGGCGCTGGACCGGGCGCTGGCCAGCCCCGCCTTTTATGTGGGCGCGCTGGGCAGCCGCCGCACCCACGCCAAGCGGCTGGAGCGCCTCAACGAACTCGGCCACGGGGCTGAGGCCGTGGCGCGTATCCATGCGCCCATCGGGCTCGACATCGGCGCCATCACCGCCCCCGAGATCGCCCTGTCCATCATCGCCGAGATCGTCGCCATCCGGCGCGGCAAGCGCCGCGCATGATCTTTGGCCCCACCCTGCTGGCCGAAGCCCGCGGCGCGGTCCTCGCCCATACCGTTCGCCTGCCTGGCCGCGTGCTGAAGAAGGGCACGGTGCTGGATGCCGAGGCGTTGGCGGCCCTGGCGGAAGCCAAGATGGGCAGCGTGATCGCCGCCCGCATGGAACCCGGCGACGTGCCGGAAAACGAGGCTGCGCATCGTATCGCGGAAGCCATGGCAAGCCCGCTGGTCGCCCGCACCCGCGCCGTCACCGGACGGGTGAACCTGGTCGCGGAAACGGCCGGGCTGCTGGTGCTGGACCCGGTGCTGATCGACCGGCTGAATGGCGTGGATGAAAGCCTGACGGTCGCGACCCTGCCGAACCACAGCCCGGTCCAGGCGCGGGACATGCTGGCCACCATCAAGGTCATTCCCTTTGCCGTGCCGGGGCCGGTGCTGGGGGTGGCGGAAGCCATACTGAAACCCCGCCGTGCCCTGACCCTGCACCCGTTCCGCCCTTTGAAGGTCGGCCTGGTGCTGACCGAATTGCCGGGCATCAAGGACAGCGTGATGCAGGGCGCGGTGGAAGCGACCGCCGAGCGAATCGCCGGGCTTTGCGGCACGCTGATGCCGCCCGAGACCTGCCACCATGACGAAGCGGCCTTGGCCGAGCGCCTGGCCCGGCTGCGCCGTGGCGGGGCCGAACTGCTGCTGGTCGCCGGTGCCTCGGCCACGGTCGACCGGCGCGACGTCGGCCCCGCGGCGATCGTGCGCGCCGGCGGGGTGATCGAGCATTTCGGCATGCCGGTCGATCCGGGCAACCTGATCTGCCTCGGCCGCATCGGGCAGACGCCGGCGCTGGTACTGCCCGGCTGTGCCCGGTCACCGAAGCTGAACGGCTTCGACTGGGTGCTGCAGCGCATCTTTGCGGGGCTGGACGTCACCGCGCGCGACGTGATGGCCATGGGCGTGGGCGGGTTGTTGAAGGAGATCGAGCTGCGCCCCCTGCCGCGCGAGCAGGCGGCGAAAACCGCGGCCCCGACCCTCGCCCCGCGCCGCGGCCGCAGGGTCGCCGCCTTGATCATGGCCGCCGGCCGGTCGCGTCGCATGGCGCCGCTGAACAAGCTGTTGGTCGAGGATGCGCGCGGCCAGGCGATGATCCTGCGCGTGGTCGATCACGCGCTGGCCAGCCACGCCCGCCCGGTGATCGTGGTCACCGGCCATGAACAGGAAAGGATCGAGGCGGCACTGGCGGGCCGCCCGGTGATTTTCGCCCATGCCGAGGATTTCTTCGACGGCTTGTCGGCCAGTCTGCGCGCGGGCCTGGCCGCCGTGCCGCCTGAGGCCGAGGGCGTGCTGGTGTGCCTGGGCGACATGCCGCTGGTGACGGGCAGCATGATCGACCGGCTGATCGCCGCCTTCGACCCCGAGGAAGGACGGCGGATCGTCATGCCGACCTGCCGCGGCAAGCAGGGCAACCCGATGCTCTGGGACCGCGTGCTGATCCCCGAGATGATGGCCGTCACCGGGGACGTCGGCGCGCGACACCTGGCCGGGCTGCACGCCGACACCGTGGCCGAGGTGGAGATGGCCGACGACGCCGTGCTGCGCGACTTCGACACGACCGAGGCGATGAAGACCCTGCCTGCCGGGTGAGGCCTGGGCGGGCGACCCAGGCTGCCGGCGCCTCGGGCGCCCCGCCGGCGGTCAGGCCAGTTCGCTGTAGCGGTCGCGGAATTCGGGGGAGGCCAGCAGCGCCCGGCGGAGTTGTGGCAGCGTCTGGAAGAGCTTGGCGTGCTGTTCGGCGATCACATCGCTTTCGCAATCGCGGCCCAGGATCAGGCGGAAAGCCATGCGGACATCCTGGATGCTCAGTGTCTCAGGCGTTGGCGTTGGTGGCGGCGGCGGTGGCGGGGGCAGGCCCTTGACCGTTTCCCGAATGAAGGCCCGCGCCCGCAACACGGCGGGCGGGACGACGTAGTCGCGCCAGCCCGGCATGGACTCATAAAGGCCCTGCACCATGTCGCGCAGGCCGAAGCGGCGGCCATGCGATTCGAAATGGTCGACCGAAGGCACGCCGAGGCGGGCGGCGATCTCGGGGAAGACCATCCAGGTGCCCATCCGCGCCAGCGGGTCGGGCGGCACGGGCACATCGGCGAAGGGCACGTCGAGCCGCCGCAGCGCCGCCTTCACCATGGCGAAGATGATATCGATCTTCGGATGGTTCACCGTGTGCATGAAAAGGGGCGGCGTTTCTGCCAGCAGTACGCCCAGGTCGAAGCCGAACCGCGCCGCGACCGGGCCAAGCCAGGCGAGGTTCGTCGCGTGCATGTCGAAATAGCCGAGGTGGGCGTAGGTGAAGGCGTTGAACAGCCGGTAGGCCTTTTCGACCGGCAGGTCTTCCAGATAGGCCGCCATGCACAGCGCCGAGATATAGGGGTTCATCGGCCCGTTCTTCGGCTTGCCGTCCGTGCCGAAGACATAGACGCAGTCGGGGTGCAGCCCTTCGAAGCTGATGACCGGCAGCGCGACCGCGCGGCGGGCGCGCGGCACCAGCCGGTCGGTCGCCAGCGGGCCGAAGAGTTCCGGCGGGATGAACTGCGCCAGCAGCACGTCGCAGCCCAGCAGCGCATCGGCCAGGGCGTCCAGATCGCCCCTGGCATCGCCGCGGTCGGTGCGCACGGCGAAGATCTCCGCATCGGGCAGCAGCGCCGCGATGCAGTCGGTCGCGCTCCACATCTGGCAATTGCCCAGAATGCCGACCTTCATTTCTCGATCGCCTCCTCGTCGCAGATCACCGCCTGCAGGGCGGAAAACTCGGCATCGACCGCCGCCGGGTCGCGCCGGCGCGGCTCGGGCATCGGCGGGGCTGCGGCCGCGTCCACGGTGGTCAGGCAATGGCGCGCGAAGAGCGCCATCACCGCCTCCACCCCGCGGGCCGAGACCTGGCGCAGGTCGGCCTCGAAGTAGCCGTAGCCGGTGTGATGCCCGGTGATGATCTCGAAGGACGGGAAGTAGCCGACGCCCGGATCGTCCCGCGTGACCTCATCGGCCACGACCCGCAGTGCGGATTTGCTGGCGATGGTCGAAACCAGCACGTGCCGATCCTCATAGGTGGCGATCAGCGACACTGGCGACACGGTCAGGATGATCCCGACGTTCGGGTTCACGACCCGCAGGTCGGCGATGAAGGCGCGCAGGTCGGCGGTCATCTCGGCCGCGGTGAAGTTGTGGAAAACCACGCTCTCCGCACCCGGCCCATCGCCGGGCGGCAGCGCCACCACGCCAGGCGCCATCGGAAAGACCGCGCCATCCCGGGCGGAGACCCAGGCCTCGGTCAGCCCCAGGGTGAAGATGAAGATGTCGCAGCCTTCGAACATCGCCCGGACTGCGGCCAGGTGGCTCTCCCGGTCGTCGCGCAACGCGGCCAGGTCGGCGAAGCCATCGGTCGCCACCTGCGGCCGGAAGGGATCGACCAGCGCGCCGTCGGGGCGCACCCAGGCTTCGTCGATCGGGTCGAACAGCCCATAGGCGCGGCGGAACAGCTGGCGCAGCTGCCGCACTGAATAGATATTGCCGAAGCGGGCGGGAAAGACGCCGTAGCCCTCGGCCTCGGGCCCGGTCTCGGTGACCAGGTAGTTGAAGCCGCGGGCCATCAGCGCGCGTGAGATATGCTGCGCGAAGCAACTGCCAGCCGTGGCCACCCGATGGTTCGGCGCGATGGTGATCTTTGCCGCCACGACAGGGTCCACCTGGTCCGGCGCGATGGCGACGGCGCGGCGCCAGAAGGTATGGTCGGGGCGTGTGGCGTAGGGATTCCGCATCAAGACCTCGTTCAACCTGCATCGGCCGGACCTCGGGCCGCCGCACGGACCGAAGGTGTCCATGCGCGCCGCAGGCAGCCCGGCCGACCCTGCAACACGCATTACACCATCAGGCCTGTGCGGGCCACGTCGGCTGCGGTGCCCGGCGATCTCATTGCGCCGTGACGTGGCCGGCCGCCGCCGGGATCTGGTCGTCGCAGGGCAGCCCCTGGCCAGCATCCAAGGTTTCGCCCGCGCGCGGTTTCGCGCCATGATGCGCGGCCCAGCCATGGAGGCAACCATGCCCGACACCCTGCCGCCCGCCAGCCACATCGACCAGCGTGTCTATGATCTCTACGATGAGTACTGCCACGGTCGGATGGACCGCCGCGCCTTCCTGCAGGCCGCGGCCCTGGTGGCAGGCGGGCTCGCGATGGCCCAGGCGTTGCTGCCGCGCTACGCCCAGGCGCAGACCATCTCCTTCACCGATCCGCGGATGACGGCGCGCTATGTCGGCTACGCCTCGCCTGGCGGCACCTCGGGGCAGATGCGCGGCTACCTGGTGCAACCGGCCGGCACCGGCCCCTTCCCCGCGGTGCTGGTGATCCACGAGAACCGCGGCCTCAACCCGTATGTCGAGGATGTCGCCCGGCGGCTGGCGGTCGAGGGCTTCCTGGCACTCGCACCGGACGGGCTGGCGCCGGTCGGCGGCTATCCTGGCAATGACGATGACGGGCGGGCGCTGCAATCGGGGCTCGACCAGGCCCGGTTGCAGACGGACATGCTGAACAGCGCGCGGTTCCTCAAGGCCCATGCGCTGTCCAGCGGCAGGCTCGGCGCCACGGGCTTCTGCTGGGGCGGGGGCGTGGTGAATATGCTGGCGGTGACGATGGGCGCGGATCTGGCCGCCGGCGTCCCGTTCTATGGCGCCGCACCGCCGGCGGCGGGCATCCCCGCGATCAAGGCGGCGCTGGTGATCCAGTATGCCGCGAACGACCCGCGCATCAACGACATGTGGCCGGGGTTCGAGGCCGGGCTGAAGGCCGCCGGCGTGACCCATGCAGCGCACGTCTACCCCGGCACCCAACACGGCTTCCACAACAACTCGACGCCCCGTTATCAGGAAGAAGCCGCCAAGCTCGCCTGGGACCGGACGCTGGCCTGCTTCAAGCAGACCCTGGCCTGACACGGCAAGGCGGGCCTGGCGCGGGCCGTACACGCTTTCTCAATGCCATCGGAACGATACGTCCTGCCTTGCCGGCTTGTGAACGCCGGCAGGATCGTCGCACCCAAGCGCAAGGACTGTCGCTGTATGCTCAACCGCCTCGGCCTGTCGGCCAAAATCCTGACCGGCCTGTCCCTTTTGGTTGTCGTGCTGATCGCGGCGGGCGCCATGACGGTGACAAGGCTGCGCGACCTTGCTGCCACGACCGCCATGACCCGCCATACCTATGCGGTGATCGCGGCCGCATCCGGCGCGCGGGAGGAGATGATAAACCGGGAGACGGGGCTGCGCGGCTTCCTGATCAGCGGCGATGACGCCTCGCTCGCACCCTATCGCTCGGGCGGCACAGGCTTTACCGCGCGTGTGGAGCTTTTGCGGCGACTGACCGCCGACAACCCGGCGCAGCAGGCGCGCATCGCCGGCCTGCAGCGCGAGGCGGAGGACTGGGCGCGCAACGTCGCCGAGCGCGCCATCGCCCTGATGCGCGACCCGGCGACGCGGGAGGCCGCCCGGGCGATCGAGGCCAATGGCGAGGGCCGCCGCCAGTTCGATGCGTTCCGCGCCCTGGCCGCCGAGATCCTGGCGGAGGAAGAACGGCTGTTGGTGCAGCGCGCCGCCTCCTATGAAGCCAGCAGCGAGCGCGCGCAGTTCGTCACCATCGCCAGCGCCGTGGTGACGATGCTGCTGACCGGGCTGTTCGCCTATGTGCTGCACCTTGTCGTGACCCGGCCGATCATCGGCATGACCGCGGCGATGCGCAGCCTGGCCGCCGACGACCTGTCCGTGCAGGTGCCCTCGGCCAATCGCGGCGACGAGATCGGCGCGATGGCCAAGGCCGTGCAGGTCTTCAAGGACAATGGCCTGGCGATGCGCAGCATGGCGGAGCAGGCAAGGCGGGCCGCCACCGCGGCCGAGGCCGAGAAGAAGGCCGCCATGCGCGACTTGGCCGGCCGGTTCGAGGCACAGATCGGGCGGATCGTCGCCAATGTCTCGGCCGGTGCGGGTGAGATGCGAACCGTCTCCCAGACCGTCGCCAGCAATGCCGAAACCGCGAACCGCCAGGCGGCGGCGGTCAATATCTCGACGCATGAAGCCTCGGCCAATGTGCAGACGGTCGCGGCCAGCGCCGAGGAAATGGCCGCGAGCGTCGCCGAGATCAGCCGCCAGGTGACCGCCAGCAGCGCGATGGCCAGCCGCGCGGTGGAACAGTCGCGCCGCACCGATGACAAGGTGCAGGGGCTGTCGATCGCAGCGCAGGAGATCGGCGCCGTGGTGCGCCTGATCGGCGACATCGCCGGGCAGACAAACCTGCTGGCGCTGAATGCGACGATCGAGGCGGCGCGCGCCGGCGAGGCCGGTAAGGGCTTTGCCGTTGTCGCCTCGGAGGTCAAGCAATTGGCCGCCCAGACCGCCAAGGCCACCGGCGACATCGGCGCCAAGGTTGCGGAAATGCAGACCGCGACCGCCGATGCGGTGGAGGCGATCCGCGCCATCGGTGTCGCCATCGGGGAGATGAGCGCGGTCGCGACCGCCATCGCCGCCGCGGTCGAGGAGCAGGGTGCCGCGACCGAGGAAATCGCCCGCAGCGTGCAGCAGGCGGCCCGGGGCACGCAGGAGGTCACGAGCCATATCCACGGCGTCGCCCAGGCTTCGGGCGAAACCGGCGCGGCAGCGACGCAGATGCAGGCTTCGGCGAACAGCCTGGCGGCCGAAGCGGACAGGCTTCGGGTAGAAGTGGACAGCTTCCTGTCGAACGTGCGCGTCGCCTGACGCCCGGCTTCAGCCCGCCCAGCCTCAGCCCGCCCGGCTTCAGCCCGTCTGGCGCCGCTTCAGCACGAGGTCGAGCAGCAGCAGCCCCAGCGTCATCACGATCAACAGCACCGCGACCACGGCCATGGTCGGGTCCAGGTTCTCGTTGATGCCGTTCCAGATGCGGCGCGGCAGGGTGTAGACATTGCGGGATGCGATGAAGAGCACGATCACCAGCTCATCCCAGGAATGGATGAAGGCGAAGATCGCGCCCGAGACGATGCCGGGCGCGATGCGCGGCAGGATGACCCAGGCGAGCGTCTGGCGCAGCGACGCCCCCATCCCGCGCGCCGCCTGTTCCAGCCGCGGGTCGAAGGCCGCCAGCGCCGTGGAAACCGTGACCACGACATAGGGTATGCCCGTGACCCCATGCGCCAAGGTGACGCCCACAAAACTGTCCAGCAGCCCCGCCCAGGCAAAGTACCGGTAAAGCCCGACCGCATAGACGATGGAAGGGATGATCAGCGGCAGCAGCATCAGCGCCCGGATCAGATCGGTTGATCGCCGCGACAGGCGCCAGCACCCGATCGCGCAGAGGGTGCCGGTGACCACTGCCAGCGCCGTGGAACACAGCGCGATCCAGAGCGACTGCGCCATCGCATCCAGCCAGAGCGGCGAGGCGAAGAAGCTGCGATAGTATTGCAGCGAGGCGCCGTGTTCCGGCAGTGACAGAAAGCGCCGGTCGGTCAGCGACACCGGCAGCACGATCGTCATCGGCAGCACCAGGTACACGACCGTCGCCCAGGACAGGCCGCGCGAGAAAAGTCCCGGGCGATAGGCGCCGGTCACGCCCCGCCCCCGAACAGCCGCCGCAGGTTCACCACGCGCGCGAA
This sequence comes from Acetobacterales bacterium, assembly GCA_038323655.1. GTDB lineage: Bacteria > Pseudomonadota > Alphaproteobacteria > Acetobacterales > Acetobacteraceae > Humitalea. The sequence goes on along the minus strand of JBBQHE010000046.1, from coordinate 13,847 downwards.
GATGGCGAGTGTCGCCAGGATCGCGATCACCAGCATGGTCGCCATCATGGCGCCCAGGCCCCAGCGGATCAGGTCCAGGATCTGCAATTTGATCCATTCGGCGACCATCAGCGTGCGGCCTCCGCCCAGGATCGCAGGGGTGATGTAGAAGCCGAGCGAGAAGATGAAGACCAGCACGCCCGAGGCGATCACCCCGGGCAGCGACAGCGGCAGGAAGACGCGGCCGAAGACAGTGCCGCGCGAGGCGCCCATGCCGCGGGCGGCGGTCAGCAGGCGCGGGTCGATCTCCCGCATCGCCGCCAGCATCGGCAGCACGGCATAGGGCACCATGTAATGCACCATGCCGATGACGATGCCCGTCTCGTTCCACACCAGCGCCAGGGGTTCTTCGATGATCCCCGCCCCCATCAGACCCTGGTTGATGACACCCTGCCGGCGCAGCAGCGTGACCCAGGCGAAGGCGCGCACCAGCACCGAGATCCACAAGGGCACCAGCACGGCCAGCAGCCACCAGCGGCGTGCCGCTTCACTGGCCATGGCGATGACATAGGCCAGCACATAGCCAAGCCCGAGGGCGATGGCGGTGGTGATGGTGCAGATGCGCAGCGTGGTGACGATCACGCGCTGCACGCTTTCGCTGGTGAAGAGCCGTTCGTAGTTGGACAGGCCCGGGCTTGGTTCCAGCACGCTGATCGCCAGCACCTGCAGGATCGGCGCGATATACACGAGCGTGAGCAGCAGGAAGGCCGGCGCGATCAGCGCCCACCAGCCGGCGTCGCGCCTCATGCGGCATCCTCGATCACCGCCACCGCGGCATCCGCCGCCCAGCCGAGACGCACCGCGAGCCCCGCCGCCGGCGCGATCGGCGCCCGCCAGGACGGCAGGGTCGCGCGCAGCGGGCCGAGCGGCGTGTCCACCACCAGGCTGAAGCCGGCCCCCAGGTATTGCCAGGACAGGATGCGGCCTTCCGCGACATTCGCCGCGCTCTGCCCATCGGCGAGCAGAGCGATCTTCTCCGGCCGCAGCGACAACAGCACCGCACCCGAAGGCGGCGCATCGCGCTGCGCCAGGACGATGCCGCCGACATGCAGCCGGCCGCCCTCGGCCACCGCCGTGAAGAAGTTGGATTTGCCCAGGAAGTCGGCGACGAAGCGCGTCGCGGGACGCTCATACAGGGCGGCGGGCGCCCCCGCCTGGATCAGCCGCCCGTGGTTCAGGATCGCCACCTGGTCCGACAGCGACAGCGCCTCGTCCTGGTCATGCGTGACGTTCACGAAGGTGCGGCCGACGCGGCGGTGCAGTGCGCGCAATTCCTCCTGCAATTCGGCGCGGAGCTTCTTGTCCAGCGCCGACAGCGGCTCATCCAGCAACAGCAGCGCCGGGTCAAAGACCAGCGCGCGGGCCAGCGCCACGCGCTGCTGCTGCCCGCCCGAGAGTTGCATCGGCCGGCGGTCCGACAGGCCCGTGAGCTGCACCAGGTCCAACGCCGCCCGCACCTTGGCATCGCGCTCCGCCCGGCCGAGTTTCCGTACCCGCAGCGGGAAGGCGATGTTTTCCGCGACCGTCATATGCGGGAACAGCGCATAGCCCTGGAAGACCATGCCGAAATCCCGTCGCTCCGGCGGCAGGGGCGTGATGTCGCGCCCATCCAGCAGGATCGTGCCGGCATCGGGCGACAAGAACCCGGCGATGGCCATCAGGATGGTGGTCTTGCCCGAACCTGACGGCCCCAGCAGCGTCAGGAAGGCGCCGGCCGCGACCTCCAGCGACACGTCATCCACCGCGACGAAGGCGCCGTAGCGCTTGGTCAGTCCACGCAGCGACAGCGCATGGCTCACGCCTCAATACCCCTTGATGGGATCGAACAGGTTCGGCAGCGGCAGCCCCGCGGCGTGGTCGCGCATCGCCTGGGCGACGTAGCGCGCGCGTTCACCGCGGGCGGCGAGTGAGGCGATATGCGGCGTGACCGTGACCTTTTCATGCGACCAGACCCAGGTGTCGGCCGGCAGGGGCTCGGTTTCGAACACGTCCAGCACAGCACCGGACAGGTGCCCGCTGTCCAGCGCCGCGCGCAGGTCGTCCAGCACGACATGGCTGCCGCGCCCGGCGTTCACCAGCCCCGCCCCCGGCGGCAATTGCGCCAGCAGGCGCGCATCGATCAGGCCGGCGGTCTCGGGCGTCGATGGCAGCAGGCAGACCAGAATATCGGTCTGGGCCAGAAAGGCCGGCAGTTCCTCGGGCCCGGCAAAGCCGTCCGGCCGCCGCGTGCGCGACCAGCCGGTGACCGGAAAGCCGATGGCGCGCAGCACCTGGGCGGCGTGGTTGCCCAGATTGCCGCGGCCCAGGATCCCGACGCGGCGTTGGGCTGCGCAGAAGGGCACGTCGAAATGGTCCCATTCGGATCGCGCCTGGGCGAGCGCCATGCGCCGCCCGTCGCGCAGCAGCGACAGGCAGGACAGCGCGATGAATTCGCCCATGCGCTGCGCCGTCTCATCCCCGCCCATCCGCACCAGCGGCAGGTGGCGCGGCCAGGCCGGGTCGCGGGTGATATTGTCCACCCCGGCGGCACTGGAAAACACGATGCGCAGCTTGGGGAAGGTTGCGAGCCGCCCGGGCTCGGGGTCCCAGACCAGGACATAGTCCACCGCTTCGGGCGGTACGGATTCGTCCCAAAAGCGGACCTCCAACTCCGGCATGGCGTCGGCAAAGGCCGCCCGCCAGGCCCCGATCGATTCGGGGCCGCCCGACTTCACCAGCAGCAGCGCCATGGGTCAGCCGGTGATCATGTCGAGATAGCGCTGGTTCACCTCCGGGTAGTTCACCCCCCACCAGCCGCCATCCAGCGTCAGTTGCAGCGGCACATTGGCCGGGTCGGTCGGGTTGAAGCGGCGGAAGGCATCGGGCACCTGGGCCGCGGCCTCGGGGTTGGTCGGCCCGTTGCCCAGCAGTTGCAGCAGCCCGACCTGCGGGGCCGCATTGGCCAGCATCGAGCCCAGCAGCCGTTGGGCCATGGCACCACCCGGGTTGCCGCGCGGGATGACGAAGATGCCCGCCTGCAACACCCCCTGGTTCCAGATGAACTTGATGCGCCCACGGGTTTCTTCTTCGAGGACTTTCGCGCGGGTGTGCCAGATCTGGCCCATCACCGCCTCGCCGGTGCGCAAGAACTGCTCGCTTTCGCTGCCATTGGCCCAGAAGACGCATTGGCGGCGGATTTCCCGGATCTTTGCGAGACACGCCGGCACATCCAGCGGGTAGAGGGCGGCCGGATCGCGGCCGAGGGCCATTTGCGCCCCATCCAGCACCGCCAACGCATCGCGCCGCAGCAGCCGCATGCCGGGGAAGCGCCGCAGGTCGTAGAAATCGGCCCAACTCGTCGGCCCGCCATTGGGGAACCTGGCGCTGTCGTAGGCCAGCACGCTGCTGAAGGAATAGGGTGCCGCGCCATGTTCCATCGCGAAGGCGGGGTTGATGACGTTGGCGCGGTTCACGACCGCATAATCGATCGCGGTCGCAAGATTGGCCCGTCCCAGCACGATCGCCGACGACGCGCTGCTGTCGCAGAGGTCCCAGGTCGTCCGCCCGCTCTCCACCATGCTGCGTATGCGCCCGGCACTCGGCCCGGTGCTGTCCTGCACCACCCGCAGGCCTGGGTTCGCAGCGGTGAAGACATCGCCGTAGAAGGTGCCGAACCCCTGGTTGGCGATGCCGCCCCAGTTGACCATGACCAGTTCGCGCGACGCCTGCGCCATCGCGGGCCTGGCACCCAACGCCGCCAGCGCGGCGAACAGGCCGCGCCGGTCGATCAGCCCGCGGGAAAACTTTTCCGCCGCAAGCGCCACGCAATCCTGCTGGAATGTCTGCATCACGGCCTCATGGTCTTGTTGCTGCGCGCCGTTGGCGCGACCCTCAAGCCCAATTCAAACGGAAGCAGACACGCCTCGCAATGTCGGAAACCAACCCAATCTTCACCAAAACCTTCCGCCCTGCCCCCTATTGGTGGGATGCGGCCGAACCTGCCCAACGCGGCGCCACTCTGCCGGGGCATGTGGCGGCAGCGGTGGTCGGCGGCGGCTATGCCGGGCTGTCGGCGGCGCTGACCCTGCGGCGCCTGGGGCATGACGTGCTGGTGCTGGATGCCGAACGCATCGGCTGGGGGGCCAGCAGCCGCAACGGGGGCATGGTCTCGGGCGGGCTGAAGGTCGCCTCCACCGGGCTGGAGACAGCCCATGGCGCGCTCGGCGCGCGGCGCATCGTGGATGCCGCCGCGGCCTCCTTCCCCTTCATCGAGGAGACGATCGCGCGGGAAAAGATCGACTGCGACTATGTGCGCTGCGGCCGCTTCGTCCCGGCCTGGACGCAGAAGCATTACGACGGCCTGGCCGCGCGGGCCGAGTATCTCGCCCAGATCACCGGCCTGCCCACGCGGATGCTGCCGCGCGAAAAACAGCGCGAGGCGCTGGGCAGCGACCACTACCACGGCGGGATGCTGGCCGAGGCCTCGGGCAGCCTGCACCCCGGCAAATACGCCCGCGGCCTGGCGCGCGCGGCCGAGGCTGCAGGGGCTGTGCTGATGGACGGCGTGCGGGTCGGCGGCATCGCGCGCGACGGCGATGGTTTCCGGCTGCAGACCAGTGCCGGCGAAGTGCGCGCCGACGCCGTGCTGGTCGCGACCAATGGCTACTCGCTGGGCGCGGACGGCACCTCGGCCATGCCCTGGCTCGCGAAACGGATGATCCCCGTGGGGTCCTACATCATCGCGACCGAACCGCTCGGCACCGAGACCATAGACCGGCTGTTTCCCGGCCGGCGCATGATCAGCGACACCAAGCGGGTGCTGAACTACTTCCGGCCTTCGCCCGACGGCACCCGCGTGCTCTGGGGCGGGCGGGCGAGTTTCGGCCCGACGACGCCCGAGGCCGCGGCCCCGGTGCTGCACGCCACGATGGCAGAGGTCTTTCCCGAATTGCGCGGCGCAAAACTGACCCATGCCTGGACCGGCAATGTCGCCTTCACCTTCGACTTCCTGCCCCATATCGGCGTGCAGGACGGGCTGCATTACGCCGCCGGCTGCCAGGGTTCGGGCGTCGCGATGGCAACCTGGCTCGGCCACCAGGCGGGGCTGAAGATCGCGGGGGCGGCGAATGAACCCTTTGCCCTGGATGGGCTGCGTTTCCCGACCCTGCCGGGCTACGGCGGCAATCCGTGGTTTCTCCCGATGGTCGGCGGGTGGTATCGGCTGCGTGACCGGCTGGACCGCCTGGTCGCGTAACCGGAGGAAACCCATGAAACGACGCCTTCTTCTGGCGCTGCTGCCGACCGCGGCTTTCGCCCAATCAGCGCAGGTCGCGATGATCGTGCCCTATACCCCCGGCACCGGCCCCGACATCCTGGCGCGGCTGACCGCGCCCGTGCTCTCGGCCAGGCTGGGCGCGCCCGTGGTGGTGGACAATCGCGTCGGCGCCTCGGGCAATATCGGCACGCAGGCCGTGGCGCGCGCCGCCCCCGATGGGCGGGTGCTGATGATGCAGGTCAATACCTTCGTCATGAACCCGTCGCTGTTCCGCACCATTCCCTATGATCCGGTGGCCAATTTCACGCCGATCATCCATCTGACCACGGGCGACGTCGTGCTGGTGGTGAACCCCGATGTGGCCGCGACCGATGTGCAGGGGTTTGTGGCGCTGGCCCGCGCCCGGCCCGGGGCGATCGACTACGCCAGCCCCGGCATCGGCACGCCGCAGCATCTGGCCATGGCCCTGCTGGGCCAGGTCGCGGGGATCGAGATGAACCACGTGCCCTATCGCGGCAGCGCGCCGGCGATCCAGGACCTGCTGGGGCGCCGGATCGCGGCCATGGTGCTGCCGGTGCACACAGCGCTTGGTCTCGCGCGCGCCGGCCAGGTGCGGATGCTGGCGGTCGGCAGTGCGGCCCGCGTGCCGACCGCGCCCGATGTGCCGACCTTTGCCGAGGCGGGTTTTCCCGGGGCCGAGGTTGATCTCTGGTACGGGCTGCTGGCGCCCGCCGGCCTGCCGCGCGACCAGGTGATGGTGCTGAACGCTGCCCTGAACAGCTGGCTCGGCGAAGCCGCGACGCGCGACGCGCTGGCGGCCCAGGGCATGGCGCCCGTGGGCGGCACGCCGGAAGCCTTCGCCACGCTGATCGCGCGCGACCGCGACCGCTGGGCCGGGGTGATCCGGCAGGCCCGCATCACGGCCGAATAGCATGCTGCCGGGCAGCGCCATCGCGCTGATGGTGCTGCTCTGCGTGACCTGGGGCCTCGGCCAGGTGGCGATGAAGATCGGCGCCGATGGCGTCTCCCCGCTGGTGCATGTCGGGCTGCGGTCGGTCGGCAGCCTGGTGCTGCTGGCCGGCTGGTGCCGGCTGCGCGGTGTCGCGATCCTGCCGCCGGCGGGGGCGCGGCCGGCGGCGCTGCTCTGCGGCCTGCTGTTTTCGGGCGAGTTCCTGTTGCTCTACCTCGGGCTCGCGATGACCACGGCGGCGCGGGGCGTGGTGTTCCTCTACACCGCGCCCTGCCTGGTCGCCTTGCTGGCGCATCTGCTGCTGCCGCAGGACCGGCTGACGCGCGGCCGGGCGCTCGGCCTTTGCATCGCCATGCTGGGCATGGCGCTGGCCTTTGCTGACAGCCTGCGCCTGCCGTCGGGGCGGGAGGCGATCGGGGATGCGCTGTGCTTTGCGGCGGCGCTGTGCTGGGGGCTGACCACGATCATCATCAAGGCGAGCCGCCTGGCGCAGGCGCCGCCGGAGACGACCCTGGCGACGCAGCTGGCGGTATCGGCGCTGCTGCTGCCGCTCGGCCTGGCCCTGGGCGAGGCAGGCATTTTCGACCCCTCCCCCGCCGTGCTGGTGTCGCTGGGCTTCGAGATCGCGGTGGTGGCCTTCGCCTCCTACCTCGCCTGGTTCTGGCTGATCACACGGCACCAGGTCTCGGCGCTGGCGGCCTTCACCTTCCTGACGCCGGTGTTTGGCGTCGCGGCGGGATGGTGGCTGCTGGGCGATGCGGTGACCTGGGCGCTGGGGGGCGCACTGGGGCTGATCTGCGCCGGGATCTGGCTGGTCAACCGTCGCGCGTAAGCGCGCGGGTCAACCGTCGCGCGTAAGCGCGCCCATGACACACCGCGTCAGCGCGCATCTCCCCCGCCGCGCTTGAGCGCAAGGCGCTGCGGCGCATCGGCCGCCGCCGCCGCCGCGAACAGCGGGCCGCACGCCTCCGGCCAATGCGCGACCCGCCGTGCCGCGAGATCCACGCAAAGGAACAGCACCTCGTTCTCCGACACCAGCCAGCCTTCCGCCGCATGGCGCATCCGGTGCCGCACCAGCAACCGCTTGGCGTCATGCGCCAGCACCGCGCTGTCACAGTCGAGCGGCATGCCCAGCGTCACCTCCCGCCGGTAGGCGACCCAGGTTTCCGCGGCGAAGGTGCCAAGCCCCGCAGCGCGCAAGCCCGCCCCCAGCCCCAGCCGCGGCCAGAGAACATCGGTCGCGGCGTCGAACACCACCAGGTAGTAGGCGAGATTCATGTGCCCGTAGTGGTCCACCCATTCCGGGCGGACGGTGGCGAGCGGCATCAGTGGATATCGTCCATCTTGGAAAACGCTTCGCGCAGCGTGGCGATGGTCAGCGTCCCGGCACGGCAGAGATCGAGGATCACCGCCTCCTTCCGGTTCAGCAGGTCGATCACGCCCGGGATCTTCGTCACGGCATCATCCGGCACCACCACCGCGCCATGTCGGTCGGCGTGCACCACCGCACCCGAGGTCACCGCCATGCCATGCACCGAAACCTCGCAGCCCCGCGCCACGACATGCACATGCGCGTGGGAGGGGTTAACGAGGCCGAGGATCTGGAACCCCGGCGCCAGCATGTCGATGTCGCGGAACGACCCGTTGGTGACGCAGCCCTGTGCACCCAGCGCCTTATGCACATTGCTGTTCACCTCGCCCCAGAAGGCGCCGGTGCCGGGCGTGTCGTCCAGGTCCTGCAGCACGACCACGGTCGGCATGTCGGCATCGGCGACATAATCGTACCAGCCCAGCCGCGCCGCCCGGTCGGCGGCCTGGTCGCGCCCGGCCGGATGGGCCGCACGGATCGTACCGGTGCGGGCCGGGCCGCAGATCGGCTTCAGCGCGACATCCGCGACCTGGAAGGGCCGCACCGTAAAGCCATGGCCGCGGCGGGTCGGGTTGGTGATCTCCAGCGCGTTGCAGATGGTCGGCGTGTCCCAGGCGCGCAGCGCTTCGAGGTCAGCGGCCGTGAAGGGGCGGTTGGTCATGACATTCTCCCTGCTTGAGGCTCCCTGCTTGAGGGCAGGATCGGCCCGCACCGGCCGGGGGTCAAACCCTTGCGCCGCCTTTCGGCAACTGGCGCGGCGCCGGGGCTGCGGCTAGCGTCGCCCCCGTGACCCCCACATCCCGCCCCCAGCCGGACAGCGGCGCGCAGCCGGGCCGCAGCCCCGTGCTTCCCGCCGCGCCACGCGGCCACTGGTTCGGCCGCATCGGCACGCGGGCCGTGCTGATCGCTGCGCTGATGCTGACCACCGTCGGCCTGCTGACCGGCACCGCGCTGCTGGTCGGCGGGCGGCAGACGGCCATCATCGAGCAGATGGGCACCCGCGATCGCGCGGCCGATACGGCGGCGGATGCGTTCTCCTCCGAGGTCGCCGACGTCACGCAGGCCTTCGCCTCGGTCATCGCCGGCGTATGGCAGCCAGGCCCCGCCGCCGGGCGCATGGTCCGCAGCGCCACCCTGCTGACCGAGGCGATGGCAACCCTGCAGGCCCAGCTCGGCGCCGAGATGGACCCCATGGTGCAAGGCGGTGCCCAGGACATGATGGCCCGGCTGCCGGCGTTCACCGAGCGCCTGCGCGACGCTTTCGCCGCCACGCGCCGGGCGGAGTTCGCGGCATTGCACGAGGAATGGCTGGATTTCGCCACCGCCTTCAATCGTCTCGCGACCGAAGCCCGTGCCGTGGTCCATCGCCGCACCGGCGCGACGCTGGCGGAAGCACGGCTGCTCGCCGTCCAGGCGCGCCGCGTGGTGATCGGCGCGGGGCTCGCGGGGCTGCTCGGCTCGGGGCTGATCTGGTTCGTGCTGGTCGGGCTGATCGCCCGCCCGGTCACCCGCCTGGCCGCGGCGATGGACCGCCTGTCGGCAGGTGATCTGGACGCCACGATCCCCGGCACCGGGCGCGCCGACCAGGTGGGTGCGATGGCCCGCGCCGTCGGCGTGTTCCGCGAGATCGCCCGGGCGCAGCGCCGGCTGACCGGCACGGCGATGGAAAACGCCCGCCGCACCGCCATCGCCACGAGCCAGGCGTCCGACGCGATCGGCCAGGTCAGCGACGGCGCGCTGACGCAGCTGTCGGAATTGCGCCAGGTGGCCGAAGCCCTGTCGCAATCGGCCGACGCCATCCGCGACGTCGGCCGCAGCACGCAGGATGCCAATGACCGCGCGGCCGAGGCCCGCCACCTGCTCGGCGGCAGCGTGCAAAAGGTCGGCCGGCTGATCGAACTGGTCGATGCCGTCGGCGACGACACCGAACGCGTCACCCGCATCGCCGGGAATATCGCCAAGATCGCAACGCAGACGAACATCCTGGCGATCAACGCCGCGATCGAGGCCGCGCGCGCGGGCGAACACGGCCGGGGCCTCGCGGTGGTGGCCGAGGAGGTGCGCGCCCTGGCCGCGTCCTCGGAGCAACTGGCGCAGGAAATCGCCGATGTGGTGGAGATCGCCGGCCGCCGCACCCGCCAGGGCAGCGGCACCGCGGCCGCCGTCGGCGAGGCGATGGACAGCCTGACCCATCTGGTCGCGGAAAGTGCGCGGCTCGCGGCCCTGATCGCGGTCGCGATGGAACAGCAGCAGACGACGGTCGTGGGCATCGAGGAACGCGTCGTGACCCTGTCCCGCATCGGCCAGTCCAACGCGACGGCAGCCGAGGAGATCACCGTCACCATGATCGACCTGTCGCGCCTGGCGACCGAAACCCGCCTGGCGGTGGAGAGCATGGCCGGGGCCCGCGGCGCGTGAATGATGTGGCGCTGCTGGTGGTGGACGACAGCGCCTTCAACCGGCTGATGCTGCAGCGGCGGCTCGGGGAGCTCGGCTATGACGACGTGACCCTGGCCGGCGACGGGCTCGCCGGGCTGGCCGCGATGGCCGCGCGGGACTTCGACTGCGTGCTGCTCGACCTGGAAATGCCGGAGCTGGACGGCATCGGCGTGCTGGAACGCCTGCGCGCAAGCCCGGGCAACGCGCCGCCCGTCATCGTCATCTCCGCACTGACCGAGATGGACACCATCGTGCGCTGCATCGAACTGGGCGCCGAGGACTACCTGCCGAAGTCCTTCGACCCCACGCTGCTGCGCGCCCGGCTGGGCGCGGTGCTGGAAAAGAAGCGCCTGCGGGACCTCGCCGACGAAAGGCTGCGGCTGCTGGAAGCCGAGCTGGACAGCGCGCGCGACGCGCAACTGTCGCTGGTGCCGCGCGACTTCGCCGCCATGGCGCCCCCGGGCCTGTCCATCCACGCCGCGATGATCCCGGCCCGCCAGGTCGGCGGCGACCTGTATGAGGCGATGCGCCTGCCGGGTGGCGGGGTGCTGCTGTGCGTGGCCGATGTCTCGGGCAAGGGCGCGCCGGCGGGGCTGACCATGGCCCGCTCGGTGGGCGCGATCCGCGTGGCGGCCCGGCTGGTGCCGGGCCCCCTGCCCGACCCGGCGGCGATCTTGTCCCATGCCAATGCGGATCTCGCCGCCGACAACGACAGCATGACCTTCGTCACAGCGGTGCTGATCGTGCTGGATGCGGCCACCGGGGCTGGGCGCCTCTGCGTCGCGGGGCATGAGGCGCCCTATGTGCTTGACGCTGACGGGGTGCGGCCGCTGACCGGCTTCGCGCGCCAGCCGCCGCTCGGCGCCTGGGAAGACTTCGGCTACGAATCCTGCCCGCTCACGCTGGCACCCGGCCAGGGGCTGGTGCTTTACAGCGACGGCGTGACCGAGGCCGAGGACGCCGCCCAGGCGTTTTTCGGGCGCGATCGGCTGCAGGCGGCGCTGGCCCCGGTCGCCCAGGCGGCCCCCGAAGCCGCCATCGCCGCCGTCCTGGCCGCGGTCGCGGGCTTCGTGGGCGGTGCGGCGCAGAACGACGACATCACCCTGCTGGCGATCCGCCGAAGCTAGCCGCACCCGCCGGCCTGGCCCGGCCGCAGCGTTGCTTGTCCGCGGCCGCGCCGGATCGTGTATGATCCGCGGGGCCCGCCGGTCGCGACACGCGCGCGGCGCCGGGCGCCCTAGGATACATGTCATGCTGGATGCCCCACCGGCCCAGGCGACCGGCACCGGCCTGACCGAGGCGGAGGCGGATGCCCGCCTCGCGGCCGATGGTCCCAACGCGCTGCCGAATGCCGGCCGCCGCACGCCCTTTCGCATCGTGCTGGAGGTGCTGCGCGAGCCGATGCTGGCGCTGCTGCTCGGTGGCGGGGTGCTCTACCTGCTGCTCGGCAGCCCGGAGGAGGCGCTGATCCTGCTCGGCTTCGCGCTGTTCTCCATCATCATCACCGTCGTCCAGGAAAGCCGCACCGAGCGGGTGCTGGAAGCCCTGCGCGACCTGACCAGCCCGCGGGCGCTGGTGATCCGCGACGGCGAAAGGCGGCGCATCGCCGGCCGCGACGTCGTGCGCGGCGACCTGCTGGTGCTGGCCGAGGGCGACCGCGTGCCGGCCGACGCCCGGCTCATCGCGGCGGCCGACGTGCAGACCGATGAATCCCTGCTGACGGGGGAATCCGTGCCGGTGCGCAAGCTGGCCGATGCGGCCTCGGCGCCCGCACGCCCTGGCGGCGACGACCTGCCGCATGTCTTCTCGGGCTCGCTGGTGGTGCGGGGCAGCGGCATCGCCGAGGTGACGGCGACCGGCCCGCGCAGCGAGATCGGGCGGATCGGCCAGTCGTTGAGCGCGCTGGACGCCGAACCGCCGCGGCTGCGCGCGCAGATGCGCCGGCTGGTCAAGGTCTGCGCGATCTTCGGCGGCATCGTCAGCCTCGCGGCGGTGCTGCTCTACGGCACGCTGCGCGGCGGCTGGCTGGATGCCCTGCTGGCCGGCATCGCGATCGGCATGTCGATGCTGCCGGAGGAACTGCCGGTGGTGCTGACCGTCTTCATGGCGATGGGTGCCTGGCGCATCTCCAAGGCGCGGGTGCTGACGCGGCGCGCGGCGGCGATCGAAACACTGGGCTCCGCCACCGTGCTGTGCACCGACAAGACCGGCACGCTGACGCAGAACCGCATGACGGTGGCCGAATTTTTGCTCGCCGATGGCGCGGCCTTCCAGCCGTCTGCCGGCGCGATTCCGGACGCGTTCCGCCGTCTGGCGGAAACGGGCCGGCTTGCCAGCGCGCCGCAGCCTTTCGACCCGATGGAGAAGGCCTTTCATGCCGTAGCGGAGGGATTTGCAGCACCCAGCATGGCGCTTGTCCGCACCTACGGCCTTCGCCCCGGGCTGCTGGCGATGAGGAATGTCTGGCGGTCGGGTGCGGACATCATCGTGGCGGCCAAGGGCGCACCGGAGGCGATCGCAACACTCTGCCGCCTCGATCCCGCCGCACGCGCCGACCTCACCACCCAGACCGAAGCGCTGGCGGCCCGGGGCATGCGCGTGCTGGCCGTGGCCCGCGCCACGCAGACCGACCAGCCCCTGCCCGAGGCGCAGGACGGCTTTGCCTTTCGCCTGGTAGGCTTGGTCGGGCTGGCCGATCCGCTGCGGCCGGGCGTGATCGAGGCGGTGGCCGAATGCCGCACGGCCGGCATTCGCGTGGTCATGATCACCGGCGACTACCCGGCCACCGCCGCCGCCATCGCCCGCCAGGCAGGGCTGAATGCCGAGACCATCGTGACCGGCGAGGCGCTGGCCGGCATGGATGACGCGACGCTGACCGCGCAGGCGCGCAAGGCCACCGTCTTCGCGCGCATCATGCCGGAGCAGAAGCTGCGCGTCGTCGCCGCGCTGAAGGCGGACGGCGAGATCGTGGCGATGACCGGCGATGGCGTGAACGACGCACCGAGCCTCAAGGCCGCGCATATCGGCATCGCCATGGGCGGCCGCGGCACGGACGTCGCGCGGGAGGCGTCGTCGCTGGTGCTGCTGGACGACGACTTCGGCGCCATCGTCGCGGCGGTGCGCCTGGGCCGGCGCGTCTTCGACAATCTGCGCAAGTCGATGGGCTTCATCGTCGCGATCCACGTGCCCATCGCGGGGCTGGCGCTGCTGCCGCTGGTCCTGGGGCTGCCGGTTCTGCTTTGGCCGATGCACATCGCCTTCCTGGAGATGGTGATCGACCCCGTCTGCACGCTGGTCTTCGAAGCCGAGACCGAGGAGGAGGGCATCATGCAGCGACCGCCGCGCGACCCGGCGGCACCGCTGTTCTCCCCAGCACTGCTGGGCTGGAGCGTGCTGCAGGGGGGCGTGGTGCTGGCGATCACCGCGGGGATCTACCTGCTGGCGCTGGATGGCGGGATGCCGGAAGCCGAGGTCCGGTCGCTGACCTTCTTCGCCCTGGTGCTCGGCATCGTCGGGCTGATCTTCGTCAACCGGTCGTTCAGCGCCTCCCTCGTCACCGCTTTTCGCCGCCGCAACGCGGCGCTGCGCTGGGTGCTGCTGGTCGTGCCGGTCATGCTCGGGCTGACGCTGGCGCTGCCCTTCACGCAGCGCATGTTCCGCTTCGGCCCGCTGGGGCTTGAGGATCTGGCGGTGGCACTGGCGGCCGGCCTTGCGGCCATCGTCATCCTGGAGGTCGCAAAACCCTATTGGCGGCGCCGCCTGACGTCATGATGGCG
>JBBQHE010000045.1:0-22790 GCA_038323655.1 Acetobacterales bacterium | reverse complement strand
GCGGCAGCACTGTCGGCGCCGATGATCTCGATCCCCGCCTGCGGCAATTGACGTTCCGGCAACAAGGCCGTGCCGCGCACCCGCAGCACCTGGCCGGCATAGGACAGGCGCAGCGGCCGGGGCACGCGGGAAAGGCGGGTCGCGGCGATGCGGGCGACCTGGGGGGTGGTATCGGCGCGCAGCCCCATCATGCGCTGGCTGACCGGGTCCATCAGCCGGAAGGTCTGTTCCGCGACGGCCGCACCCGATCCGGCCAGCAGGCTGTCCTCGAACTCCAGCAGCGGCGGCTTCACGCGTTCGTAGCCGTGGGCCGTGAAGACGCCGAGCATCGCCTCCACCAGCGCTGCTTCGCGCGCAGCGTCCGGGGGCAGCATGTCGGCAAGGCCGGCGGGCAGCAGGGCCCGACTGGGGGTATCGTCGCTGGTCATTTTTTTCGGGCCGTGTGTGGCAGGGGGCCAGGGGAGGAGCAAGGGGGCAGCAGCAAGGGGGCAGCAGCAAGGGGGCTGGCGTGAGGGATGGCGCGGTTGCATCGCCCCCCACATCAGATGAAGGTTGGTGCCATGAACCGACGCACCCTGCTCCCCCTGCTGTTCCTCGCCGCCTGTTCGGCCGATCCGGCGGCGAATTACCTTGGCGGGGTCGGTGACCCTGTAGCCGGGGCGGCCCTGTCGGCCCCCAGCACCTTCGGCGACCTGTCGAAGTACCAGGGCGACCCGGCGGGGGCGGCCCGCGCCGTGGTCCAGTTGGAATTCCTGACCGATGCCTTCGAGAACAACCCGGTCTGGGCGCCGCAGGCCAACCCCATCCTGCAAGGCCAGTTGCAACAGGCCGAAGCCAGCGTGCGCCAGCAACTCGGCATCGGCGCCGGGGCACCGGCCCAGGATGTGATCGACGGGCTGCGCGCCGCGGCCCAGGCGATCGACGATGGCAGCAACCAACGCGCGCAACTTGCGCTGTCCGCCCCCGCCTTCACCGCCGGGGGGGCGGAAACCCTGCGCCGGCTGTCCAACATGCGCAGCACGACGATGGCGTCTGTCGCCGCGCAGGCCGTGTCACAGGCCGCCATGGAAGGCCCGTCCGGACCAGGTGGGCGCCGGATGGGGACGTTTCGCTGATCGCGGCCGGGCCGGCGGCGGCACCGCGCGTCACAGATTGCGTCGCGCCGCCCGCATGGTCGCAAGCCCGATCCCGGCGCTGTCGAAGCCACCGTCCACCGCCAGCACCTGGCCGGTGATGTAGCTGGCGCGGTCGCTGCAGAGGAAGAAGACCGCCTCGGCCAGTTCCGTCTCCAGCCCGTAGCGCGCCAGCGGGATGCTGGCTGCGTAGTCGGCACGGATTTCGGGGGTATGGACGGCCAGCGCCATCGCGGTATCGACCGGGCCCGGCGCCACGGCGTTCACCCGGATGCCGAGCGCCGCCAGTTCCACCGCTTGTTGCTTGGTCAGATGCGCCAGCCCGGCCTTGCTGGTGCCGTAGGCGACCCGCAGGGTGGAGGCGCGCAGCCCCGAGATCGAGGTGATGTTCACGATGCTGCCGCCGCCGGTTTCGGCCATCAGCGGGGCCGCGGCCTGGGTGCAGAGGAACGGCCCGGTCAGGTTCACCGCCAGAACGCGGTTCCATTCCTCGGGCGTGGTGTCCAGCATGGGCTTGAACACCGCGGTGCCGGCATTGTTCACCAGGCTGTCCAGCCGGCCGAAGCGGGCCACCACGCTGCGCACGGCGGTGCCGATCGCCATGGCATCGGCCACGTCGCAAGGCAGCGCCATCGTGTCGTCGGGCTGGCCGAGGGCGGCGACGGTGCCGGCCAGGGCTGTGTCGATGTCCAGCAGCGCCACCCGCCAGCCTTCGGCCAGGAACCGCCTGGCGGTGGCCAGGCCGATCCCGCGATTGGCGCCGGTGACCAGCGCGACCTTGCGGGGCGCCACGGTGTCAGCCTGTGTCATGCGCGTCGTCTCCCCCGGCGCCACCAGCGTAGCGCCGCGCGGAAGGCCCGGCCAGCGCTGCCCAGGCCCCGCAGCCGCCGCCGCAGCCCGGTCAGCGCCGCCCGGGCCGCGACCCAGGCGGGCAGGCCGTTCAGGAAGGCGTGCCCGCGGTCCAGCAGGTCGCTGACCCGCGCATCGGCCCAGGCGAACCAGCGCAC
This sequence comes from Acetobacterales bacterium, assembly GCA_038323655.1. Lineage (GTDB taxonomy): Bacteria > Pseudomonadota > Alphaproteobacteria > Acetobacterales > Acetobacteraceae > Humitalea. The sequence continues at coordinate 20,650 of JBBQHE010000045.1, read as the reverse complement.
CTGGCGCATTTTTGGCCGGGCGAGGGTGAAGACGCGGGTCGAAAAGGCGGCCCCGAAGACCTTGGTCCCGAGGATCACCGCCCCGGCCCAGAGGTAATGCCCATGGGTCAGCAGCCAGACCTCGCCGAACTTCAGCGCCGGGATGATCGGCACGAAGGGCAGCAGGAAGACCAGGATCACCGCCGCCGGGCTGAGCCGGTCGATCAGCCGTTCGATCATGGCAAACAGCGGCAGCCGGCCCAGGGCCGCGCCGATCGCCGTAAGCCATCGCCACAGCGTGGCTTCCAACAGCACCGCTACCAGCGCGACCGGCAGCAGGATGGCGCGGCGCCAAGGCCGGGTGCCCGCAGCGCCGGTCAGGGCGAGGCGTCCCGATGCGGAGCCCGGTGGTTGCGCGCGTAACGAACCGGCTTGATACTGAGTGCTGTTACGGTGACGCGCCGATTGCCCATGGGGGGCAGCGCCATCCGCGGGAGAGTTTGGAATTGGCGCGTGAATCCGCTGAAGGCCTGTGCACCACCTGGCTGCGTGCGCAGATCATGTCGGGCGCCCTGGCGCCGGGCGAACGCCTTCGCCCCGAGATCATCGCCGGCCACCTCGGGGTGAGCCGCATGCCGGTGCGCGAGGCGCTGCGGCTGCTCGATGCCGAAGGCCTCGTCACACTGCGCGCCAACCGTGGCGCCACGGTGACGCGGCTGGAGGCTTCGGACCTGGCCGAGGTCTTTGAAATGCGCGCGCTGATGGAAGGGCTTTGCGCCCACCATGCGGCGCTGCGCGCGACCCCTGCCGAGATCGACGACCTGGCCGACCAGGCCGAGGCCATACGCGGCCTGCTGCACGACGCGCCGCGTTGGTCGGAGCGGCACACGGCCTTCCACGACCGGCTCTGCCACCTGTCCGGCCTGCCGCGCGCGGCGGCCGAGGCGCGTCGGCTGCACCGGATGGTGACGCCGGCCCTGCGTCACTTCGCCACCCTTTGTCCGGCACCGGAAACCAACGGGCACGAACATGAAAAGATCGTCGAAGCCCTGCGCGAGGCCGATCCGTCGCGCTGCGAGGGCGTGGTAGTGGCCCATATCCGGGCCACTGCGAAGGCCGTCCTCGGCCACGCCGCCAGCCTGCCCGTGCTGCCTCACACCCCGCCTTGGGTCCAGGCGACGCGCGACAGGTAGGTCTGCAGGAAGGTCCTGATCCGCGGTTCGGCAGTGCCGCTGAAGATGTCAGCGGGGCTGCCCGCCTGCACCACCAAGCCGTGATCGAGGAACACGACGCGCGAGGCGAGCGAGGCGACGAAGCCCATCTCGTGGCTCACCACCAGCATGGTCGTGCCGGCGCGGGCGAGATCGCGGATCACGTCCAGCACCTCTGTGGTCAGTTCGGGGTCGAGTGCGGCGGTCGGTTCGTCGAACAGCAGCACGCGGGGTTCCATCGCCAAGGTGCGCGCGATGGCGACCCGCTGCTGCTGGCCGCCCGAAAGGGCGCCAGGCTTGCGCGCGACCAGGGCGGCCAGGCCGACGCGGGCCAGCGCCGCCTCGGCCTTGGCATCCGCATCGCGCGCCGACATGCGCCGCACCAGGCGGAGCGCGAGGGCGACATTCTCCCGCGCCGACAGATGCGGCCACAGGTTGAACTGCTGGAACACCATGCCGATCGCGCCATCACCCGGGATGGCGGGCTTGCCCGCCACCATGACGTCGCCAGCGTTCAGCGGGTCCAGCCCCGCGATGCAGCGCAGCAGCGACGACTTGCCCGAGCCACTCGGCCCGATCACGCCGATCGCCTCGCCCGCCATCACATCCAGGTCGATGCCGCGCAGGATCTGCACGGGCCCCACGCTGCGTTGCAGGCCGCGGACGCGCAGCAGGGTCTCGCTCATGCCGCCAACGCCCGCGCGATGCGCCTCTCGGTGCCGCGCGCGGCCCAGGCGGTGAGTTCGGTCAGACCCCAGTAGGCGATGGCCAGGATCAGCGTCGTCTCGGCGAAGGCGAAGGTCGCCGACCCCACGCCCTGCACGCGAAAGGTGAGTTCGGGCACGGTGATGATGGACAGCACGGCGGTTTCCTTGATCAGGATCACCCACAGATTGGCCAGCGACGGCAGTACGCCGAGCGCCATGGCCGGCAGCATGATCCGCATGACCGTCTGCGGCCGCGTCAGCCCCAGCATCCGCGCCGCCTCCAACTGGCCGCGCGGCACGGCGAGGAAGCCGCCACGAAACACTTCAGAGAAATACGCCGCGCCATAGACCGACAGCGCGACGAACCCGGCCATGGTCGGCGACAGGTCGATGCCGACGAAGGGGCCGCCAAAATACAACAGGAAGCATTGCACGAGAAAGGGCGTGCCGCGCACCACCTCCACCACCGCCACCAGCGGCCAGACGACGGCGGTCGGCAGGAAGAACCGAAAGCCGCCCACGACGAAGCCGAGCGCCATGCCGGCCAGCACCGCCGCCAGCCAGATCGCCAGCGTGACCGGCAGGCCGAGCGCCGCCGCGGCGACACTGTCCAGCAGCGCCTGGATCACGCCGTCCGCCCGCGCACCAGCAGCAGCAGCGTGAAATTGATGACGAGGTAGATGGCGCCGCAGAGCGCGTAGGCGGGCAGCGGCTCAAACGTGCTGGAAGCCAGCGCCTGGGCGCTGCGCGTCAGTTCCAATATGCCGACCACCGAGATCAGCGACGACGCCTTCACGATCAGGATCGCTTCGTTGATCAGCGCCGGGCGCATGGCCTGGGCCGCGATCGGCAGGCGGATGCGCAGCAGGATCTGGCGCGGGGACAGGCCGAGCAGGCGCGCAGCCTCAAGCCCGCCCTTGGGCACCAGGGTAAAGCCGCCGCGCAGGATTTCGGCCATATAGGCCGCACAGCACAGCCCGAGCGTGCCGACCGCGGCGACCGTCGCCGGCAGGTCGATGCCGGCGAAAGGCAGGGCGTAATAGGCGAGCAGCAACTGGATCAGCAGCGGTACGCCACGGAAGAAACTGACATAGAGCATGGCCCAGGCCCGGCCGCGTTCGCAGGCGGTCGCGATGGGCACGCCGAGGATCAGCCCGATGCTGATGCCGGCTGCCGAGATCCAGATCGTGGCCCATGTCGCCCGGAGCATGGACGGCATGGCCTCGACGACAAATGCCCAGGTCATGGGTTGGCCTGGGCTGTCGGATCAGGCGTTGGCTTCGACCACCCGGGCCGGTACCTCGAAGGTCTGGCCGAACCACTTGGTCTGAAGTGCCGCCAGGCGCCCATCGGTGCGCATGGCATCGATCACCGCGTCGATCGCATCCATCAGCGGCTTGCTGTCGTCGTCCTTGCGGCCGAGGTAGCCGAAGTACACCTTCGCGCCGAAGGGCGGCGTCACCACGGCGAACACCCCGCGGCGCTGCTGCGCGACATAGGCGATGTTGGGCAGCGAATTGGCCACCGCCACGATGCGCCCGGCCGCGAGGTCGGCGTAGCTTTCGCTGAAGGACTGGTATTCGCGGATCTGCACCGTCAGGTTGTTGCGCTGCACGAACTGCTGCAGTTGGGTCAACTGCGCCGTCGCCTGGCCGCTGCCGACGGTCTTGCCGTTGATGTCCTCGGGCTTGGTGATGGTCGCATCATTGCCGCGCTTCAGCAGGGCCACGGTCGCATCCGCGATGGGGGCGGTGAAGCGGTAGCGTTCCATCCGCGCGCGGGTGATGGTGGCGGGGCCGGCGACGAGATCGAAACGCCCGGCCTCCAGCCCCGGCAGGACACCCGGCCAGGGCAGGTCCTGGAAACGGATGCGGACGCCCAAGGCCTCGCCCACCACGGCAAACAACTCGCTGTTCATGCCGACCTGGCGCCCGGCCTCGGTGAAGTCGAAGGGTGCGAAATGCAGCTCGGTCGCGATGGTCAATTCGCCGGCGCGCTTGGCTTTTTCCAGGTTGTTCGCGGCAGCGAAGCGCGGCGCCAGCAGCGGGGTGGCAAGGGCTGCGATGCCGAGGCTGCGGCGGGTGACGGTGCGCGTTGTCATCGGGCTCTCCTGTCGTCGGGCGTGCTGGTTGACGGGTCGCGGGGGCCTCGTAGCCTGGGCCTGATCGATGCAAAGGTTACGTCATGCCCGATGTTGCAGTCCACCAGGCACTCCCGGTGATCGACCTCTCGGCGCAGGATTTGCCTGCTGTTGCGGCAGCGATCCACGCCGCTTGCACAGGACCCGGCTTTTTCTACCTGCTCGGCCATGGCGTGCATCAGGCGACCATCGACGCCGCGGTGGCCGCGTCCCGCCGCTTCTTCCACCTGCCGCCTGACACCAAGGCCCGAACCCGCGCCAACCTGGTGCATCGCGGCTGGCATGCCGCCGGCGGCGCGGTGATGGCCGGCGCCAAGAAGCCCGACCTGAAGGAGTTTTTCTCCATCGGCCTCGACCTGCCGGCAGATCATCCGGCGGTGCTGGCGGGCGAACAACTGCGCGGGCCGAACCAGTGGCCGGCCGAGGTGCCCGAGATGCAGCCGGCGATGGAAGCCTATTTCGCCGCCATGACGCGCTGCGGCGCGCGGCTGCTCGGCGCTGTCGCACTCAGCCTCGACCTGCGCCCTGACTTCTTCGCCGGGCACTATACCCTGCCACTGCAACGCACCCAGGCGATCTTCTACCCGCCGCAACCGCCCGATGATACCGACGGCTTCGGCGTCGCCCCGCATACCGACTTCGGCTGCATCACCCTGCTCTGGCAGGACAGCAGCGGCGGGCTGGAAGTGCGCGAACGCCAGAGCGGAGACTGGATCCCCGCACCCCCCATTCCGGGCACGCTGGTCGTGAACGTCGGCGACCTGCTCGGCCGCTGGAGCAACGACCGCTTCGCCAGCACGCCGCACCGCGTCGTCAACCGGTCCGGCCATGAACGCATGTCGATCGCGACCTTCTACGACCCCGACTTCACCGCCCCGATCGACCCGCGCGCGCTGGGTGCGACCGCACCGTTGTACGAGCCGACGACGGCCGGCGCGCATATCCTGGGTCGCTTCGCCGCGGCCTTCGCATATCGCAAAGGCGCCTGAAGGCGGCAATGCCGGAGGGGGCGTCGCGCCCTCCAGGCCTGCCCTGGCAGCAGGCCGTGCTCCCCGCACAACGCGATGCCTTGAGGGGCAGCGCCCGGGTGCGGATCGGGCGCTGCAGGCATCGCCGCTGGCGGGGGCGCATGCCGTGCCCGCCTTCGGGGTTGGGCCGGGCACGTCAGCGAAGGAGAAGCCCAAGCGGAGGCGCGGCAATAATGCCAGGCTGAGCGCCACAAATTTCCAGCCCTCGATCCAGTGTGCCGCATTTCCACGTTGCGCCGGCCATCGCCGTCTGGTTCATTTCAACTGCGGGGCGGGTCAGGTGACCTGCCATGGTCGTTGCCGGGCAGAGGGGTAGCAGTGACCGCCGAGCGAGCGAGCCTCGTCACCATGCACTGCGATGCGCGGGGGATCCCGTTCCTGTCCTGCGGTGCGCCGCGGGCGCATGGGGCTGGGGCGCGTGAAGTCGCAGCGGCGCTGCGGACCGACCTCGGGCCGTTCGAACTTGTGCCTGCCTCTCCCGTGAACCGCGCGGTGCACCGCGATGAGCAGCAGCCGATCCCGGAGGTCTGCCTACCTTACCGCCAGGCCAACCGGCTCGGTTACGTCCTGCGGAACCGCCTGCCCCTGCTGTTCGTCCGCAACCGCCGGGGTGAATGGCTGGCCGATGCCAGCACGGCGCTGGCCTATGCGATGTCGCGGCCGCGCGATTTCGCCGCGCCCTTGCGTGCGATTCGTGACGCGGTGCCCGCCGTCCTGGTGCCCGAGGCGCAGCGCCGTCATCTCCCTGCCGATGTCATCTCCCACATCGCGCAGCCGTATCACTCGTTCTCCGTCGGCTTCTTCGGCGTTCCGACAGGCGTCTATGCGCGCAGCCAGCCCGGCACCGGCCTTTGGCTGGGGCCGCTGGTCAATCGCCCCGGGCCATTGTCGCTCCGTGCGGGGCTTGTGGAGACAGACTGGCATCAGCGTGAGGTCTTCCTCGTCGCCGATGCGCCAGGCGCGGACGGCGACCACCTGTTGATCCCGGCGGGGACGGATCTCGCGCAGACCTGGTTCGTGGCCTACGACCAGTCCGGGCCGGTGGGCCATGAGCGCGGCCCGCCGCCCGAAGCCGTCGCCTATGATCGTGAATGGGAGCGGACGACAGCGCTGCTGGCCGACGAGGGGCGCGGCATCCCTTCCCACAACAGTGGCATCCGCACCGTGTCGCTCGACTGCGTGCACTGCCGGCTGTCGCTGCCGGAGGCGGCCGACGATCCGGAGCCCGACCACGCGTGGAACGATCTTTACGTGCCGACGTACAAGGTGCTTCGGCATGCGCGGAGAAAATCACCCAGATAGGAGGACAGCGTGTCTGCAGACCATGTCGCCGCGGCCATTGCCCGCATCACCCAGGACCCCGACTTCGCCGCGGCAGTGCTGCGCGAGCCTGAGGCCACATTGACCGCAGAATACGACCTGGCGCCGAATGAGTGGCGCGCCATCCACTACGGCCTGTCGCAGGATGTCTCGCGCGCGATCGACTTCGCCCGGGTCGAATGGCTGGGCCTGTCCGAGATGAGCGGCGCCTTCGGCAAGGCCATGAGCCCCACGGTCATCCCGATGCAGAAGATGATCCCGACGGTGATTCCGGGGAAGAAGATGTCGCCGACCGTCATTCCGGGGAAGAAGATGTCACCGACGGTCATCCCGGGGAAGAAGATGTCGCCCACGGTCATCCCGGCGAAAAAAATGTCACCGACAGTCATCCCCGCCAGCAAGATGTCGCCGACCGTCATTCCGGCGAAGAAGATGTCACCAACGGTCATCCCGGCGAAGAAGATGTCGCCCACGGTCATCCCGGCGACCAAGATGTCGCCGACCGTCATCCCAGCCAAGAAGATGTCACCGACCGTCATCCCCGCCAAGAAAATGTCGCCGACGGTCATCCCGGCGAAGAAGATGTCACCCACGGTCATCCCGGCGACCAAGATGTCGCCGACCGTCATCCCCATGCAGTCCGCCCGCGCCGCCGAACCTACAACGGGCGCCGATGGGCCCGCGGCGGCGAAGCCGCGCCGGGGCAAGGGCAGCAAGGCCTGAAGCGTGCTGCCGCTCGTGTTCCTGGGCCCGTCGCTCGGACTGGACCAGGCGCGGGCGGTGTTGGCGGCGGAGTACCATCCACCCGTACGGCGGGGAGACCTTCCGGCGCTGGCCGGCCCCAGGCCGCGCACGGTGTGCATCATCGATGGCGTTTTCTTCCAAGCCCTGGCGGTGACGCCGCAGGAAGTCCTGGCCACGATGGACCTGGGGCATCGGGTCGTCGGCGCGTCCAGCATGGGCGCCTTGCGCGCCGCCGAGCTCTGGCGGTTCGGCATGCGGGGCGTCGGGCGGATTTTCGCCGCCTATCGCGACGGCACCGTGGAACGCGATGATGAGGTCGCCGTCCTGTTCGACCCGGACAGCAGGAAGCCGTCCACGGAGGCGCTGATTGGCATGCGCCTGGCGTTTCACGAAGCCTGCACGGCCGACCTGCTGGACCAGGGCGAATGTGCCCGCGCCATCGCCGAAGCCGCAGCGCTGCATTTCTCGGCCCGCACCTATGCCGCCGTCCTGGCAAGGCTCGGGCTGCCCCCGGCGCGCCAGGCGCGGATCGCAACCTTCCTGACCCAGCGCGCGACGAACCTGAAGGCCGCGGATGCCGAGGAGGCGCTGCGGCAGATCGCGCGCGGGAAGCACGACCGTGCCGACGCCAGCCTGGTGCGGCCAGGCCGCCTGGCCCTGCGGCCGGGCCGGCTCCTCGCGCAGGCCACGCTGCCCAGGGCGATGAAGCGCCCCGGGCCGACCTCCGTGCGTTGGCGCGACGCAGGGGTGACCGACGCGCTGCTGCGCGACTTCGGGCCGCGCCTCGGCATCACCCGTGTCGCCGACATCACCCAACTCGATACGCTGGGCATCCCCTGCTTCACGGCGGTGCGCCCGGGACCGGGCCCCTCCGCTTACAGCGGCAAGGCGCTCAATGCGGCCGACGCCCGGGTCGGCGCGCAGATGGAGGCGATCGAGGCAGCCGCCGCCTTCGCAACGCCGGCCGCCGTCTGCCGCGGCACCTTCGCCCAGGCGAAGCGTCATGGACAGGCGCTCGATCCCGACCGGCTGCCCGTGTGCAATACCGCGGCGACCGCGCCGCGGGCGTTTATCGACGACTGGGTCGCCGGCAGCCTGCTGCGCAGCGGCGCCCGGATTCTCGTGCCCGCCGCCGCGGTCCACCTGGGCTTGGCGGCGGAACCGCCCTGGTATGCCAGCTCCAACGGGCTCGCCAGCGGCAACTGCGTCACCGAGGCGATCGCGCACGCCCTGGCGGAGGTGATCGAGCGCGACGCCCTGTGCCTGCACGACCTGGCCGTGGCGCCGGAACCGGCCCGTGCCTTCCTGCGGGTTCTGGCCGGCCCGCCGCGCGCCCCGCGGCCGCAGCACGTGCCCGGGCAACGGGCGCCGGGCGACTTCGCGACGGTCAACCTCGCCACCCTGCCTGACCTCCTGCGCCTGGCCTGCGACAAGGTTGCGGCCGCGGGGGCGCAGATCGTGCTTCGCGTGCTGACGTCGGATATCGCTGTCCCGACCTTCGCCTGCCTGATCCACGAGGATTGCGGCCCCTGGGGCGCGATGCAGCACATCGGCTCCGGCGCGCATCCCGATGCCGCCGTTGCCGCCAGGCGGGCCATCACCGAAGCGGCGCAGTGCCGCGCGACCTACATCCAGGGTGTGCGCGAGGACCTGCCCGAACCGGCGCTCGCCGACTGCGCCCCGCCCGCCGCCTTCTGGTCGGCCCCGGCAGCCCTGGCCTTCGGCGACCTCCCGAGCCACCGCCTGGCCGATATCGCCGACGACGTGGCCTTCATGGTCGATCGCCTGGCCGAGGCGGGCCTGACCGAGATCGTCGTCGTCGATCTCGGCCAGGCCGACTGGCCCGTCAGCGTCGTCAAGGTCATCGTCTGCGGCGCTGAAGCGCCCCTGGATTTCGATGCCGCATCAGGTCCCTGGCTGGGTTGGCGCGCGCGGGCTGGGCTTGGGCTGCGGGTGTAGCGCTGGCGCGTCGTCGTCTGTCCAGGCGGCGCCGGGCCCCGCCAGCGACGCTGGGGCGAGGTCCCTGCCCGACGCCTGCGCATCGAATGCGCGCATGGCCGCGGTCACCGTCGTGCCGTGCAGAATGATGGAGACCAGCACGGTCAGCCCGACCACGGCCCAAAGCTCTTCGGACCGTTCGAACGCGGTCTCGTTCAGCGCATAGGCCAGGTAATAGAAGCTGCCCAGGCCGCGTATGCCGAAGAAAGCCACCAGTCCACGCTCGATGCGCCGCTGCGGCGATCCGAGCAGCGCCAGCATGCCGGCGGCCGGCCGTACCACGAACAGGAACAGCACGACCGCGGCGGTGCCCGCCCAGGTGAGGCTGTCGAGCAGGCCGCCCGCCAAGGCACCCCCGAACAGCACCAGCAGCACCATCATCAGCAACCTTTCGGTCTGCTCGGCGTAGTCGTGCAGTCGCTCATGATAGGCGTGCTGCCGTTCGGCCGAGCGAATGGCCAGCGCCGAGATGAACACGGCAAGAAAGCCATAGCCGTGCAGCAACTCGGTGACGCCGTAGGACAGCAGGGTGATCCCGAGTGCCACGAAGCCATCGCCGGTCCGGGCCAGCCGCGCCCGGTTCGGCAGGCGAAAGATCAGCCACGCGAGCGTGCCGCCGACCGCCCAGCCGACGACAATGCCCGCGCCCAGTTTCCACATCACATCCACCGCCAGCCATTCCATTGTCCAGGCACCCGGGGCTGCGCCGAAGACGGCGGCGCCGATGGCAAGATTGACGAAGGGAAAGGCCAGGGCATCGTTGAGGCCGGCCTCGGCCGTCAGGGTGAAGCGCACCTCGTCTTCCTCACCGGCCCGTGGCGGGCCGACCTGGACGTCGGAGGCCAGCACCGGATCGGTCGGTGCCAGGGCGGCGCCGAGCAACAGCGCCCCGGCCACGCCCAGACCCATCAAAAGATTGCCGATCAGCGCGATCCCGATGATCGACAGCGGCATCGCGATGGCCAGCATCCGCCAAGTCATGGCCCAGCTTCGCCAACCGAAAGCGCGGTCGAGCTTCAGCCCGGCGCCGGTCAGCGAGACGATGATGATCAACTCCGTCAGGCGCTCGGTGATCTCGGGCTGGGCCAGCGGGTCCGGCATGTCGCCGCCCACCAGGCTGAAGGCAACGAAGCCGATGCCAACACAGAACATGGGCAGGGAGAGCGGAAGCTCCCTGAGCAGCATCGGCAACCACGCGACCAGCAGGATCAGCACGCCGGTGCCGACCAGCAGGACAATGTAAGGATCCATGATGAAGCCGCGCGTCCCATGCTGGTCGTGTCGCCGTTGCAACGCCGCGGCGGCGCAATCGTCGCGCTTGCCCGAACGACGATGCGGTGCCGAGACTGGTTTGCCTGGACGGGTTTGCTGACGCTGGGCCAGCCCGGCTGATACGAAATCGTAGTGATCGCGTGGGCCGGGAGGAAGGAATTGACGCGCTTTCAAACCAGTAGGTAGGTTCGCCGGGCATTATGCGGAACATCTGATCGGGAGCGGATCGTTGCCTCGCATCAAGGCTGGCCCAGACCGCCTGCTGCCGTCCCCCGGGCAGGACCTTCCGAATGCGGAAGCCCTCCGCTATCGGCGATGGACCAGGCTGCTGCCGCTGGCGGCCATTCTCCTGCCCCTGGTGATGGTGGTGGGGGGCGGGTGGTTGAGTTGGCGCGCCGCCTGGCAGGATGCCGCCCACGAACTGGCGCAGCTTTCGGCGACCAGCGCCGAATATGCCGCCCGCAGCCTGGAAGGCTATTCCCTGGCCGCCGCCCGCATGAACGACCGGCTGCGGGGTCTTTCGGATGCGCAGATCCGCGCCGACGAACCGGCGCTGCACCAGGAACTGCAGGGCATCGTGGCCGATGTGTCGCAAGGCGACGTCGGATACGTGATCGACGGCCAGGGTATCGCGCTGCTGGCAACGAACCAACTTCCGGCGCCGCGGGGCCAGAGCCTGGTCGATCGCGACTATTTCCAGGCGCTGGCCGGTCCCGACGCGCCCCCGGTCTTTCTCAGCGCGCCCTTCGTCGGCCGTTTCGACGGCCGGCTGGTGTTCGCCGTCAGCCGGCCCCGTCGGGACACCGGCAACGCGTCCGCGGGTGTCTTCGATGGGCTGACGACCGTGTCCGTGAACCCTAACGTTCTGGCCCGGGGCTTGCTCCGTGTCGCTGCGGTGTCCGAGGGCGAGATCGCGCTGGTCCGCGCCGATGGGCTGATCTTCAGCCGCACCACGCTGATGGAGGCGCCCCTGCCGCCGGTGCCGGCAGGGCACCCGTTTCACGCTGCCGTCCGGGGCACCGAGCCATCGGTGTTCCGTTGGCCCGCCGATGGGTTGCTCGGCCAAGCCTCTCTTGTCGCGATGACCGCGGTTGAGGACTTCCCCGCCTATGCGGTGGCGATCCGGCCGCAGTCGCACATCGTCGAGACCTGGTGGCGGCGGTTGGCGAGCCATCTGTTGTTCGGCATCCCGGCCACGCTTGCGCTGTTCGCGCTGAGCCTGCGGGTCGCGCGCGACCAGGCCCGGCTTGCGGACGCCAACCTGGGCCTGGAACGCGACGTCAACCGCAGCAGCGACCGGCTGGATCGGGCGCATCGGCTGGGCAAGATCGGGACCTTTGAGTTCTGGCCGACCACCGGCGCCAATATACGATCCAGCGAATACATGGCGATCCATGGCATAGCGCAGAGAGAGACCGGCGAGTCGCATGACGACTGGGTTCGGCGCCTGCACCCCGACGACCGGGAGGCGGCGGAAGCCGAGGTCGCCGCCGCCCTGGCCGACCCCACCGTGCGGGAATACAGCCAGATGTATCGCATTGTCCGGCCGGCGGGCGACCTGCGCTGGGTTTCGGCAACCGGGCTGATCGAGCGTGACGCGCACGGGCGGGCCGTCCTGCTGCGCGGCGCACATGTCGATGTGACGCCGCTGCGCACGACGGAACTGGCGCTGGCCGAAAGCGACGCCTGGCTTCGCCTGGCGCAGGAAGCGGTGGGGATCGGCACCTGGGAATGGGTGCGCAAGACGGGGAAGGTGACCTGGTCGCGCGCGATGTTGCGGCTCTGGGGCTTCGATGCCAACGGCGGGCAGCCGGACACCAGCCAGGTGCTGGAACGCATGCTTCCGGAAGACCGTCACCGGTTCCGGCGGGAGATGGCGGCCGCCGTGCAGACCGGCCGCCTGCGCAGCGAAGTCCGTATCCTGCGCCCGATCGCGGGCGGGGGAGAAGAGCTGGTCTGGATCGTCACGCGCGCGCGGCTGCTGCCGACGCCCGGCCACGCCCAGAGCCGCTTCCTCGGCATCGCCTACGACGCCACGGAGCGCAAGCGCGTTGAGGAGCGCGCGGTCCTGCTCGCGCATGAGGTGGAGCACCGCGCCAAGAACGCGCTCACGATCGTGTCGAGCCTGCTGCGCATGACCCGCGCGGACAGTGCGGAGGAATTCGCCGAGGTGATGGACGGCCGCGTCAAGGCACTGGCAGGCGCCTTGACGCTGTTGGGCCAGCAGCGCTGGAAGGGCGCGCTGCTGGGGCAACTCGTGGATTTCGAACTGGTCCCCTTCGGCGCGGCCATCTCCGACAACGGCTTCGACATTTCGGCCGCGGGGCCCGAGGTCCTGCTGAGGGTCGAAGCAGCGCAGGCGGTCTCGATGGCGCTGCACGAACTTGCGACGAATGCCGCGAAGTACGGCGCACTATCGGCCGCGGGCGGCCGGCTTGCGGTGCACTGGCGCGTGGAGGGCGGCGTCGTCCATCTGCACTGGGCGGAAACGGGCGGGCCGCCGCTGGCGGGACCGCCGGCCCGGGAAAGCTTCGGGACCCAGTTGATCACATCGATCTTCGAAACCCAGCTCGGCGGGCAGATCACCCGGCGTTGGGAAACGACGGGCCTGGTCTGCGCCATCTCCTTCCCCGCCGATGCGGGCGATCCGCCGGCGGCCTAGATGCTTTGCCCCGGCGCCACGCCCCGGGCTCTGGCCCCGCTGCTCGACCAGTCGCTCGGCACGTAGCGGAAGCCACGGCCGTCGCGGGCGAAGTGCCCGGTCGCGGGGAACGGAAAGTGGTAGCCGGTGACGCGCACCCGGTCGGTCGCCACGCGGTCCAGGATGCGCACCCGCGTCGCCGACGCCGCCGCACCGTCGAAGTCGAAGATCGCCGTGTAGTCCGGCCGCCGGGCAAACAATTCCGGCCGGTGCGTGATGTCGGCCAGCACCATGAGTTGCGCGTCGCCGTCGGCGACGTGGAAGACCGTATGGCCGGGCGAATGGCCATAGGCGGCAACGGCGCGGACCCCGGGCACCACCTCCGCCCCATCCGCGAAGCGCCGGATGCGGCCCTGATACGGTGCGAAGCGGCGGGCGACGTTGGCGAAGTTCACGCGCTGGCCCTGCGGGCTGCGGCTTTCGTTCCCCGCCTCGGCCCACCAGGCGTATTCCACTTCGTTGATCGCGATCTCGGCGTTGGGGAAGACGGCGCGGCCGTCCGCCGTGGCCAGGCCGTGGATGTGGTCCTGGTGGCAATGGGTGACGATGACCAGGCCGACGCGGTTGGGGTCGATGCCGGCCGCGGCCATGTTGGCGGCCATCAGCCCGGCGGTCGGCGTCATCTGCCCGCCGGTCCCGGCGTCGAAGGCAATCAACTGGCGCCCGGTGTCGAGAAAGGTGATCGTGTAGGGCCCGTTGTACTCGACCTGCGGCAGGAAGGACTGGGCCAGCACGCCGCGCACCTCCTCGACCGGGGCGTTCACCACCAGGCCCTCGACCAGGCGCCGGTTGTAGCCGTCATGCACCGTGGTGACGGTGAAGTCACCGACCTTGAAGCGATAGAAGCCAGGCGCCTGCCCTGGTGGTGCATTGGCGGGTGCCTGGGCCTGGGTCTGGGTCTGGGCCTGGGCCTGGGCCTGGGCCTGGGCCTGGGCCAGGCCCGGCAGCAGTGGCGCGGCGGCGGCGGCAAGGCCAGCCTTACGGCGGGTGATGAGCATCTTGATCGTATCCTCCCAAACGGGCCGAGTTTGCGCCAGATCCCGCGCCGCGCAAGGCGCCGGGTCTTGACGCCGGCCCGCCGCCTGTCGATGGATTGGCGCCGGCAAAGACCGCGACGGGGAGTACCCAGGGATGCAACGCAGGGGTTTGCTGCTCGCCGGCTGTGGCCTGGCCTGGAGCCTGGGGGCGCGGGCGCAAGAAGCCTGGCCGGTGCGCCAGGTCCGCATCGTGATCCCCTTCGCCGCCGGCGGGCCGCAGGACGTGCCGGCCCGGATCATCGCCGACCGGCTGAGCCGGCGCATGGGGGCCACCTTCGTCATCGACAACCGCCCCGGCGCCGGTGGCGGGCTTGGCGCCCAGGGCGTGGCCCAGGCGTCGCCCGATGGCGCGACGCTGCTGTTCATCTCCTCCTCCATCTCCATCATCCCCACCCTGCAGCCCGCTCTGGGGCTGGACCCGGGGCGAGACCTCGCGCCGCTGTCGGTGATCTGCGACGTGCCGGCCGGGCTGATGGTGCGGCAAGACTCGCCGCTGCAGTCGCTGGACCACTTGCTGCGGCAGGCACGCGCCAATCCGGGGCGGCTGACCTATGGCTCGGGCGGCGTCGGGTCGGCGAACCATCTGGCCGGCGCGCTCTTCGCCTCCCTGGCCGGGATCGATCTGGTGCATGTGCCGTATCGCGGCGTCAGCCAGGCGGTGAACGCGATCTACACGGGCGAAATCGACCTGGTCTTCGGCAGCACGATCGAGGTGATCAGCCACGCCCGCCAGGGCCGCGCCCGGCTGCTCGGCACCAGCATGCCGCAGCGCCTGGCCGAGACGCCGGATGTGCCGGCGATCGGCGAACAGGTCCCCGGCTACAGCGCGCCCAACTGGTTTTCGATGTTCGCGCCGAAGGGCATGGCCGAGCCGATGATGGCCCGGCTGATCGCCGAACTGGCGCTGCTGCGGGAGGACCGGGACATGCTGGACCGCCTGGCCCAGGGGGCTGCCATACCGCGCTTCGACGGTCCCGCGCCGCTCACGCGCCAACTGGCCGAGGAAACCGCCAAGTGGCGCGAAGTGATCCAGCGCGCCAACATCCGCCCCGATTGAGCAGGAGCTGCCGATGACCAGCGTGAACGCGATGCAGATCGAGCCGTTGAAGGGCTCGGTCAGCGACGCCGAATGGCAGGCGCGGGTGGACCTCGCCGCAGCCTACCGGCTCTGCGAAAGCCACGGCATGTCGGACATGATCTACACCCACATTTCCGCCCGCGTGCCCGACAGCCCCGACCACTTCCTGCTGAACCCGAACGGCATGCTGTTCGGCGAGATCACCGCCTCCTGCCTGCTGAAGGTCGGCATGGATGGCAGCATCGCCTACAAGCCCGACCTGCCTTACGGGCTGCATCCGGCGGGCTTCACCATCCACAGCGGGCTGTATCGCGCGCGGCCGGATGTGATGGGCATCATGCATACCCATACCATCGCGGGCATGGCGGTCTCGGCGCTGAAATGCGGGCTGCTGCCGCTGACGCAGACGGCGACGCGTTTTTTCGGGCGCATCGCGTACCACGACTTCCGCGGACCGGAGCGCGACCCGTCCGAGCGCGAGGCGCTGGCGGCCTCCCTCGGCGAGCTGAACTACATGATCCTGAAGAACCACGGGATGATCACGGTGGGCGAGACGGTGGCCGAGGCCTTCATCGCGATGTGGGGCATGGAGCGATCCTGCCAGGCGCAGCTCGCCGCCATGGCCTGCAACACGGAACTGGACATGCCGACCCCCGAGATCGTGGCACGGTCGGCCGCGATGTATGCGCCGGGGGCCTCGCGCCGCTACGGGCTGTTGGAATGGCCGGCGCTGCTGCGCAAACTGGACCGGACCGACCCCGGGTACCGCGATTAGGGCATCATCCGCTCAGACGGACCTCGTCAGGACGGATGAAAACGCCTGTAAAAACAACAGGCTAGGGCACATGCTCTAGGTCGATACCCGCGCCCAGCGTTCCTTGTTCATCTGCCAGATGGTGAAGTTCAGGTAGCCGGCGAAGGTCACCCAGCAAAGGTAGGGCACCAGCAGCCAGGCGGCGGACGGCAGGATGGGGTGGAAGATCAGGATCGTCGCCAGGATCGACAGCCACAACAGGACCAGTTCGCCCATCGCCCAGTCCGGTCGCCGCAGCCCGAAGAAGAACGCCGACCAGAAGAAGTTCAGGACCAGCAATCCGCCCCAGACGGCAATCGCGGCGCCCGCGCCGACAAAACCGGCCTCCCGCCAGACCATCCAGCCCGCGACCGCGATGCTGATGTACAGCACCCCCCAGGCCGGCCCGAACAGCCAGTTTGGTGGACGCCACCAAGGCTTGGCCAGCCCCTCGTACCAGGTGCCGGGCTTGAAGATCGCGCCCGAGGAGGCAGCCACGAAGCAGGCGCCGAGGAAGCCGAGGAAGGGCAGGATGTTGCTGAGGTCCACAGGCAAACTCCGGTCACACGGGCGGGCGGCTTCGGCCCCCGCCCGGCGGTATGTGGGCAGCCGGGGGCGCTTTCGGAACGGGGGTTGGGCAAATCGGCCGCGCCCAGTCCTGCCGGCGATCAGCCCGGCGGTAAACCCCCGCCTTGCCGGGCAAGTTGGCCCGGGCGGCCGCGGCGAAGGCCCGTGCGAGCGCCGGGCTGCGATAGAGCACCGGCGTCGCCGCGATCCGCCGCAGAAAGGCCAGGCGCCCGGCCTCCCAGGCCGCATCGGGCACATGCGCGCGTTTTCGTCGCAGCGCCCGGGTGATGGGCGCGAAGACAGCGGGCGCCTCGCCCAGGGGGGCGAGGTGCAGGCCCAGCAGCCATTGCCGCGCGGCCCAGGCCTGACGGGCCATTCCAGGCTCCGGCCCGGGCAGCCAGGTGGTTCGCGGTGCGCGCGGCGCTGCCCCCGCGGCCAAACCAGCGCCCTGGCGGCGGTGCGACGGGCACCCAGGCTGTCGCCGGGCCAGCGTTCAACGATGTCCAGCCCCTGCGAGTCCGCCCAGCCCAACCTGCCCAGCGCGCCTTGAACCGCCAGGACCCGGCTGCGCATGACGCTGTCCGTGTCGGCACAGGGCATCAGGATCGCCACGCTGCCCGCGGCCGGCGACTGCCAGCAGCCCGGCCGTGATGATGCAGACCCGGCGCGACGCCCCGGTCACGCGCAGCGGGGCCGTGTTCGATGCGCCTGGCATGAACGCCCGCCTGTCTCACCGCGCGGCCGGCGGCAAGCGCGACGAATGGTGGTCGGCGATCCGCCAGCAGCCGTCATCGCCCTGCACGAGCGTCATGCTGAAGCGCGAGGGTTCGGTCAGTTCGCTGCCGTCCCAGCGTTCGCGGATGAAGGTGTAGTGCCCCGAGGCGACCGCAACGCCCGGCGCCACCTGGCGCAGCGTGTAGTCGCCGAAGCGCACGTCGATCGCGGCGGCCAGTGCGCGCGGACGGCCGAAGTAATCGGCGATGGCCGGCTGGCCCACCGTCTGCGCCCGGCTCACGCTGCCCCAGAGCCGCGCATCGGTGGTGTAGAGTTCAGCCGCCCGCGGGCCTTCGTTGCTGGCATAGGCTTCGGCCCAAACGCTCAGCGCCTCGGCCGGGGTTTTCGGCAATTCGCCAGCGACGGCCAGGCCAGGCAGGGCGACCATCATGGCGCAGAGGGTGCGGGTTAAGGGCATCGTCGTGTCTCCTGATCGGGCGGTGCCTGCTTGCACCGTGCGCTCAGGATGGGAGAGCCGGGCCGGGCGCGCTGTGCAGAAACGCACGCCGCTGCAAGCCCGGTCGGCGGGGGCCTATCCGACCAGCCTGAAGGACCGCCGGCGGCCGAGTGGCGAGGGCGCCGCCGGCAGGTCCAGCGGCAGCAGGGGGCCTTCATCGGCGGCCAGGCCGGCATCCGTAGCCTCCTCGCCCGGGTCGGGCAGGTCGGTGCGGCTCAGGGTATCGGCGGCCAGGCGGCGGAACGCCCAGTCCAGCACCGAGGTCGCACGGCGAATGCCGGGATCGCCTTCGACCGCGCCGCCGGGGCCGAAGGGGGCGTAGGCATAGGCTTCGACGTAGTCGAACAGCGGCACGCCCATGGTCAGCCCCAGGCTGACGGCCTGGGCGGTGGCATCCAGCATGGCGCGCAGCAGGGTCGCTTCCCGCGGCACGGTGAAGCTGAGTTCCACCGGCAGGCCGGCCGGGTCCAGCATGGCCTTCATCGCGACGCGCTGCCCGCCGATCGTGGCACGCCAGATGGTGCCGCCGGTGCGCGGCAGGGCGGCGCGGCGCGGTGCCGCGACGGGCGGCCGTGCTTCGGCCGGTGGCGCGGGCGGCAGCGCGTGCAGGAAGGGGCCGACGGCGGCTTCCATCGCGCGGCGGGCGGCGGCGTCAGGCGGGGCCAGCAGCACGGCGGCCCGGTCGCCGGCACGGCGGGCGGCGGCGGTCGGCAGGTCGATGATGCGGCCGCGCGGGTCGAAGTCGGGCCGGGTGGCGCCGCTGGCCGGGGCCAGGCCACCGGTCTCGGCGCCCAGCAGGGCCTCGGCGGCATCCGGCGGGGTCAGGGCGAAGATCACCGCATGGCGCAGACCGGGCGCCGTGGCCGCGGCGTCCAGCGCAGTGCGGGCGGCCGCGGCCAGGCCGGGGATGGGGGTCTGCCCCGGCGGGGCGGGCCAGAGCAACGCCACCGGTTCGCGCGCGGAAAACTGCGCGGCCAGCCGGCCCGAACAGGCCTCGGCCGCGCCCCGGGTCAGCGCCGCGATGCCGGAGGCGACCTGGCGTGCCTCCGCGCTGCCGTAGGCCAGGCCGAGCGCGGCGAGCAGTCCGGCCAGGTCGGCGAAGCCGAGCGCCAGGCGGCTGGCCTTGCCCGCACCCGCGATGTCCAGCGCCAACACGCCGGTTTCAACCGCGTCGGCGTAGCCTTCGAGGTCGAAGCCGCCGGCGGCGTCGAGGAAGGCCGGCAGGTTGAGGATGAAGCGGGGGACCGGGCGGGGGTCCTGCCGCCAGATCGCGGCCCCCGGGGCGCCGCGGCGGGCCAGCAGCAGGCCGCGCAGGTCTTGCGCCAGGGCTTCCGCGGCCTCGGGGCTGGTCAGCACGCCCAGCCGGCGCCCGCGGGCCGCCAGCCGGCGAATCCAGCCCTCGGCCAGGCCGGGCAGGCTGACCGGGCCTTCGCCCGGCGCCAGCGCCGCCAGGGCCGCAGCGGCCCCGTCGTCCCAATGCGTCGGCAGCGCGACCGGGCGTGGCGTGGAATCGGGGTCGGCCGCCGCGCGCATGCGCCGCAGCGCCAGGCCATCCCAAAGCGTGTTCCGGTACTTCGCCATGGCCCCACACTAGAGGCGCTGCCCGCCGCTTGGAAGCCGCATCTGGTGGTCAATGGCGCCGCCACCCCCAACAAATTGTGGATACGGCGCGGCTTTTGCAGCGCCCGCCCGGTCATGCGACAAGGCAGCCAGAAGTCTTCCCGCACAGGGCGCTGCATCATGTCCTTCCTGACCAGCCTGTTCACCCGCCTGTCCAGTCGTCCGGTCGGGACTGATCGCTTCGGCAATGCCTATTTCGAAAGCCGCGCCGATATGCCGGGCTACGACCGCAAGCGGCGTCACGTGCTGTACAAGGGCGCGCCTGACCCGACCTCGGTGCCGCCCGAATGGCATGCCTGGCTGCATCACACGACCGACGCGCCGTTGACGGAAGCCAAGACGTATCCCTGGCAGCGCGAACATCAGCCGAACCTGACCGGCACGCCAGGCGCCTGGAAGCCACTTGGCCATGACAGCCGCGGCGGCCACCGCCAAAAATCCGCCGGCGATTATGAGGCCTGGACACCCTGATGAAGGGCCGCTCGATCTTCGAAGTGCTGGTTGGCGCGCTGGTGCTGATCGCGGCCGTCGGCTTTCTCTCCTATGCCGTCACCAGCACGGGGCGCAGTGCCGCGACCGGTGGGCTGACCCTGCTGGCCAAGTTTGACCGTATCGACGGCCTGGCGCCCGGCGCCGATGTGCGGATCGCAGGGGTCAAGGTCGGCAGCGTCACGGCCCAGCGCATCGACCCCACGACCTTCCTGGCCGTGCTGACCCTGCAGGTGGACAGCGCCCTGCGCATCCCCGAAGACAGCAGCGCCGAGATCACCAGCGAAGGGCTTCTGGGCGGCAAGTACGTCGCCATCGTGCCGGGAGGTGCGGATCGTATCCTGGCGCCGGGTGCCGAGATCAAGATCACTGCCTCGGCCGTCAGCCTGGAGGCGCTGCTGGGGCGGTTCATCTTCTCGGTCACCGAACTGGCCGGGCAGCGGCCGGCCGCCGAGACCCCCGCGCGACCATGACCGCTCCGCCGCCGGCCAACTGGCCCGGCGCCGATGGGGCGCCGATCGCCTGCCGCGAAAAGCTCAAGGTCCTGGCCGAAAACCACGCCGAGGCCACCCAGGTCCTCCTGGACACATTCGAGGACGCGCTGTTGATGGGCGTGGACGAAGCCGCGATGCGCGCCCTGCTGCATGCCCTGGTCGACAGCCTGCCGGGCCGCGGCACGTGATCCGCTGGCTGGTCGCGCTTCTGCTGTTGGCGGTCCCTGCCCAGGCGCAGGAC
>JBBQHE010000044.1:0-23763 GCA_038323655.1 Acetobacterales bacterium | reverse complement strand
ACCGCGGTCACCACGCTGGGGCGGATTTCGGCGAACTCGGCGGCGATTCGGTCAGCACCCCGGGAATAGACCACCTCGATCCCCAGCGACGGCAGCAGGAAGCCGCCGACGGTATGTTCGTAGGAATGGCTCAAGGGCAGGAAGGAGAGGTAGCAGGTGCCATCCAGGTGCAGCCGTTCGGCGACCCGCGCGACCCCGGCGCGATTCGCCAGCATGGCCCGGTGTGGCAGCATCACGCCCTTCGGCAGGCCGCCGGTGCCCGAGGTATAGACCAGGCAGGCCAGCCGACCCTCTGGGATCGCCTCGGCCTCGGCCATCAGCAAGGCGGTGTCGGCTGGTGTCGCATCGGCCGCGGGCCAGTCGTGCCAACCCGGGGCCGGCTGCATGCAAAGCCGCAGGTCAAGCCCGGTGTCGGCCGCCGCGGCATCGACCAATGCGGCCAGTTTTGCGGTCGAGACGATGGCCGCCCGCGCGCCCGAATCGCGAAGGATATGCGCGTGGTCGGCGGTGGTATTGGTGACATAGGTCGGCACGGTGACGGCGCCGATCGCCATGATCGCGGTATCGGCGATGGGGAATTCCGGCCGGTTCTCCGCCACCAGCAACACCCGGTCGCCGGGTGCCACCCCTTGCGCCCGCAGCCAGGCGGCCAGCCGTGCCACGGATTGCGCAAAGCCGCCCCAGGACAGCGACTGCCAGGCCCCGTCCCGCCAGAAACGCAGCATTGGCCGGTCGGGCCAAGCCCGCGCCCGGTCGAACAGCATCGCCGGCAGGCTGTCCCATGGATCCTTCGCCACCCTGTTCTCTCCCCCCTGCTTGGCCTTGAGGCCCGGCCCCTTATATCGGGGTGAACTGCCATCGGATGCCAGACCCGCCGTGACCCATCCTGACCGCCTGCCGATCCCTCGCGACGCCGACACCACGGGCGGCGCCACCGCCGCCCTGCCGGCCTGGAACCTCGCCGACCTCTATGCCGGCTTCGAGGATCCGAAGCTTGCCGCCGATCTGGACCGGGTGGATGCCGAGGCAAAGGCCTTCCGCGAGGCCCAGGCCGGCAAGCTCGCGGGGCTTTCGGGTGACGCGTTGGCGCGCTGCCTGGCCGAGTATGAGCGGATGGAAGAGGTACTCGGCCGGGTGATGTCCTTCGCCGGGCTGTCGTTCAGCGAAAATGCCGAGGACGGCGCCCGTGGCCGCTTCATGCAGATGATGCAGGAACGCGCGACCGCAATCTCCTCCCACCTGCTGTTCTTCACGCTGGAGCTGAACCGGATCGAGGAGGCGGCGCTCGAACAGAAATATGCGGCCTCTGCGGCGCTGGCGCGCTTCCGCCCCTTCCTGCGCGACCTGCGGGTGTTCCGCCCGCACCAGCTCGGCGACGAGCTGGAACGGCTGCTGCATGAGAAGGACGTGACCGGCCGCGGCGCCTGGAACCGGCTGTTCGATGAGACGATTGCCGGCATGCGTGTCACCGTCGCGGGCGCGTCGCTGACCGTCTCCGAAGCCTTGAACAAGATGTCGGACCGCGACCGCGACACCCGCGCCGCGGCGGCCGCCGGCATCTCGGCCGCCTTCGCCGAAAAGCAAAAACTGTTTTCCCTGGTCACCAATACGCTGATCAAGGACAAGCAGATCGCCGATGAGTGGCGCCACTACCCGCGCCCCGGCTCCTACCGCAACCGGTCGAACATGGTGGAGGATGAGGTGGTGGACGCGCTGGTCGGCGCCGTCCGCGACAACTACCCGCGCCTGGCGCACCGCTACTACACGCTGAAGGCGAAGTGGCTCGGCCTGCCGAAGCTGATGCATTGGGACCGCAACGCGCCGTTGCCCGACCAGGATGACAGCGTGATCGCCTGGCCGGATGCGACCCGGCGGGTGCTCGATGCCTATGCCGGGTTTTCGTTCGAATTGGGGCAGATCGGCCGCCGCTTCTTCGACAATGACTGGATCGACGCGGCCCCGCGGCCGGGCAAGTCGGGCGGCGCTTTCGCCCATCCGACCGTGCCCTCGGCGCATCCCTATCTGCTGCTGAACTACCACGGCAAGACGCGGGATGTGATGACGCTGGCGCATGAACTGGGCCATGGCGTGCACCAGATCCTGGCGGCCGAACAAGGCTACCTTATGAGCGGGACGCCGCTGACGCTGGCCGAAACCGCCAGTGTCTTTGGCGAGATGATGACCTTCCGTGCGCTGCTGGATGCGACGACCGACCCGAAGACACGCCGCGCCATGCTGGCCGCGAAGGTCGAGGACATGCTGAACACGGTGGTCCGGCAGATCGCCTTCTACGAATTCGAAACCGCGCTGCACAGTGAACGCCGCACCGGCGAATTGCCGCCCGAGCGGATCGGCGAAATCTGGCTGGACATCCAGCGCCGCAGCCTCGGCCCTGCCTTCGATTTCACGCCGGATTATGCCGTCTACTGGGCCTATATCCCGCACTTCGTGCATTCGCCCTTCTATGTGTATGCCTATGCCTTCGGGGATTGCCTGGTGAATGCGCTGTATGGCGTATTCCGGGAGGGCGGGATTCCCGACTTCCAGCGGAAGTACATGGACCTGCTGCGCGCCGGCGGCACCAAGCGCCACAAGGAATTGCTGGCACCCTTCGGCCTCGATGCCTCCAACCCCGCCTTCTGGGCCAAGGGGTTGGACGTGATCGCCGGCTTCATCGACGAGCTTGAGGCCGACCCCGCATGAGTGGCAGCAATTTCTTCGGTGAGATGAAGCGCATGGCGCGCACCTCGGGCGCGGTCGGCGGCATCGCCGCCCGCGTCGCAGGCGAACGCATCTTTGGCATCAAGACCGACAAGGCGGCGCATGCGAATGACCTGAAGGCCATCCTGGGCGGGCTGAAGGGGCCGCTGATGAAGGTCGCGCAATTCGCCTCCACCGTGCCCGATGCGCTGCCGCCGGAATATGCCGCGGAACTTGCGACCTTGCAGGCCAATGCGCCGCCGATGGGCTGGGCTTTTGTCCGCCGCCGCATGGGTGCGGAGCTTGGTCCCGCCTGGGAACAGCGCTTTGCCAGTTTTTCGCGAGAGGCGGTGGCGGCGGCCTCGCTCGGCCAGGTGCATCGCGCGACGCTGCATGACGGCACGCTGGTCGCCTGCAAGCTGCAATACCCTGACATGGCCTCGGTGGTGGAAGCCGACCTCAAGCAGGTGAAGCTGGCGATGTCGCTGTACCAGCGCATGGACAGCACGCTGAAGAATCACGAGGTCTATGACGAGCTCAGCGCCCGTCTGCGCGAGGAGTTGGACTACACGCGCGAAGCGGCCCAGATGCGGCTCTACGGGCTGATGATGAAGGACACGCCGGAAGTCCGCATCCCCGTGCCCGTGCCGGAACTGACCACCCAGCGGCTGCTGACCATGACCTGGGTGGATGGCGGGTCGCTGCAGAAAAGGCTGGAGGAGGACAACCCCGGCGAGGACGAGCGCCGCGCCTATGCCCGCGGGCTGTTCATGGCCTTCTACCTGCCGTTCTACCGCTACGGCGTGATCCACGGCGATCCGCACATGGGCAATTACCAGGCGCGGCCGGATCGCGCGGGGATCAACCTGCTGGACTTCGGCGCCATCCGCGTCTTCCCGCCGAGCTTCGTCGGCGGCGTGCTGATGCTGTATGAGGCGGTGCGCGACGATGACGACGAAAAGGCCGCCGAGGCCTATCGGATCTGGGGTTTCCAGAACCTGTCGAAGGAAACGATCCAGGTGCTCGGGCTCTGGGCCAAGTTTTTGTACACGCCGCTGATGGAGGACCGGGTCCGCGCGATCCAGGATGTTGACGATGCGCAGCACGGGCGGCGGGTCGCCGAACAGGTGCATGCGGGCCTCAAGCGCACCGGCGGCGTCACCATACCGCGCGAATTCGTGCTGATGGACCGGGCCGCGATCGGTCTCGGCAGCGTCTTCTTCCGCCTGAAGGTGGAGATGAACTGGCACCGCATGTTCCAGGAACTGATCCATGACATGAAGGCCGAGGATCTGGCGGCCCGCCAGGCGGCGGCCCTGGCCGAGGCCGGGGTGCCGGCGGCGCTTTAGCATCAGATGGCGATCGCATAGGCCGGGCGCCGCGGATCGGCCGCGGCCGCCAGGAAGCCGGTGGCGGGATCGCTGCGGATCAGTTCGACGCAGCCGGCCAACTCGGTCCAGTCCGGCCACGCGGCAACGGCATGGCCAAGCCCGCTCATGGCGGCCCGCGTCTCCGGGCTGAACCGGCCCTCCATCGCCAGCCGCCCCGGAAAATAGTCATGCGGTGCAGAGGATGACGGGAAGGCGTAGGTCGCGACCCGGGGCGCTTCCACCGCCGCCTGGGGCTCCATGCCGAAGTGCAGTACGTTCAGCAACACCTGCAACATCGCCTGCGGCTGGACGTCATTGCCCGGTGATCCAAAGGGCATGACCCCGCCATCGGCCAGTTCCACCATGGCAGGGTTCGGCGTCAGCCGAGGCCGCTTGCCGGGGGCGTAGCCGGCGGGATGCGCGGGGTCGGTCCGGTTCTGCGACCCGCGGCCCGAGACCATGAGCCCCGTGCCCGGCACCAGCGGCCCGGTCCAGGACCCGTCCGAGGGCGTGGCCGAAACCGCATTGCCCCAGCGATCCACCACGCAGACATAGGAGGTCCCGGCTTCGACCGGCGGTTCCAGTTCGGCCGATGCGGGCGGGCGGGCATCCCCCCCCACCCCGATCAGCCGCGCAGGCATGCCGGGATGGGCGCAAGCCGCGTCGATGCCAGCGGCGCGGCGCGCGATATGGGCGGCGGAGAGCATCTCCCCGATCGGCACATCGACGAAGTCAGGGTCGCCGACGTGGTATTCGCGATCGGCGAAAGCGGCCTTCAGGCTCTCGGCGACCACATGCAGATACGCGGGGCTGTTGTGCGGGAGACCATCGAGGCCAAAGCGCTCGGCGATCAGCAGCGCCTCCAGCAGCACCGGCCCCTGGCACCAGGGGCCGCAGCCGAGCAGCCGGTGCCCGCGCCAGTCCACCGCCAACGGCGGCACGACCGGGGAGCGATAGGCCGCCATGTCGGCCATGCTCAGATACCCGCCCATCCGCGCCTGGAAGGCCGTGATCTCGCGCGCCAGGTCGCCGCGGTAGAAGGCGTCGCGCGCCGCCGCCAGCCCCGCGGCACGGCCTTTTGGCAGGGCGGCACGTTCCTGGTCGATCATGTAGCCGATGGCGCGCGCAAGATCGGCCTGGACAAACTTTTGCCCCGTCGCCGGGGCCTGGCCGCCCGGCAGGAAGATCTGCGCATTGTAGTCCCAGCGGGCATAGTCGGCGGCGCGGTTGGCCAGGCTCTTTGCCAGCAGCGCGTAGGTGGAAAACCCCTCCGCGGCGAAACGCAACGCAAAGCCCGCGATGTCGCCGAAACCCATGGTGCCGTGCCGTTCCAGTGCCGTGATCCAGGCATCGGGGGCGGCAGGCACCACCGTCCGCAGCACGCCGGGCGGCATCTTGCCGCCGTGCTTTTCGCGGAACAGGTCAGGCGGGATGCTGGCGGGCCAGGGGCCGAGGCCGGCGATCGTCTCGCTCCGCCCGTCGGCGAGGCGGATCATGATCGGTGCCACGCCGGCGATGCTGACGATGTCAGGCTGCAGCACGCCGAGTGCGAGCCCCGCGGCACAGGCAGCATCGATGGCATTGCCGCCGCCCTCCAGCACCGAGAAGGCGGCCGCACTGGCCAGGTAATGCCCGGCGGAGACGGCGTGGCGCGTGCCGGTGATGGTGGGGCGGGATGGGGTCATGGCGTGTCTCCTGCGTCGTCAGTCCAGCCTGGCGCCGGAGCGGCGGGCGACATCCCGCCAGCGGTTGATTTCAACCGGCAGGAAGGCGGTGAATTCGACGGCGCCGAGCGCCTGGGGTCGCATCCCGGCGTTGCTGATGACCTCGCGGTAGCCTGGTTGCTGGCAGACGCGGCTGATCGCCGCGGCGATGGCGGCCACGGTCTCGCGCGGGGTACCGGCGGGGGCGGCAAAACCAAGCCAGCCGCTGGCCTCGTAGGCAGGGTAGCCGACCTCGGCGAAGCTCGGCACGTCGGGCAGGGCCGGGTCGCGCCCGCGGCCCGTGGTGGCCAGCGCGCGGATCTGCCCCTGGCGCACGCCGCCGACCAGCGCGTTGATGGTGTTGAAGGTCATGTCCACCTGGCCACCGAGCAGGTCGGTGATCGCAGGCGGGCTGCCACGATAGGGGACATGCACGATGTCCACCTCCGCGGTCAGGCGGAACAACTCGCCGGCCATGTGGGTGGAGGACCCGCTGCCGGCCGAGGCCCAGTTCAGCCGCCCGGGCTGCGCGCGCGCCGCGGCCACCACATCGGCGACGCTGTGGAAGGGCGAGGCGGTGCGCACCGCCAAGGCGCAGTCATTGGCGGCCCCGAGGCCCAGCGGGGCAAAGGCGGTCAGCGGGTCATAGGGCACGTCGGGCATGATCGCCGGCGCGATCGCGAGCGAGGAGGAATTGACCACCCCGATCGTGTAGCCATCGCGCGGCGCCTTCGCGAGCAGGTCATTACCGATGGTGCCGCCGGCACCGACCCGATTCTCCACCACCACCGGCTGGCCCCAGAGGTCGGACAGGCCCTGGGCCATGATGCGGCCCATGACGTCCATGCCCGATCCCGCGGCGCCCGGAATGATCATGCGGACCGGGCGGGTGGGATACTGCGCCGTGGGGGCCTGGGCGCGGGCCGTCCATGGGGCGGCCATGAGCCCTGCGGCAAGCAGCACGGCGCGGCGAGGGGGTGCGGGCGGCATGGCGACGGCTCCAGCCTTGGGGGAGGGGAGCATGCTGACCCGGCGCGGGCCATCGCCGCAACCTGCCAGGTGCAGGGCCATGGGCGCGGGCGGCGCCGCGATGCCCCCCAGGGCCTTCGGCGGGGCAGGCTGCGCGCCGCGCGGGCAAAACAGGTCATTGACGCGCGCGGCGCGGCAGCCACCGATAGGCTTCGGTACAACCAGGGGGTGCGTATGGGGCGGGCCGGCGGCCATGGCGTGGGGGGGGATTGCGGTTGATCCGCGCGCTGGAAGCCGGCTGGCGCGACCTGCCCCCGTTTCTCGCGGTCGCATTGGGCGCGGGGGTCCTGCTGTATTTTTCCGGGATCACGGAGCCTGGGCCTGGCTGGCTCTGGCTGCCGGCGCCCCTGCTGGTGGCCTCGGTTCTGCTGTTGCACCGCGCCCCGCTGCGGGCTTTCGGCCTCGGGCTGCTGGGCGCCGGGGCGCTCGGCTTCGCGGTCAGCCTGTGGCACGCGGGCCGCGCGGCGCCGGTCGTGCCGATCCCGGCGCGAGCGCTGGTTGTGCAGGGGGTGGTCCAGTCGGTCGATCTGCTGCCCGAGGGCCGGCGCGTCACCCTGGCCGCCGCCCGGCTTGATGGCGGCGACCCGCTGCCGCGGACCCTGCGCCTTCGTCTGCGCAGCGGCGACCCCGCCCGACCCGAACCGGGCGATACCGTCACCCTGCGTGCCCTGGTGCGCCCGCCCGCCCCGCCCGCCTTCCCCGGCGCCTGGGATTTTCAACGCGCGGCCTATTTCGCGGGGACGGCCGGCTCGGGCTTCGGCATCGGGCCGGCCGAGGTGACGCGGGGCCAGGGATCGGCCCCGCCGTTGGCCGGGCTGCGTGCCCGGATCGAAGCACGGGTCACCACGGCGCTGCCCGGCCCCGCGGGCGCCATCGCCGCCGCCCTGCTGACCGGGGGGCAGAGCGGCATCCCGGCCCCGGACATGGCGGCGATGCGGGATTCGGGCCTCGCGCACCTGCTGTCCGTGTCCGGGCTGCATATCGGCATCGTCATGGGGCTGACCTTCTGGCTGACCCGCTTCGGCATCGCCTGCTGGCCCTGGCTCGTTCTGCGGGTGCAGTCCAAGCCCTGGGGTTCGGTCGTGGCACTGGCCGCCGGCGCTGGCTACCTGCTGCTGACCGGGCTGCAGGTGCCCATGCTGCGCAGCTTCGCCATGGCCGCGGTGGTGACGCTGGGCGTCATGCTGGGGCGGCGGGCGATTTCCATGCGGGTTCTGGCCGTGGCGGCGGCGGTGGTCATCTTCGTCAATCCGGCGGCGATCCTTGGCCCGTCCTTCCAGATGAGTTTTGCCGCGGTGCTGGCGCTGATCGCGGGCTACGAGGCCTTGCAGGGCCGTCTGCTGCTGTGGCGGGGGGAGGGGGAGCTGTGGCGCCGGCTGGCGATCCTGATGGGCGGGCTGGTGCTGACCTCGGTGCTGGCCGGCGCCGCCACCACGCCCTTCGGCCTGCATCACTTCGGCCGGCTGCAGGTCTATGGGGTCGCGGCCAATGCGCTGGCGGTGCCGATCACCTCGGTGCTGGTGATGCCGGCGGGGATGCTGGCGCTCGCGCTGATGCCCTTCGGGCTGGAAAACCTTGCCCTGGTGCCGATGGGCTGGGGGGTGGAGGCGATCCTGTGGGTCGCGCGCGGGGTTGCGGCCTGGCCCGGGGCGGCGCTGGTGGCGCGGCCCTTGCCGGCCTGGGGCCTGGCGATCCTGTCGGCGGGGTTCTGCTGGCTGTGCCTGTGGAAGGGGAGGTCGCGGCTCGCCGGCGTGCCGCTGATCGTGGCGGGGCTGCTGGCGGGGGCGGTGACGCGGCCGCCGGATGCGCTGGTTTCGGCCGACGCCAGGCTGGTTGCGCTGCATGCGCCGGAGGGGGTGTTTTTGTGGCGCGCCACGGGTGCCAACCGCCTGACCCGCGAGTCCTGGCTGCGTGCCTATGGCGAGGAGGAGGCC
The DNA here is from genome assembly GCA_038323655.1 of Acetobacterales bacterium. GTDB lineage: Bacteria > Pseudomonadota > Alphaproteobacteria > Acetobacterales > Acetobacteraceae > Humitalea. The sequence goes on along the minus strand of JBBQHE010000044.1, from coordinate 15,027 downwards.
CTGGCCCTGCCGGCCGAAGCGCGCGGGGCTGTCGACTGCGCCCCGGGCCTGTGCCGGCTGCGCCTGGCGGGGCAGGAGGTGGCGCTGCTGCTGCCGCCCGCCCCGGTGCGGGGGGTGCCACGGGGCAATGACCGGCTGACCCCGCCGCCGGGGCTCTGCGGCACCGCAGCGGTGGTGATCGCGCCGGAACCGCTGCGCGGGCGGTGCGAGGGCAGCCAGGTGATCGACCGGTTTTCGGTCTGGCGGGATGGCGCCTTCGCGGTCTGGCTGAGCCCGGCGGGCGCGCGGGTGGTCAGCGACCGGGCCTGGCGCGGGGTCCGCCCCTGGGTCCCGGGGCGGCCGGTGCCGCGGGGGTCACCGCTGCCGGTGGCGCCGAGCGACCCCGAGCCAAGCCCCCCCGCCTGAGGTCAATAACTCCGCACCAACCCCACCAGCCGCCCCTGCACCCGCACGCGGTCGGGCCCAAAAATCCGCGTCTCATACCGCGGGTTGGCGGCTTCCAGCGCGATGGAATTGCCGCGCCGGCGCAGCCGCTTCAGCGTCACCTCATTGTCGTCCACCAGCGCTACCACGATCGACCCGTTCTCCGCCGTGTCGCCGCGGCGGATCACCACCGTGTCGCCATCCAGGATGCCGGCCTCGATCATCGAATCGCCCGAGACTTCCAGCGCGTAGTGCTCCCCGCCCGAGAGCATGGCCGAAGGCACCTCGATCGTGGTGCCGCTGTCGCGCAACGCCTCGATCGGCTGGCCCGCGGCGATCCGGCCATAAAGCGGCAGGGACACCGCCGCGGCGTCGGGTGCTGTGCGCGCCGCCCCCGGCAGGTTCGGCGCGAAGTTCCCGCGGATGACATTTGGCGAAAACCCCGCGCCATCGGGCGGCACCACGGTCAGGTCGGGCGCGGCACCCTGGATCCTGTTGTCCTGGCCCCTGTTTTCGTGGCCCCTGTTTTCGTGACCACGGCTTTCCGGCAGGCGGATTACCTCCAGCGCCCGGGCGCGATGGGCGCGGCGCTTGAGGAAGCCGCGCTCCTCCAGCGCCGTGATCAGCCGGTGAATGCCCGACTTGGACTTCAGCGAAAGGGCTGCCTTCATCTCCTCGAAGGACGGCGAATAGCCCGTCAGGGCCAGGTGCCGGTCGATGAAAATCAGCAGCTCGTGCTGCTTGCGGGTTAGCATGGTGGCGAAAATCCCAGACTTTGCGCGAATCGCCGCGAACAAAGCGGCAACCCCTGCGGATGTTCTAGGAAGGTTCCAAACGGCCCGTCAATGCCTATCCACAGGGCACGGGCTTGATTCGCAACGGTGAATCAAATGCCAAGGGCGCCGAGGTCGATCACCTCGACCGCGCCACCCGCCGTCAGCGCCGGCGCCCGCACCGCCCGGCGCAACAGCCCGTCGGCCTCGGCCAGGGTGCGCAGCATGGAACTGTCCTGCCGCGCAGCCGGGGTCGCGACCAGCCGCCCGGCCGCGTCACGTGAGAGGCTGCAGCGCAGGTAATCCTCCCGCCCATCATTCTCGGGTAAATCCACCCCGGCGATGGCGGGCGCAAAGACCGGTGCGGGGTCGGCCTGCCCATCCAGCCGCCGCAGCGCCGGCAGCAGGAACAGCACTGCGCAGACCATGGCCGAGACCGGGTTGCCCGGCAGGCCCAGCAGCGGCACGGCCCCGAGGCGCCCCCAGATCAGCGGCTTGCCCGGCCGCATGGCGATGCGCCAGAAGCCGCGCGAAAACCCTTCCGGCGCCAGTGCGGACTGCACCAGGTCATGCGCGCCGACGCTGGCGCCCCCGGTGGTGACCAGCAGGTCATGGCCGCGGACCGTCTCGGCCATGCCGGCGAAGGCCTCGGCGGTGTCGGCGGCGATCGGCAGGATGCTCGGCACCGCCCCTGCCGCCCGGCACAGCGCCGCCAGCGCATGGGCGTTGGAGGAGACGATGCCCCCGGGCGGCAACGGTTCGCCGGGCAGGGCGATCTCATCCCCCGTGGCCAGGATCGCGACACGGGCCGCGCGTCGCACGGCCAGCCAGGGGTGGTTGGCGGCGGCGGCGAGGCCGATGTCGCGCGCGGTCAACCGCCGGCCGGCGGGCAGCAGCACATCGCCACGGGAGAAATCCAGGCCGGCGGGGCGAATCCAGCGCCCGGGTCGTGGCTGTTCGCGGGCGGTGACCTGGCCATCGGCTTCCTCCGCGTCTTCCTGCAGCAGCAACGCATCGGCGCCGACGGGCATGAAGCCGCCGGTGAAGATGCGTACCGCCTGGCCGGGGCCGACGGATCCCGGATAGGGATGCCCCGCCGGGGCCGCGCCGATCACCGCAAGCGGCTGCCCCACGGCCGCATCGGCGGCGCGCAATGCATAGCCGTCCATCGCCGAGACATCGGATGGTGGCTGGGTTAGCCGGGCCAGCACCGGCGCCGCCAGCACCCGGCCCGCGGCCTCGGGCAGGGCCACGGTTTCGGCTGGCAGGGGCGCGAGTGCTGCCAGGATGCGCGACCGCGCCTCCGCGACCGACAGCATCGGTTCAGGGGGCATGAGAATCAGGGGGCATGAAAATCGCCGGAGCGTCCGCCGGATTTCTGTGTCAGGCGCACATCCTCGATCCGCATGGCGCGGTCGGCGGCCTTCAGCATGTCATAGACGGTCAGGGCCGCGACCGTGACGGCGGTCAGCGCCTCCATCTCCACCCCCGTGGGGCCGGTGGTTTTGACTGTCGCTTCGATCAGGACGCTGTCGGGACCGGTCGGGGTCAGGTCCACCGTGACCTTGCTCAGTGCCAGCGGGTGGCACAGCGGGATGAGGTCGGCGGTGCGCTTGGCCGCCATGATGCCCGCAAGGCGCGCGACGCCCAGCACATCGCCCTTGCCGGCGCGGCCTTCCTCGACCAGCGCCAGGGTCGCTGCTTGCATCACCACGCGGGCGCGGGCGGTCGCGGTGCGCGCTGTCGGCGGCTTGTCGGAGACATCCACCATCGCGGCCCGCCCGGCCGCGTCGAAATGGGTGAGCGTCACGCGGCCTCGACCATCGCCCGGGCCGCGGCCTCCACATCGGCCTCGCGCAGCAGGTGTTCGCCGACCAGGATGCAGCGCGCCCCGGCCTCGGCCATGCGGCGCACATCGACCGCGTTCCGCAGGCCGGATTCGGCGACCGGAAGGCGTTCGGGCGGCAGCATCGGCGCCAGGCGCTCGGTGGTCGAGATATCGGTGACCAGCGTGCGCAGGTTGCGGTTGTTCACCCCGATCAGCCGGGTTTCCAGCCCGATGGCGCGTTCCAGCTCAGCCTCGTCATGCACCTCGGCCAGCACCGCCATGTCCAGGCTCCGGGCCACGGCTTCCAATTCCCGCGCCTGCTCGTCCGACAGCGCCGCCATGATCAGCAGCACGCAGTCGGCGCCCATCGCGCGGGACTCGAAAATTTGCCAGGGCGAGATGCAGAAATCCTTGCGCAGCACCGGCAGGTCGCAGGCGGCGCGGGCGGCGAGCAGGTCTTCGGTCGCACCCTGGAACCACGGCCCGTCGGTCAGCACCGATAGGCAGGCAGCCCCGCCGGCGGCATAGGCACGGGCCAGGGCCGCGGGGTCGAAGGGGTCGCGGATCAGCCCGCCCGAGGGCGAGGCCTTCTTGATCTCGGCGATCAGCCCGATCCGCCCATCGGACAGCCGGTCACACAGCGCACCCACGAAGTCGCGGGCCTTGGGCGCGTGGCGGGCTGCACTTTCGATCGCCGATTGCGGCATGGCGGCGGCGCGTTCGCGCACCTCCTCCGCCTTGCCAGCCAGGATGCGCTTCAGCACATCGGGGATATCGGCGGCCAGGTCATAGGTCAGTGTATCGGGCATGTGGGGCCTGTCAGGCAGGAATGGGGGCGGTGGCTGCGCGCAGCCTTTCGAGAACCTTCAACGCGGCACCGCTGTCCAGGCTGCGTTGCGCGCTTTTTGCGCCCGCTTGCAGGTGGGGTGCTGCGCCCGCCACCACCAGGGCCGCGGCCGCATTCAGCACGACGCAGTCGCGGTACGGGCCGGGCGCCCCCTGCAACAGCGCCAGCAAGGCCGCGGCATTCTCGGCCGGTTCCCCTCCCTTCAGCGTGCTGGCCGGCGCGCTGGGCAGGCCCGCATCCTCGGGCGAGACGGTGAATTCCGTGATCACGCCGTCGCGCAGCGCCACAACCTGCGACGGGCCGGCGATGGTCAATTCGTCCAGCCCCTGGCCATGCACCAGCCAGGCGCTGGTGGAGCCCAGGCGCAGCAGCGTCTCGGCCATCGGGCGGAGCCATTCGGGGGCGAAGGCGCCGGTCATCTGGCGCGTCACCCGCGCCGGATTGGCCATCGGCCCCAGCAGGTTGAACAGGGTGCGGGTGCCGAGTTCCACCCGCGGCCCCGCGGCATGGCGCAGGGCGGAATGGTGCCGCGGCGCCATCAGGAAGACCATATTGGCTTGGGCCAGCACGCCCGGCAGCCGCTCCATCGGCACATCCAGCGTGACGCCGAGCGCGGTCATCGCATCAGCCGCCCCCGACTTGGACGACAGCGCCCGGTTGCCGTGCTTGGCGACCGGCACGCCGGCGCCGGCGACGACGATGGCCGCGGCGGTCGAGATGTTCAGCGTGCCCGCCGCATCGCCGCCGGTGCCGACCACGTCCATCGCCTCGGGCGGAGCCTCGATCGCGGTCATCCGCGCGCGCATGGCCCGCACGGCGCCGGTCATCTCGGCCACCGTCTCGCCGCGCACACGCATGGCCATCAGCAGCCCCGCGATCTGCGCCGGCGTCGCCTCGCCGGCCATGATGATGCCGAAGGCGTGCTCGGCCTCGCTCTCGGCCAGGCGCTCGCCGGCCGCCAGGCGCGCCAGGATGGGCTTCAGGGACATGCGGGGGGCGGGATCGTCACGCCGCGAGACCTCGCGCGACGGCGCGGTGGCGTCAAGGATGGGGGTCTAGCCGGGTCGCCCCGCGGCGATGGCGGCCTTCATGCGCGCCACCGCGGCCGGCAGCCCCTCCATCACCGCGGCCCCGATCAGGAAATGGCCGATGCTCACTTCCTCCATCTGCGGAATGGCGGCGATGAGCCCGACCGTGTCGTAAGTCAGCCCATGCCCCGCGTGGCAGAGCAGCCCCTGCTCCGCCGCCACCGCCGCCGCCGCGCGGATGCGGGCGAGTTCCTGGGCGCGCACCGCCGTGTCATGCGTCTCGGCATAGCGCCCGGTATGGAACTCGACCGCCTGCGCGCCGATGGCCCGCGCCCGGGCCACGGCCTCAGGGTCGGGTTCGATGAACAGCGCGACCTCGATCCCCGCAGCCGCCAGATGCGCCACGGCCTGCCGCAGCGCCGGCCCACCGGCGGCGATGTCCAGCCCGCCCTCGGTGGTCAGTTCGGCGCGCTTTTCCGGCACCAGGCAGCAGGCGGCGGGGCGGTAGCCGGCGCAGAGGCGGACCATCTCCTCCGTCGCTGCCATTTCGAAGTTCAGCCGGCTCGGCACCTCGGCGAACAGCCGCGCGACGTCCGTGTCGCGGATGTGGCGCCGGTCCTCGCGCAGATGGAAGGTGATGCCATCGGCCCCGGCCGCGAGCACGGCCTGGGCTGCGGCGATCGGGTCGGGATGAGTACCGCCGCGGGCGTTCCGCAGGGTCGCGACATGGTCGATGTTCACGGACAGGCGCATGCGGAACTCCTGTGATGGGCCGCGATCTCGGCCGCCATGCGCAGGGCGGCGACCAGGCTTGCGGGGTCGGCCCGGCCGGTGCCGGCCAGGTCGAGCGCCGTGCCATGGTCCGGGCTGGTGCGGATGATCGGCAGGTTCAGCGTGACATTCACCCCGCCCGCCATGTCCAGGGTCTTCACCGGGATCAGCGCCTGGTCGTGATACAGGCAGATGGCGGCGTCGTAGCGGGTGCGGGCGCCGGGGGTGAACATCGTATCGGGCGGCCAGGGGCCGGAGGCGGCGATGCCCTCGGCCAGCAGCGCCGCCACGGCCGGGGCGACGATGGCGGCATCCTCGTGCCCCAGCGTCCCGGCCTCACCGGCATGCGGGTTCAGACCCGCGATGGCCAGGCGCGGTGCGGCGATGCCGAAGTCGCGCGTCAGCGCCGCGGCGGTGGCGCGCGCGGTCTCGACGATCATGCCCGTGGTCAGCCGGGCGATGGCCGTCCGCAGCGGTTCGTGGACGGTGACCGGCACCGTCCGCAGCCCCTCGCAGGCCAGCATCATCACCGGCGGCCCGGCTTCGGTCAGCGCCGCCAGGTATTCGGTATGGCCGGGGTGCGCGAAGCCCGCCGCGGTCAGGCTGGCCTTCTGGATCGGGTTGGTGACGACGCCGGCGACCTGGCCTGCCAGCGCCAGGCGGGTCGCCTCGGCGATGGCGCCCAGGATGGCGGGGGCATGCGCCGGGTCGGGGCGGCCGGGGACGGCCGTGTGGGGCAGGGGGCGGTGCAGGATGGGCAGGGCGGTCGGGAAGACGGCCGCGGCCTCGGACGTGTCGGCGATGCGGGCGATGGGGGGGGCGCCCGCCAGGGCCGCGATGCGATCGGCATCGTCGATCAGCAGGAACACCGGGCCGGTGCCGTGCAGCAGGCGCCAGGCGGCGACGGCGATCTCACCGCCGATGCCTGCCGGTTCGCCCATGGTCAGCGCGAGGGGGAGGGGTGTCATGCGCCCCAAGGTAGGGGCAAGCGCAGGCAGCGAAAGCCATGGCGCGCGCATTGCCGCAATCCGCCCCGCGCGCACATGCTATCTCACGGGGAAAAACGGAGACGCCACCATGCCGCTCGATGCCGCTTTCGACCTGCCCGAGGCGACCCGCGAACTGCAATCCGTCGCCCGCGATTTCGCCCGCGACGTGCTGGCGCCCAAGGCGCTGGACTGGGACGCGGAAAAACACTTCCCCATCGCCGAGATGCGCCAGGCCGCAGCCCTCGGCATGGCTGGCCTCTATGTGCGGGAAGCCTCGGGCGGTGCCGGGCTGACGCGGCTGGACGCGGCGGTGGTGTTCGAGGCGCTGGCGACCGGCTGCCCCACCGTCTCGGCCTTCCTGTCGATCCACAACATGGTCGCCTGGATGGTGGATCGCTACGGCAACGACGCCCAGCGCGCCGCCTGGCTGCCGGCGATGCTGACCATGGAGAAGATCGGCGCCTATTGCCTGACCGAACCCGGCTCGGGCAGCGATGCGGCGGCGCTGAAAACCCGGGCCACGCGCAGCAACGAAGGCTGGGTGGTGAACGGGTCCAAGCAGTTCATCTCGGGCGCCGGGGCGGCCGATCTGTACCTGACCATGGTGCGGACCGGGGGCGAGGGACCGGGCGGCATTTCGGCCATGCTGGTGCCGGCCGGCACGCCGGGGCTCGGCTTCGGGGCCAATGAACGCAAGATGGGCTGGAACGCACAGCCGACCCGTCTGGTGACCTTCACCGATGCCGCGCTGCCCGCGACCGCGCTGCTGGGCGAGGAAGGCCAGGGCTTCCGCTTCGCCATGTCGGGGCTGGATAGGGGGCGGCTGAACATCGCCGCCTGCAGTCTTGGTGGCGCCCAGAGGGCGCTTGAGATCGCTTTGTCCTACGTGCGCGAACGCCGCGCCTTCGGTCGCGCGATCAGCGACTTCCAGGCGACGCAATTCCGCCTGGCCGACATGGCGACCGAGCTTGAGGCCGCGCGGGGATTGCTCTGGCGTGCCTGCGGCAAGCTGGATGCCGGCGCCCCCGATGCTGGGGCCTTCTGTGCCATGGCCAAGCGCTTCGTCACCGACACCGGGCACCGCGTGGCGGATGAGGCGCTGCAACTGCTGGGCGGGTATGGCTATCTGGCAGACTACGGGGTGGAAAAGCTGGTGCGTGACCTGCGCGTGCACCGCATCCTGGAAGGCACCAACGAAATCATGCGCGTCATCATCGCGCGCCACCTGCTCGCGCCATGATCCTGCACGGCTACTACCGCTCCTCGGCGGCCTGGCGGGTGCGGATCGCGTTGGGGCTGAAGGGGCTGTCCGCGACACCTGTCGCGCATCACCTGCGCCGGGGCGAACAGCGGGCCGAGGCCTTTCTGGCGCTGAACCCGCAAGGGCTGTTGCCGGCGCTGGTGACCGACGATGGCGCGGTGCTGACCCAGTCCCTGGCCATCATCGAATGGCTGGAGGAGACGCATCCCGAACCGGCGCTGCTGCCGGGCGATGCGCTGTCCCGCGCCCATGTCCGCGCCTTCGCCCTGGCGATCGCCTGTGACATCCACCCGCTTCAGAACCTGAAGGTGCTGGCCCGGCTACGCGAGGCCGGGCTGGCGGAGGCCGATGTGCAGGGCTGGGCGACGATGGCCATCGCCGAGGGCCTGGCCGCGGCGCAGGCCCTGCTGCCGCCGTCGGGCCCCTTCTGCTTCGGCCCGGCGCCGACCCTGGCCGACCTGTGCCTCGTGCCGCAATTGTTCAATGCGCGGCGCTTCGGTGTGGCGCTGGCGCCGCTGGGCCGCCTGCTGGAGATAGAGGCCGTCTGCCACGCCCATCCGGCCTTCCAGGCGGCCGCGCCGGAAAAACAGGCGGATGCGGAGTAGAAAGGTCTTGCCATCCTGGGTTGCAGACGGGCATTTTGTGGCTGTGCGCCCCTTCCTCCCCCTTTGCCTCTCCGTCCTCGTCCTGGCCCAGCCTGCGGCGGCGCAGATGCAGTTCATCACCGTGCCCTCGGCCGACGGCCAGGTGGTGATCCCGCCGCGCAGCCAGCCGCGCATGGTCGCCCAGCCCGCCTGGCCCTCGGTCCCGCGGGTGCAGCGACCGGTCGCGGCCCCGTCGGCCGCGCCGCTGGTGATCCCGGCCTCGGGGGCGACACCGCTGGCCGGCCCGGCCCTGGCCGTCTTGCTGCCGCTGGCCGCCGCGGCGCTGCTTGGCGTGGGCGTGCCCGGCAGCGGCGGTGGCAGCAGCGGCCCGGCGCGCACGACGCGCTAGGACTGCCAGCCGCCATCCCCCGGGGGATGGACCGCCGCTCCCGCTTTTGCAGGCCCGGCGCGCCAGTATCACGACCCGCCGGGCTTGCCGATCAGGCCCAGAGCACATCCGCGGCGCCCAGGTTCGCCGTCATCCCTACCAGGTGCCCGACCAGCTCATCCGTGCTGTCAAAGCGCAGATTGGCGTTGGTATCGGCGAAGATGCCCAGGCCCGCCAGCCCGCCCACGGCGACCGGGGCGGTGAAATAGGCGCTGACCTTGGTGGACAGCTGGATCTGGTCGCCGGCCCGGAAGTCCGTCACCTGCGCATAATCGCCCGTGCCGGCATTGGTATTCGCCCCGTCGTTGTAGAAGACGCCGCGGCTGTCGCCGAGCACGAAGATGTCGTTGCCCGCGCCGCCGGTCAGCTTGTCGATGCTGCCCTTGCCCAGGAACGTGCCGCTCGACGCGACACCGCTGATGATGTCGCGCCCCGCTGTGCCCGTCAGCGTCTCGCTCGCCGCGGTGCCGAAGATCTTGTTCGGGCCGAGGTCGATGGTCACGGCATAGCCGGCCGACAGGCTGCCCTGCCCGCCGGCGGTGTTCTCCACCCGAGCGGTATAGGTGTAGCTGCCGGCCGCCTGGGTGCTGTCGGTGAAGCTCCAGCTCGTGCCGGTGGCCGTGGCGATGCCGGCCTTGGCGCCGTTGCGGTAGATCACCAGGGATTCGTCGCTGGACATGATGGTGGACAGGCTGCCCTGAAGGCCGGGCGTGGTGTCGTCGGTCACGCCGCCGTTGAGCACCAGGCCCTGGACCGCACCGACATTGTCCCGCACCGAGGCGAGGGTGACGATCTCGGTCGGCGCGACCACGGGCCGGGGCGGCACGACGCCGCCCGACATCAGGTCACCGACATCGAGCCGCCCGCCGGTCGCGACCTTGCCCACCAGCGAGGCCGTGGCCTCTGCCGTGCCGAGCAGCGCCGCCTTGATCTGGGCCGCGGTCGCATTGGGGTTGGCCGAGGCATAGAGCGCGGCCGCACCCGTTACATGCGGGGTCGCCATCGAGGTGCCGCTGAGCGTGCCATAGGCATCGCCAGGCAGCGTCGAATAGATGGACGAACCGGGTGCGGCGATATCCACCTGCTTGCCGCCGTAGCTGGAGAAGGAGGACAGCGCGCCGGTATCGGTGATCGAGGCGACGGCGACCACGCCGTCATAGCCCGCCGTGGCCTTGGTGTCGTAGTTGGACGGGTAGTTGGCGGTGACATCGTTGTTGCTGCCGGTGTTGCCGGCGGCGGCGACGAACAGGATATCGGCCTTGGCCGCGCGGGTGACGGCATCGGCCATCGCCTGGCTGTAGCTGCCGCCGCCCCAGGAATTGTTGGTGGCGACGAAGTTCTGCGTAGGGCCCGCCAGGATGGCGGCGGTGGTGAAGTAGTCCACCGACTTCACTGCATTGGCGGTATTGCCCGAGCCATTGGCGGCGAGGAACTTCGTGGCGACGATCTGCACGTTCCAGTTCACGCCGGCCACGCCCACGCCATTGCCGCCGATGCCGCCGATCGTGCCGGCCACATGCGTGCCATGGCCATTGTCGTCATAGGGGTCATTGTCGTTGTTGGCGAAGTCCCAGCCGATCAGGTCGTCGCGATAGCCATTGCCGTCCTGGTCGGTGCCGTTGGCCCAGCGCGTGTCGCGCAGCAGATCGCCGGCATCGATCCGGCCATTGCCGTTCTTGTCGGCGACGAAGGCGCTGTTGGCGGCGTTGTTCAGGTCGCGGAAGGTGATGAGGCCGTCGCGGTCCGTGTCCTTCAGCAGCGACTTGAAGGCGGTCGGGATTTCGCCCTGGTTGAGCCAGATGTTCAGGTAGAGGTCGGCATGGGTGTAGTCGACGCCGGTATCGACGACGCCGACCACGGTCTTCATCGTGCCGGTGAAGCCCGCGGTCCAGGCCTCCCCCGCCTGGCTGCCAAAGGCGTTCTTCAGCGCCGTGGTGTCGCCCTGCATCCCCCACAGGCTGCCCTTGGTGTAGCCGGCGTCGTTGCTGACGGCTTCGATCCGCAGGTCGTCGGTGGGTGCCTCCGGCGCCGTCGCTTCCAGCGCGGCGATCTGCAGGATCTGGTTGGCCTCGGCGAAGACCACGCCGGGCTGTTCGGCCAGGACCGAGACCGCAACGGCCAGGCTATCGCCCGCCGGCAGTTCCACCCGCAGCAGCGGCCCGGCCTCGGCATCGGCGGCGCGCACCACCTCGGCCAGGGTGCCGCCCACGGCGTCGAGCGCTGCACGCACGGCAGACGGTTCGGCGTCGGCGGCAAACTGCAGCAGGATATCGGTCGCGACCGGCGGGGGCGGCGCCGCGGCGGGCTGCGGCTGCGGCGTCGCGTCCGGCATTTCCAGCGGTTGCAGTTCCGCCAGTCGGGTTTCGGCCAGCGGGCCGTCGCCCTGTTCAGCCAGGCGGATGGGACGAAGGGAGGGACGCGCGGACATGATCACTCCGAAACTTAATTGGAGGATCAGCGAATAATGAGACGCACCCTAACGGACGCTTAAGGCCGGGCGACGATTGGCGCACAGCCAGCCCCGGCCTGGACCGCGCCGCCGGCCACCGCCATCCTTGGCCGCCTGCAAAGCCGGAGTCCCCCAATCATGCCCAGCCGTGCCGGCGCCATCCTGCGCGCCGAAACCTTCTTCGACACCGGCTTCCGCGACCTGCTCGCCGGCCTGGTCGCCGTGCCCTCCACCAGCCAGGACCCGGGGCATGAGGCCGACTGCGCCCGCTACCTGGAAGAACACCTGCTGCCCTGGCTCGGCCGCCTGGGCTTCCAATGCGACATCCATCCCAACCCGGAGCCAGGCTTCCCGCCGATCCTGACCGGGGTGCGGATCGAGGAACCGGGCCTGCCCACGGTGCTGCTCTATGGCCATGGCGACACGGTGCGGGGGCTGGCGGACCAATGGTCCACCGGGCTGCAACCCTGGGCGCTGACCGAGCGCGACGGCCGCTGGTACGGCCGCGGCACCGCCGACAACAAGGGCCAGCACGCGCTTAATCTCGCTGCGCTGGAGGCGGTGATCGTCGAGCGCGGCGGCGACATCGGCTTCAACATCAAGCTGCTGATCGAAATGTGCGAGGAACGCGGCAGCAAGGGGCTCCGCACCTTCGTCGCCGACAACCAGGGCCTGCTGAAGGCGCAGGTGCTGATCGCATCGGACGGGCCGCGGGTGGCGCCCGACACACCCACCATCGCCACCGGCACCCGCGGCACCTGGCACTGCACGCTGGCAGTGCGCCTGCGCCAGGGCGGCGTGCATTCGGGGCACTGGGGCGGGTTGACGACCGACCCCGCGATCGTGCTCGCCCATGCCATCGCCAGCATCATGGACCGGCACGGGCGGATCATGGTGGACGGGTTGCTGCCGGCAGGCCGCGTCGTGCCCAATGCCGTTCGCATGGTGCTGGCCGGCTGCCCGGTCGATGGCGGCGGCGAGGGGGCGACGATCGACCCCGGCTGGGGCGAACCCGGCCTGTCGGCCGCCGAGAAGATCTATGGCTGGAACAGCTTCATCGTGCTGGCGATGCTGTCCGGCCGGCCGGAAAACCCGGTCAATGCCGTGGCGCCGGACGCGGTCGCGCATTGCCAGATACGCTACACCGTCGATACCGACACTGCGGGGTTCGAGGCAGCCCTTCGCGCGCATCTGGACGCCGCGGGCTTCCCCGAGGTTCTCATCGAGAATGGCGGGCTGCGTATGGCCGCCAGCCGCACCGACACCGACCACCCCTGGGTCCGCTGGGCGCAGGCCAGCATGGCCCAAAGCCTGGGCAAGCCGGTGCAGATCATCCCCAATTCCTCGGGCGGGCTGCCCGGCGATGTGTTTGTCGATCTGCTCGGCGTGCCGCTGGTCTGGGTGCCGCACTCCTACAACGGCTGCAAGCAGCACGGGCCTGATGAGCACCTGCTGCCGGGCGTCGCCCGCGAAGGCATTGCGGCTTTCGCGGGCATGTATTGGGATCTGGGCGAGCCTGGCGTGCCCGGCTGACCGGGGCCCTGCTCGCGCAAGGCCCCTTTCAGCGCGCTGGCCGGATCAGCCAGGCCTGGTCGCATCCGGTGCGGCCGGACGGCCGCCCGGGCCACCATGGTGCCCGCCATGCGGGCCGCCGTGGGGGCCACGCCCGCCGCGCGGCTGCACTTCCGCGGTGGTCAACTGGCCGTTGGCGTCGCGGTCCATCGCGCGGAACATGGCGCCGGCCAGCACCTGCAGTTCGACCAGGGTCACGCGGCCATCGGCATCGGCGTCGATGGCACGGAACATCGCCTCGCCACGCTGCTGCATGCGCTCGGGCATCGGCCGGTCGGCGCGCACCGGCATGCCGGCCGGGCGATACAGGCGGAATTCCTCGATCGTGACGCCGCCGTCGTGGTTGGCATCGACCTCGGCGAAGCGGGCGGTGATCGCCGCCTGGAATTCTTCGCGGCTGACCTGGCCGTCGCTGTTGCGGTCGGCCATGGCGAACAGGCGCCCGGCTTCGAAGGCCATGCCACCAAAGGCAGGGCCGCCCGGGCCGCGCTGCGCGCCGGCGCCTGGGGTTGCGGGCGGCGTGGCGGAAGGCGGGCTCGGCTGGGCCAGAGCGGCGCCGCTGCCGGCCAGCCAGGTCGCCGCCATCAATGTCCAGATCGTGTTGCGCATGATCGATGCTCCTCGATGGTGCCGGGCGGAAACTGACGCCGGTAGGATCATAATGGCCTGGCCGCGTAACGCGGAGGTGTCGGTCCGGGCGGCATCGGGTAAGGAAATGTCACGCCGCCACGGCGGACAGGGGCTCCGGATGGATATCGCGGTTTTCAGCACGAAATCCTATGACCGGCAGTTCCTGACACCGGCCGCCGCGGGCCGGCACGTGCTGCGCTTCCTCGAACCACGGCTGACGCCGCAGACCGCCATCCTGGCGCGCGGCGCCGGCGCCGTCTGCGTCTTCGTCAACGACCAGGTGAACGCCGCCGTGCTGGAGGAATTCGCGACACTGGGCGTGCGGCTCGTGGCGATACGCGGCGCGGGCTACAACAACATCGACCTGAAGGCGGCGCGGGACCTCAACATCACCATCGCCCATGTTCCGGCCTATTCGCCCGATGCCGTGGCCGAGCATGCGCTGGCCATGATGATGGCGCTGAACCGCAACATCCACCGCGCCTGGCTGCGGGTGCGCGAGGGCAACTTCGAGCTGGAAGGGCTGCTCGGTTTCAACCTGCGGGGGCGCACGGTCGGCGTCATCGGCACCGGCCGCATCGGCGCGGCGATGGCCCGCATCCTGCTCGGCCTGGGGTGCCGGGTGATCGCCTTCGACCCCATGCCCGATGCCGCGCTGCCGGTCGCCTACCTGCCGCTGGAAGAGGTCCTGACGCAGGCCGATATCCTCACGCTGCACTGCCCGCTGACGCCGCAGACACGGCACCTGATCGACCCCGCCGCCATCGCCCGGATGAAGCGGGGGGTGATGCTGATCAACACCAGCCGCGGCGCCATCGTCGATACCCGGGCGGTGATCGCGGGTCTGAAGTCCGGCGCGATCGGCCATCTCGGCCTCGATGTCTATGAAGAGGAGGCGGGGCTGTTCTTCGAGGACATGTCCGCCCACGCGATCGCCGATGACGTCTTTGCCCGGCTGCTGACCTTCCCGAACGTGCTGGTCACCGGGCACCAAGGCTTCTTCACGACCGAGGCGCTGACCGCCATCGCGCAAACGACGATGGCCAATGTCTCGGCCTTTGCCAGCAGCGGGCTTGCGGTGCACGAGATTGGGCTCGCGCCCTGACAGGTTCCTGGAAAACGGCTTCGGTTCTGCGGGGCGCGGTCCTTGAGAGGGGCTTTGCCCCCCTCAAACTCCCCCCACCAGGAGCCTGAGGCCCCTGGACCCAATTGGTAAATTGCCCAAGGCGAGGGAGGGGCATCGAAGAGCACGCCTTTAACCAAGGGCGGTCGCCGCCCCTCCCTCGCCTTGGGCAATACACAAGGCGGGTGCAGGGGACACGGTCCCCTGCTGGGTGGGGTCTGGGGAGGGCAAAGCCCTCCCCAGGAGTTCCACCGCCCATTCCAAGTACGCCGGCCTGGCGGTCAGGCCGGGGCCGGCGGCC
>JBBQHE010000043.1:0-23991 GCA_038323655.1 Acetobacterales bacterium | reverse complement strand
CGCCCTGGCCCCTCACGTCCCCCGCTCGGCGGGTGACGACGCCGCTCCGCGAAGGCTCGCGCAGCGGCGCGATTGCGTTTGGGCGGGCCGCCAGGAAAAGGTGACTGCTCCCCATGTTCGAGGCCCTCTCGAACCGTCTGTCCGGCGTCTTCGACACGCTGCGCCGCCGCGGCGCGCTGCGCGAGGAAGACGTGACCGAGGCCCTGCGCGAAGTGCGCGTGGCCTTGCTGGAGGCCGACGTCGCCCTGCCGGTGGTCAAGGAGCTGACCGAGAAGGTCCGGGCGCGGGCCGTGGGGCAGGAGGTCATACGCTCCGTCCAGCCCGCCCAGCAGGTCATCAAGATCGTCAACGACGTGCTGGTGGAGGCCCTCGGCGGCGGCCCCGACGCGCCGGCCGCGCGCGGTGTGGACCTGAATGCGCCGAGCCCCGTGGTCATCCTGATGGTCTGTCTGCAAGGCTCGGGCAAGACCACCACCACCGGCAAACTCGCCCTGCGTTTGCAGGACAAGCAGCGCAAGAAGGTGCTGGTCGCCAGCCTGGACACCCAGCGCCCCGCCGCCCAGCGGCAGCTCGCGATCCTGGCCGAACAGGCGGGCGTGATCTCGCTGCCTATCGTCGCCGGCGAAGGGCCGCTGGCCATCGCCGCCCGCGCGCTGGAAGACGCCCGGCGCGGCTATTTCGACGTGCTGATCCTGGACGCCGCCGGTCGCCTTTCGATCGACGAGGCGCTGATGACGGAGGTCGCGGCGGTGAAAGCCGCGACCAGCCCGCATGAGACCTTGCTCGTCGTCGATGCGATGACAGGGCAGGATTCGGTGCAGACGGCGCGCGCCTTCAACGAACGGCTTGCCATCACCGGCATCGTGATGACCCGCGTGGACGGCGATGCGCGCGGCGGTGCGGCGCTGTCGATGCGCGCGGTCACGGGCGCGCCGATCAAGCTGCTGGGGGCCGGCGAAAAGCTGGATGCGCTGGAGGAATTCCACCCCGACCGCATCGCCTCCCGCATCCTCGGCATGGGCGACATCGTATCGCTGGTCGAGCGTGCGTCCGAGACCATCGACCAGGCGGAAGCCGAGAAGATGGCCGCCCGGATGCAGAAGGGGCTGTTCTCGCTGGACGATTACGCCAAGCAGCTGCAGCAGATCGGCAAGATGGGCGATCTGCAGGGCATCCTCGGCATGCTGCCCGGCATCGGCAAGATCAAGTCGCAGTTGGCCGATGCGAACCTGGACACGAAAATCCTGAAGCGTCAGGCCGCGATCATCGGCAGCATGACGAAGAAGGAACGCAAGGTCCCCGACATCATCAAGGCCTCGCGCAAGAAGCGCATCGCCGCGGGGTCGGGTACCAGCGTGCAGGAAGTGAACAAGCTGCTGAAGCAGTTCGACGACATGTCCGCGATGATGAAGCGGATGGGCAAGCTTGGCCAGAAAGGCATGATGCGCGGCGGACTTGGCGCGCTCCTGCCCGGCCTTGGCAACAAACGACCTTTTTGAAGAGCAGGAGACAGAGTTCTTATGGGCATCAAGATTCGCCTCGCGCGCGCCGGCGCCAAGCGTCGTCCGTATTACCACATCGTGGTGGCCGACAGCCGCAGCCCGCGCGACGGCCGCTTCATCGAGAAGATCGGTTCCTACGACCCGATGCTGCCGTCCGACCACGCCGACCGCATCCGCCTGCAGGACGAACGCGTGACGCATTGGCTCTCCGTGGGCGCGCTGGCGACCGACCGGGTCGCGAAGTTCCTCGGCAAGGCCGGGCTCGCGCCGATGCCGGTGTTCAAGGACCAGCCGAAGCAGTCCGCGCCGAAGAAGAAGGCCCAGGAACGCGCCGCCAAGGCGGCCGGCTAAATCCTTGCCCGAGACGCGCATCCTGGTGGGTGAGATCGGACGGCCGCATGGTGTGCGGGGCTTGGTGAAGATCCGCGCCTTCACCACCGAACCGGCCGATATCGCCGCTTACGGCCCGCTGTCGGATGAGGCGGGGACGCGTGTCTTCGCGCTCGGCTGGCTGGGCGGCGGGATTGCGCGGATCGAAGGTGTCACCGATCGCGACCAGGCCGCGCGGCTGACCGGAACGCGGCTTTACGTCGCGCGCGAAAAACTGCCCGCCCCGGCCGAGGAGGAATTCTACCTGGCCGACCTGGTCGGGCTGGAAGCCTTCGCCGAGGGTGTCTCCGCCGGCCGCGTCATCGCAGTCGAGGATTTCGGCGCCGGCCCCTTCCTGACCCTGCGCGATGCCGCGGGCGTGGAAAGCCTGCTGGCCTTCACCCGGGCCGTGGTGCCCGTGGTGGATGTCGCGGGCGGGCGGATTGAGATCGTGCCGCCGGATGAGGTCATCATCCAGCCGGAGGAAGGCGGGGAGGTGTCCCCGCTGGGCCTGGCCGATGCCGAGCCCCTGCCGCGCCGGTCGCAGCACCGCCGCAACGGCGGCCAGCGGGAGGCTGCCGAGTGATGTGGCACGCGACCCTCCTCACCCTGTTCCCTGCGATGTTCCCGGGGCCCCTCGGCCAGTCTCTGGCCGGCCGCGCTTTGGCCGAAGGCGCCTGGTCCTGCGAGACGCTGGACCTGCGGGGCTTCGGCCTCGGCCGGCACGCCCAGGTGGATGACACGCCCTTTGGTGGCGGGGCGGGGATGGTGATGCGGCCGGATGTGATCGATGCGGCCTGCGAAGCGGCGCGTATCGGTGACCGGCCGCTGATCTACCTGACCCCCCGCGGACAACCGCTCGCCCAGGCGCTGGTGCGGGATCTCGCCGCGGGGCCGGGGGTGGTGGTGCTCTGCGGCCGGTATGAAGGCGTGGACCAGCGCGTGCTGGATGCGCGCGGGATGCAGGAAGTCTCGGTCGGCGATTATGTGCTTTCGGGCGGGGAGCCTGCGGCGCTGGTGCTGCTCGATGCCTGTATCCGGCTTTTGCCCGGCGTGATGGGCGGGGCGGAGAGTGCGCGGGAGGAATCCTTCGCCGATGGGCTGCTGGAATATCCGCATTACACGCGGCCTGCCGAATGGCAGGGACGTGCCGTGCCGCCCGTGTTGTTGTCGGGGAACCATGGCGACATCGCCGCCTGGCGTGCGGCGCAGGCCGCAGAGGCCACGCGCGAACGCCGCCCCGACCTGTGGAAGAACCGTGCCGGATCGGAGGGTGGGGCGCTTGCCCCCGCCGCCCCGGCGCATTAGGAACCGTTTTCGAAAAGGACCCCCACCCCATGAATCTCTTGCAAGCCTTCGACGCGGACCAGCAGGCCCGCCTGTCCGCCAACCGCGCCACGCCGGAATTCGTGGCGGGCGACACCGTGCGCGTCATGGTGAAGGTCGTGGAAGGCGAACGCATTCGCGTCCAGGCCTATGAGGGCGTGGTGATCGCGCGCTCCAACAAGGGGCTGCACAGCAACTTCACCGTCCGCAAGCTGAGCTATGGCGAGGGCGTGGAACGCGTCTTCCCGCTGTTCAGCCCGAATGTGTCGGAGATCGTGGTCGTCCGCCGCGGCCGCGTGCGTCGCGCCAAGCTCTATTACCTGCGTGGCCGCACCGGCAAGTCGGCGCGTATCGCCGAGAAGGTGGTGGCGCGCCCGGTCAAGGGCGCTGCCCCGACGGCCTGAGGCCGGCAACCCGCCCGTCAGGGGCGGGGTGACACCGGGGTCGCCCGACCGATCGCGCCGTGGCTGACCCCCCAGGAGGAAAGCCATGGCCGAAGCGCCGCGTAGCTTGTTCGACAAGATCTGGGCCGCCCATGTGGTGGAGACCCTGCCGGATGGCACGGCGCTGCTCTACATCGACCGTCACCTCACGCATGAGGTGACGAGCCCCCAGGCTTTCGAGGGGCTGCGCGCCTCGGGGCGGAAGGTGCGCCGGCCGGATGCGACCATCGCGGTGGTCGATCATAATGTGCCGACCTCGGCCGACCGATTGACCGCGATCAACGAACCGGAATCCGCGTTGCAGATCGCGACGCTGGAGAAGAACGTCGTCGAATTCGGCGTGCCCTACATTCCGCTGAACGACATCCGCCAGGGCATCGTGCATGTCATCGGGCCGGAGCTGGGCCTGTCGCTGCCCGGTATCACGCTGGTCTGCGGCGACAGCCATACCTCGACCCATGGCGCCCTGGGCGCGCTGGCCTTTGGCATCGGCACCAGCGAGGTCGAGCATGTGCTCGCCACCCAGACGCTGTTGCAGAAGCCCGCGAAGAACATGCGCGTCACGGTCGATGGCGTGCTGCCGCATGGCTGCACCGCCAAGGACATCGTGCTGGCCATCATCGGCCGCATCGGCACCGCCGGCGGCACGGGGCATGTGATCGAATTCGCAGGCAGTGCGATCCGCGCGCTGGACATGGCCGGGCGCATGACCGTCTGCAACATGTCGATCGAGGCGGGTGCCCGAGCCGGCATGATCGCGCCGGATGACACCACCTTTGCCTATGTCGCCGGCCGCCAGTTCGCGCCCAAGGGCGCCGATCTGGAAAAGGCCATCGCCTATTGGAAAACGCTGCCCAGCGACCCTGGCGCGCATTTCGACCGCGAAGTGCAGATCGACGCCGCGACCATCGCGCCCATGGTGACCTGGGGCACCAACCCCGAGGCGGTGCTGCCGATCACCGGCGTGGTGCCGGACCCGGCCGCCGAGCCTGACCTGGAACGCCGCGGGCAGATCCAGCGCATGCTGGACTACATGGCGCTGACCCCGGGCCAGAAGCTGGATGAAGTCCCCATCGACGTGGTCTTCATCGGCTCCTGCACGAACTCGCGCATCGAGGATATTCGCGCCGCCGCCGCCGTCGCCCGCGGCCGCCATGTCGCGCCCAACGTGCGCGCGCTCGTGGTGCCTGGTTCGGGCCTGGTGAAGAAGCAGGCGGAGGAGGAGGGGCTGGACCGCATCCTGCTCGACGCCGGCTTCGAGTGGCGGGAGGCCGGTTGTTCCATGTGCCTCGGCATGAACCCCGACAAGCTCACGCCGGGGCAGCGCAGCGCCAGCACCTCCAACCGGAATTTCGAGGGCCGCCAGGGGCCGGGGGGGCGCACGCATCTCGTCTCCCCCGCCATGGCCGCCGCCGCGGCCGTCACCGGCCGCCTGACCGATGTGCGGGAGCTGCTGGCATGACCCCCTTCACCACGCTGACCGGTATCGCGGCCCCCCTGCCGCTGGCAAATGTCGATACCGACAAGATCATCCCCGCACGGCACCTCAAGACCATCCAGCGCACGGGCCTCGGCGTGCATCTGTTCGACACGCTGCGCTACAACGCAGACGGGTCGGAAAACCCCGACTTCGTGCTGAACCGCGAACCCTATCGCCACGCCGAAGTGCTGATCGCCTATGAGAACTTCGGCTGCGGATCGTCGCGCGAACACGCGCCCTGGGCGCTGCTGGACTTCGGCATACGCTGCGTCATCGCGCCCGACTTCGCCGATATCTTCCACGGCAATTCCTTCAAGAACGGCATCCTGCCGATCAAGCTGCCGCGGGCTGTCTGCGAACAGTTGATGGAAGACAGCCGTCTCGGCGCCAATGCCCGCGTCACCATCGACCTGGAACGCCAGGTGGTGATCCGCCCGAATGGCGAGGAAATCCCCTTCGAGGTCGATGCCCTGCGGCGCAAGATGCTGCTGGAGGGGCTGGATGAGATCGGCCAGACTTTGGCGCATACACCCGCCATCGGGCGGTACGAACAACAGCAGCCGGCCTGGCTTTCCGGCCCCGGCACAACAGCCCTGACGAGCACCTCCGCATGAGCAACAAGCGCCTTCTCGTCCTGCCGGGCGATGGCATCGGGCCTGAGGTGATGCGCGAAGTGCGCCGCATCATCGACTGGATGGACCGCCGCCGCCAGGTCACCTTCGCGCTGGACGAAGGCCTGGTCGGCGGGGCCGCCATCGATGCCCAGGGCCATCCCTGCCCGGATGCCACGGTGGAGGCCGCCCTGGCCGCGGACGCCGTGCTCTTCGGCAGCGTCGGCGGCCCGAAGTGGGACAGCCTGCCCTTCGACCAGCGGCCGGAGCTTGGCATCCTGCGGCTTCGGCAGAGCCTCGGGCTTTTCGCCAACCTGCGCCCGGCCAAGGTGAGCGATGCGCTGGTCGATGCCTCCAGCCTGAAGCCCGAGCTGATCCGCGGCCTGGACATCATGATCGTGCGCGAAAGCACGGGCGGCATCTATTTCGGCGAACCGCGCGGCATTGAGGTGATGGCCGACGGCAAGCGCCGCGGCATCGACACCGAAGTCTATACGGAGGATGAGATCGCCCGCGTTGCCCGCGTCGCCTTCGATCTCGCGCGCAAGCGGACCGGTCGCATGACCAGCGTCGAGAAGGCGAATGTCATGCAGTCCGGTCGGCTCTGGCGTGCCGTGGTGTCGGAGGTGGGTGCCGCCGAATACCCCGATGTCGCGCTCAGCCACATGTATGCCGACAATTGCGCGATGCAGTTGGCCAGCCGGCCGAAGCAGTTCGACGTGATCCTGGGCAGCAACCTGTTCGGCGACCTGTTGTCGGATCTGGCGGCGGCGCTGACGGGGTCGCTCGGCATGCTGCCCTCGGCGACCTTGGGCGCGCCCGATGCCTCCGGCCGCAGGCACGCGCTGTATGAGCCGATCCATGGCTCTGCCCCCGATATCGCGGGCAAGGGCGTCGCCAATCCGCTGGCGCAGATGCTGTCCTTCGCGATGCTGCTGCGCTGGTCCTTCGGCATGGAGGACGACGCTGTGCTGATCGAAACCGCGGTGGAAAACGTGCTGGCCGGCGGCCTTCGCACCGCCGACATCATGCAGCCAGGCCGCGCCCGCATCGGCACCACCGTGATGGGCGAGGCCGTGGTGCGCGAGTTGGAGAAGTTGGCGGCATAAGGGGTTGCGACACCCAAGCCAGTCGGCTAGATGCTGCCCCACTGCGCGCCCGTAGCTCAACTGGATAGAGCGCTAGACTACGGATCTGGAGGTTGGGAGTTCGAACCTTCCCGGGCGCGCCAGTTTCCCTGCCCCTGCTGACAAGGCTATCCTCCCACCCGGAGGAAACCGCCATGGTCACCCAGTACCTCACCGGCTTCGGCAATGCCTTCGAAACCGAGGCCCTGCCCGGTGCCCTGCCGACCGGGCGCAACAGCCCGCAGCGCTGCGCCTACGGGCTTTATGCCGAACAACTCTCCGGCTCGCCCTTCACCGCGCCGCGCGCCTCCAACGAACGCTCCTGGCTCTATCGCATCCGCCCGACGGTGCGGCACTGGGGCCGCTTCCGCCGCGCCGACCAGGGCTTTTTCCGCAGCGCCCCCTGTGCCGAGGTGGAGGTGCCGCCCGCGCCGATGCGCTGGGACCCCATCGCCATCCCCTCGGCCTCGTTGAACTTCATCCAAGGCATCCACACCGCCACCACCGCGGGCGATGCCACCGGGCAGAACGGCATGGCGGCGCATCTCTACTTCGCCGCCCGGTCGATGACCGATGAGGTCTTCTACAACGCGGACGGCGAGATGCTGATCGTGCCCCAGCAGGGCGGCTTGCGATTCCGCACCGAATTCGGCCTGATCGAGGCCGCACCCGGCGAGATCGTCGTCATCCCGCGCGGCATCAAGTTCGCGGTGGACCTGCTGGACGGCCCCGCCCGCGGCTATGTGTGCGAAAACTACGGCGGCGCCTTCACCCTGCCCGAACGCGGCCCGATCGGCGCCAACTGCCTGGCCAATCCGCGCGATTTCTGCGCGCCCGTCGCCTGGTTCGAGGAGCGAGAGGTTCGCACGGCGATGACGGTGAAATACGGCGGTACGCTCTGGACCACCGACCTCGCGCATTCGCCGCTGGATGTCGTGGCCTGGCACGGCAATTACGCGCCCTACAAATACGATCTGCGGCGGTTTTCGCCCGTGGGGCCGGTGCTGTTCGACCATGCCGATCCGTCGATCTTCACGACGCTGACAGCACCTTCGGACACGCCCGGCACCGCCAACGTCGATTTTGTGATTTTTCCGGATCGCTGGTCGGTCACCGAGGACACGTTCCGGCCGCCCTGGTACCACATGAACGTCATGTCCGAGTTCATGGGGCTGATCTACGGCGTCTATGACGCCAAGCCCGAAGGCTTCCGGCCCGGTGGGTTTTCGCTGCACAACTGCATGCTGCCGCATGGGCCGGATGCGGAGGCGTTTGCCCAGGCCTCGTCGGTCGAACTGAAACCGCATCGGATGCGCGACACCATGGCCTTCATGTTCGAAACCCGGCTGCCGCAGCGGGTCACCGCCTGGGCCGCGGGGCATCCGGCGCTGCGGGGCGATTACCTCGACTGCTGGGACGGGCTGGCCAAGCGGTTCGATCGGACAAAGCCGTGATCGACGCGACGCATGATGCGGCCCTGCGTTCCTGGGTCGCCTCGGCCAATGGGCATGCGGATTTCCCGATCCAGAACCTGCCGCTGGGGGTCGTGGGCACGGGGGCGGTGGCCATCGGCGATCAGGTGCTGCCGCTGGCGGCGGCCGCCGAGGTCTTGACGGGCGCGGCGCGGGAGGCCGCGCTGGCAGGCGCGGGCGACACGCTGAACCCGCTGCTGGGCCTTGGCGCCCCCGCGCGAAAGGCCTTGCGGGCGGGGCTGTCGGCGGCGCTGGCGGCTGGCAGCCCGCATCAGGCGGTGCTGGCGCCGCATCTGCGGGCGGGCAAGGCGGGCCTGCCGGCGCGGGTGGGCGACTACACGGATTTCTATGCCGGCATCAACCACGCAACCAATGTCGGCCGGCTGTTCCGCCCTGACGCACCGCTGATGCCGAACTACAAGCATATCCCCATCGGCTATCACGGTCGGGCCTCGTCGCTGGTGGCCTCGGGCACCGCGGTGCGGCGGCCGAACGGGCAGCGCAAGCCGGCCAATGACCCCGCGCCGTCCTTCGGACCGTCGCGCAACCTCGACTACGAATTGGAACTCGGCGTCTGGATCGGGCCGGGCAATGCGCAGGGCGAGCCCATTCCCATCGCGCAGGCGGCAAGCCACATCGCCGGCTTCTGCCTGCTGAATGATTTTTCCGCCCGCGACATCCAGGGCTGGGAATACCAGCCGCTGGGGCCGTTCCTGGCAAAAAGCTTCGCCACGACAATCTCGCCCTGGATCGTGACGCCCGAGGCGCTGGCGCCCTTCCGCATCGCCCAGGCGCCGCGCCCGGCGGGGGATCCGGCGCCGATGCGCTACCTGTGGGATGAGGCCGACCAGGCAGGCGGCGCGCTGGATGTGATCCTGGAAGTGCATCTGATGACCCCGGGCCTGGCCGCCAAAAACCTGGCCCCGCACCGGCTGTCGCGCGGCAATGCGCGGGATCTGTACTGGACGGTCGCGCAGCTGGTGGCGCATCACGCCTCCGGCGGCTGCAACCTCTGCCCTGGCGATTTGTTTGGCAGCGGCACCATCTCCGGCACCACTGCCGACGCCTTCGGCAGCCTGCTGGAAATCACCGAGGGCGGGCGGCAGCCGCTGACCCTCGCCTCGGGCGAGACGCGGCGTTTCCTGGAGGATGGCGACGAGGTGCTGCTCAGCGCGCGGGCGGAACGCACGGGCTTCATCCCCATCGGCTTCGGCGCCTGTCGCGGCGTGATCCTGCCGGCGCACCCTGCCGAGATGTGATCCAAAGGCGCTTGCGCGGCGCTGTGCCCGGCCGGATCATCGCAGCCCATGAGCATCGTGCTGCAGCCAGGTTCGATCGACACCATTGCCGCCGCGGCGACGCGGGCGATGCCCCATTCGATGGCCGACCGGCTGCTGGAGGAAGCCTGGGCCGATCCATGGACCCGCAGCCTCTGCCGCCGCAGCGCCGAGGCCGCCCTGCCGGGCACCGCCTCGATCGACGATGATGCGATGTTCGACCTGATCCGCCATCAGATCCATTGCGGCGTGCTCAGCATCACCGGTCCGGCCCCGACCCTGGCCGCACCAGACGCGCCCAAGCGGCGCCCGGCCAAGGCGACGGACACGCCGCGCATGTTGTTGGCGCTGGAAGCGGGCCGCGGCAACGGGGCCTGGCCGAACATCCAGCGGACGGAATTCGCCCTCGGCCTGCGCCGGCGGGTGGGCCGGCCGTCGCTGATCCATCAGCGCGACACCAGCCTCTGCGGCCCGTCGTCGCTTTGCTACAACCTGCTGCAGTACGATGTGGATGCCTATGTCCGCTACGCGATCGACCTGTACGAGACGGGGGCGGCGATGATCGGCAAGACCAAGGTCAAGCCGGGCGAAAGCTGCCGCAACTATCGCCCGACCGGGCAGGAAGTGCAGCCGCCGCCCGCCCGCCTCGGCGGGCCATCGGTCGCCAAGACCAACACCGCCATCACCGCGGTGGACTGGGTCACCACCGCCAGCCTGCGCGATTCCGAAAACCTGCTGTTCAACTACGACGATCCTTCGGATGAATTCGGCGGCATCACGCTGCCGAACAATCTCGCCACCTGGATGGAGAACCTCGGCTACACCGGCGTTTCCAATGAAACCAATGTCTGGTTCACCAAGAGGCCGGATGCCTTCCAGGACGCGGTGCGGCTGCGGCAGCAGGGGCAGCACGTCTGCATCTTCAACAACGCGCGCCTCGTCGATGGCAAGGAGACGGAATCGCACGTCTATTCCGTGCCGGACCACTGGATCGTGCTGGACGACAGCAACGGTGTGTTCAACGGCCGGCTTGCCGCGCGCTTCTGGACCTGGGGCAGCTACATCGACGTGCCGAAGCGCGGGAACATGGATGCGGGCACCTTCTGCGGCAATTTCTTCGGCTATGTCGCCGGCACGCCGCCGGGCTGAGCCGTGACCGCCTGACCCGTCCAGGCCGCGCTGGCGGGTCGGCACTGAACAGCCTTCGGTGCGCGGGGGAGCATCCCTGTAGAGGGGCGTCGCCCCCGGGGACGCGAGCGCCGTGGCAATCGCGGCTGAACGACGTCTCTCCGGCCCCCTTCGTGCCGAAGCTTGCGGCATGGCTGGTGTGGGCCGCGGCGTTGCGACTTCGACTTAACGCCCCACCCGCCAGGCCAGCGCCCCGGCCATGGCCAGCACCGCGCCCGCCATCCAGAAGGCCAGGCCCGGCAGGTCGGTCCCCGGCTCGATGCTCGCGGCGAAGCTGAGGGCGAAGACCGTGGGGCCGATCATGCCGCCGATCGACCGCAGGCTGCTGAGCGCGCCCTGCAACCGCCCCTGGGCCTCGGCGCCCACCCTGGCCGAGAGCAGCGACTGCACCGCGGGGGTGGCAAAGCCCCAGAGCGACATCACCGGGATCGCCGCCCAGAACCAGGCGCCGGAGGGTGCGAGCCCATAGGCCGTCATGCCGATCGCACCGAAGCCAAGCCCGACCAGTAGCGCCCGCCGCTCCCCGATGCGCGCCACCAGCGGCCCGACCAGGCGCCCCTGCACCACCGCCGAACACACGCCGACCAGCGCGAGTGCGAGGCCCATGGTCGCCGCATCCCAGCCATAGCGGTAGCCGGTGTAGAGCACGGCCACCGCCGGCAGCACCTCCTGCGCCAGATTGGCCAGGAAGAAGACGCCGGCCAGCCCCGCGACGCCGGGCGTACCGCGCAGGCTGGCCAGCGCGCGCCAGGGCGTGGCGGCGGCCAGGCGCAGCGCGGTGCGGTTGGCCGGGGCCAGGCTTTCCGGCAGGACGAAGAGGCCATAGGCAAAGTTCGCCGCCGACAGCCCGGCCGCCACCCAAAAGGGCAGGCGCGGGTCGTCGTTGCCGAGCCAGCCACCAAAAGCCGGCCCCAGCACGAAGCCGACGCCAAAGGCCGCGCCCAGCAGGCCGAAGGCCTTTGCCCTGCCCTCGGGCGGGGTCACATCGGCAATATAGGCCCCGGCCGTCGCGATGCTGGCCGAGGCCCCGCCCGCGACCAGCCTGGCCGCCAGCAGCCAAAGTACCGAGGGCGCGAGCGCCATGGCGACGTAGTTCGCCGCCAGCACGGCGTTGGACAGCAGGATGATCGGCCGCCGCCCAAAACGGTCCGACAACGCGCCTAAGCTCGGCGCCACGACGAACTGCATGGCGGCGAAGCCGGTGCCGAAGACCGCCATCCATTCGGCGGCCCGCGCCGTCTGCCCGCCGGTCATAGCCTCGATCAGCCGCGGCAGCACCGGGATGATGAGACCGATCGCCAGGATATCCAGCAGCACCGTGATGAAGATGAAGACGACAGCCGCCCGGCGCGGCGGCGTCGTGGCTTCGGTCACGCCCCGATCGGCACGCCCGCCGCATCCTTGGCGGTGCGGATCGTCTGCAGGGTCTGCACCCGCGCCACGGCATCGACCGAGGTGATACGCGCGGTCAACTCGTTCTCATGCGCCGTGTCCCGCGCGACGAGGCGGAGCAGGAAGTCCCCGCCGCCGCGGATCATGTGGCATTCGCGCACCTCGGGCCAGGCGGCGACCATGGCCTCGAACCGGTCCAGCACGGCCTGTTTTTGCGTCTCCAGCCCGACCAGCGCGAAGAAGGTGATCTGGAAGCCGAGGGCGGCGGGGTCGATCTCGGCATGGTAGCCGCGGATGATCCCCGCTTCCTCCAGCCGCCGCACCCGGCGCAGGCAGGGTGGGGCCGACAGCTCCACGCGTCGGGCCAGTTCGACGTTGGTGATCCGGCCATCCTCCTGCAACTCGGCCAGGATCTGCCGGTCGGTCTCATCGAGGGGCTCGGGCGACTCGGGGCGCATGCTCGGCATGAAGTCCATTCTGGTGACGAAGGCGGCTTCGGCGCGCGGTTCATTGCGCGTTTACCGGCCCCGGCGCAATATCCTTGCATTATTTCGCTGCTTCAAGCGTCCGGGTTGTGACAGACGCGGGGCTGCCCGATATGATGTGCATTGCTGGCGATGCTGCTTCGCCGTTCCGGGAATGCCCTGCCGTGTCCGCCACCAAACAGACCCGCCTGCTCGTCATCGGTGCCGGCCCCGCCGGCTACACTGCCGCGATCTATGCCGCCCGCGCCGGCCTCGCCCCCGTGGTCCTGGCCGGGCTGCAACCGGGCGGGCAACTGACCATCACGACCGAGGTCGAGAACTACCCGGGCTTCGCCGAAGCCATCCAGGGCCCCTGGCTGATGGAGCAGATGCAGGCCCAGGCCGAGCACGTCGGCGCCAAGGTCGCCTACGACATCGTGACGTCGGTCGATTTTTCCGGCCATCCCTTCATCGCCCTCTGCGATTCGGGTGATCGTTGGGAAGCCGAAAGCGTGGTCATCGCGACCGGCGCCCAGGCGCGCTGGCTGGGCATCCCGGGCGAACAGGCGCTGTCCGGCGCCGGGGTTTCGGCCTGTGCGACCTGCGATGGCTTCTTCTTCCGGGGCAAGCGCGTCGCCGTGGTCGGCGGCGGCAATTCGGCGGTCGAGGAAGCGCTGTATCTCTCCAACCTCGCGTCCCACGTCACCGTCATCCATCGCCGCGACGGGTTTCGCGCCGAGCGCATCCTGCAAGAACGTCTCTTCGCCAAGCCGAACGTGACCGTGGTCTGGGATACGGTGGTCGAGGAAATCCTGGGCGGGCCGCAGGGCCGCGGCCAGGCGGTGCGGGCCGTGGCGCTGCGCCATGCCAAGACCGGCGCCTTGAGCGAGCTGGCCGTCGACGGCGTCTTCGTCGCGATCGGGCACGACCCCGCGACTGCCGTCTTCCGCGGCCATGTCGCAATGGATGCCGATGGCTATATCGCGACCGAACCGGGCACCACGCGCACCAATATCCCCGGCGTCTTCGCCGCGGGTGATGTGCAGGACCGGATCTATCGCCAGGCCGTCACCGCGGCCGGCACCGGCTGCATGGCGGCGCTGGATGCGGAGAAATTCCTGGCCGCATCGGAACACCATCCGCAAGAAGAAAAGGCCGCCTGATGCCGCTCGACTGGGACAAGCTGCGGGTTTTCCACGCGGTCGCCGAGGCCGGGTCCTTCACCCATGCTGGGGAGACGCTGAACCTGTCGCAATCGGCCGTCTCCCGCCAGATCCAGGCGCTGGAGGAGAGCCTGGCCGTGCCGCTGTTCCACCGCCACGCGCGCGGGCTGATCCTGACCGAACAGGGCGAGACGCTGAACCGCACGGTGCGCGAGGTGTTTGCGAAACTGGCGATGACCGAGGCGCTGCTGACCGAAAGCCGTGAGAAGGCCGCGGGGCGGCTGAAGGTGACCACAACCACCGGCTTCGGCAGCACCTGGCTCGCCCCACGCCTGCAGAAATTCCTGGAGAAGAACCCGGATGTGACGGTCACGCTGCTGCTGGACGACGCCGACCTCGATCTGGCGATGCGCGAGGCCGATGTCGCGATCCGCATGCATCCACCGCGCCAGCCCGACCTGATCCAGCGGCATGTTGCGACCTTCTCCTGGAAGATCGTCGGCGCGCCGGGGTATCTGAAGATCGCCGGGATGCCGGTGCGGGCCGAGGATCTCGATGCGCATCGGCTGATCGTCTATGGCGACTACCGCCCGCCGGTCGAGGATATCAACTGGCTGGTCGATGCCGGGCGCCGCCCCGGATCCCCGCGGCGCGCGGCGGTCGAGGTGAACAGCCTGCCGGCGATGTTGCAGGCGGTGCGCTCCGGCCTCGGCCTCGCGGCCTTGCCGGACTACATGCAGAACGAGCTGGCCGAGCTGGTGCAGGTGCTGCCGGACCTGAAGCCGCCGAAGATCGAGGCCTACTTCGTCTATCCGGAGGAAATGCGGAACTCCAAGCGCGTGTCGGTGTTCCGGGACTTTTTGGTGTCGGAACTGGCGGGGTTGCAGGGCTGACGGCCTATGCGGTGGATGCATGGCGGATGATGGGGTGGCATGGCTGCCTGGGTTTGTGCGGCGGCATAAGGTGCAGGACTTGGTGAGAGCCAGGCGCGTCTGCCAGACGTGAACCTCCCTGAACTTTCCCCCGCTGGTTCTCTTGGACCGGCGGGGGTTTTTTGTGGCTGCAGCCGTGCAGTGGAGCGATCACCGGCGTGTGATGGATCGGGTCAGGCGTTGATCATCGAGGACCGGTTGTCCAGGATTGGCCGATGCCGGGACTCAACATCCACCCGGGGGTATCCGTCAGGCATGTCCAATTTTCCCCTGCAACGGTAAAGGACGCGTCCCGCATGACCCTTCTCCCCCGCCGCGCCTTCCTCGCGGCCCCCCTCCTTTTCGCCCCCAACATCCTGCGCGCACAGACCACCGCGCTGCGCGTCATGACCTTTCCCGGCATGGGCAACCTGCCGCTCTTCGGCGCCGAGCACAGCGGCGCCTTCGCCCGCCGGGGCATCGCCGTCGAAATCCTCAACACCCCAACCTCGGCGGAACTCCGCAATGGCCTGGCCGCCGGGCGGCACCACCTCGTCGTGGGCGGCGTGGACAATGCCATCGCCATGGCCGAGGCCGGGCACGACATCGGCCTGCTGATCGGCGGCGACACCGCCTTCAACAGCCTGTTCGTAAAGCCCGACATCGCCGGCTGGTCCGATCTGCGCGGAAAAACGCTGATCGTGGATGCGCCCGACACCGCCTATGCGCTGGTCGCCTACCGCATGCTGGAACGCAACGGCCTGCCGCGCGGCAGCTACACGGTGCGGCCGACCGGGGCCACCTTCGCCCGGCTGGAGTTGATGCTGCGCGACCCCTCCGCCCATGCCTCCATGCTGAACCCCCCCTTCAGCCTGCTGGGCCTCGACCAGGGCTTGCGCAGCCTGGGCGAAGCGACCGAGGTCATCGGCCCCTACCTCGGCAATGCCGGCTGGGCGATGCGCGCCTGGGCGCGGGAGAATCCGGATCTCGTCACCCGCTACCTCGCCGCCACGATCGAAGGCTTTCGCTGGATGAAGGCGCCAGCGAACACCGAGGTCGCGATCGGCCTGCTTTCCGAAAAGCTGCGCCTGGCGCCCGCCATGGCGCGGCGCTGCCTGGCCCTTTGGACCGATCCGCGCGGCGGTGCCGCCGTCGATGGCCGCTTCGACCTGGAGGGGTTCCGGGCCGTGCTGCGGCTGCGGGCCGAGGTGCTGGGCAACTGGGGCGGCACGCCGCCGGCGCCGGATCGCTATCTGGAACTGGGGTATTGGGAGCGCGCGCGGGCGAGCCTGTAGCGCCTCACCCGAGCCCCACCTGCCGCGACGCCAACAGCGCCAGGCCGCCCGCCCGCCCTTCGCCCGGCGCATGGACCCAGAAACGCCCCTCCACCCCCATGACCGGTGCGGGGGCGGAGAAAATCCGCACCCCGCCGCATTGCCCGCGCCAGTCCACATGCCGGTGGCCATGCCGCAAGACGACCAGGCCCACCACCCGGCGCAGCCGCCCCGGCACGGCGATCAACGCGCCTGCCGCAGGCCGCAACGCTGCGCCGTGGCGCCCCGGCCGAGGTGGCGGCGGGGGCGCTGCCGGCCGAAGGCGGCATCGTGCTGGCGCTGCGCCGCCTGAGCGCGTGACGGCGCGGCTGGCGTGGGGTGGATTGCGGCGGAATCGCGCTGAACCCCACAAGGCAGCAAAAGCGCGGGCGGGCGACATGCGTCCATGCGAAGGCAGCATGCTTTAACCTTCGGCCAGCGCCTGCCTCGCCAGCTTCAGCGCGTGGTTCGCCGCCGGCACCCCGGCATAGGCGCCGACCGCGAGCATCACCTCGGCGATCTCGGCCGGCGTGACGCCGGTGTTGCGGGTGGCGCGCAGGTGCAGAACCAGTTCCTCGTGCCGGCCCAGGGCCGCCAGCATGGCGATGGTCAGCAGGCTGCGGCTGTGCCGGTTCAGCCCGGGCCGGGTCCATAGGCCGCCCCAGACGTTGCGGGTGATATGGTCCTGGAAGGTTGCGTCCAGCGGCGTCGCGGCGGCCTGGGCGCGGGCGACGTGCTCGGCCCCCAGCACGGCGCGGCGCACCGCGAGCCCCGCGGCCAGGGCATCGGCCGGGGGCTGCCATTGCGCATCCAGATGGGCGGCCAGCGCCGCGGTCGTGGCCTCGGCGTATTCCGCATTGGGAATATGCGACGCGCCATCAAGGATCTGCACGGTGGCGCCGGGGATGGTGTCGGCCATGGCCCGGGCGGCTTCGGGGGGGGAGGCCGGGTCTCTGCTGCCGACGATGACCGTGGTGGGGGCGGTGATGCGGCCGGCGACATCGGCGGCGCGCGCGTCACGCAGCGCCGCGGCAGCGCCGGCGTAGCCTTCGCCCGAGGTGGTCAGCAGCATCTGCCGCAGCCCGCGCGACGAAGGCAGCGCGGGATCGACCACCCAGCGCGGCATCACGGCCTCCACGATCGCGACGGTGCCCTGGTCCCGCACCGCATCGATACGGCCCTGCCACAGGTCGAAGGGCGGGAATTCCATCGCGGTGTCGAGCAGCGCCAGCGACGCCACCCGGCCCGGGTGTTCGGCCGCCAGCGTCTGGGCGATGCGCCCGCCGATCGACAGGCCGATGACATGGGCCGAAGCGATGCCGAGCGCATCCAGCAGCGCGACCTGGTCGGCGGCCAGGGTGGACATGCTGTGGTCGCCGGCGACGACGTCCGAAAGACCATGGCCACGCAGGTCGGGGCGGATCAGCCGGTAGCGCCGGGCCAGCACCGCGACCTGAGGGTCCCAGACATGCAATGTCGTGCCGATGCTGTGCAGCAGCAGGACGGGGGGGGCTTCGGGCGGGCCCTCGATCACGACATGGGCGAGGAAGCCGGGCAGGTCCAGGAACATCACATTTGCCTCATGCCCTGACGCGCGTCGCCCGCATCGCGAGGCTTAGCGTTATGCGGGCGCCGGGGCGGACACAAGGGATTCCCGTCACAGGAATGCATCGATCACGTCAGAAGGCGCATCAACCAGAGCGTGATCCCGGGGAAGCCGAAGCAAATCAGAAGGCGCAGCACATCGGTCGCCAGATACGGCAGCACGCCGCGATACGTGGCGGCGATGGGCACGTCCCGCGCCAGCGAGGAGATGACGAAGACATTCAGCCCGATCGGCGGCGCGGTCAGCCCGATGCCGACCACGATCAGCACCAGGATGCCGAACCAGATCGCCGTCTCCTCGCTGGTCAGGCCGAAATCCAGCGCCATGACCACCGGGAAATACACCGGCAGGGTCAGCAGGATCATCGCCAGCTCGTCCATCACCGCACCAAGGATGATGTAGGACAGCAGCAGGATCGCCATGACGACATAGGGCGCAAAACCCTGTTCCGCGATCCAGAAGGCGAGCAGCACCGGCGCCTGGGTGAGGGCGAGGAAGGCGTTGAAGACCTCGGCGCCCAGCAGGATGGCGAAGATCATCGCGGAGGTTTCGGCGGTGCCGCGCAGGCTTTGCCCGATGCGGACAAGGTTCAGCGTGCCGCGGGCCAGCCCCACGCAGAGGGTCGCGATGCAGCCGATGGCCGCACTTTCGGTCGGCGTGAAGACGCCGCCATAGATGCCGCCGACCACGACCACCGCGATCAGCATGACGGGGATGACGTTGAGGAAGGCGCGGCGCTTCTCGACGCCCGAGATGGCGGCGCCAGGGGGGGCCAGATGCGGCTTGATCTTCACCGTGGCCCAGATGGCAAAAATGTAGAAGCCGGTGGCCATCAGCCCGGGGATGAGGGCCGCCATGAACAGCCGGGCGATGTTCTGCTCAGTGCTGATGGCATAGATCACGAGCACGACCGAAGGCGGGATCAGGATGCCCAGGGTGCCGCCGACCGCGATGGTGCCGGTGGCAAAACCCTGGTCGTAGCCGTAGCGCCGCAGTTCCGGCAGCGCCGCACGGCCGAAGGTGGCGGTGGTCGCGACCGAGGAGCCGCAGACCGCGCCGAAGCAGGCGCAGGCGCCGATCACGCTCATCGCCATGCCGCCGGGCTTGCGGCCGACCACGGCATTGGCCGCGGCGAAGAGATCGCGCGCCAGCCCCGCACGCTCGGCCAGCGCCCCCATCAGGATGAACAGCGGGATGACCGACAGCGTGTAGTTGGCGAACAGGTGGAAGGGCGTGGTCTTCATGTAGTTGCCGAGCGCCGCCCAATCGAGGATCTGGACATAGCCCAGCGCGCCGACCACCAGCATCGACAGCCCGATCGGCGCGCGCAGCGCGATCAGCCCCAGCAGCGCGGCGAAGCCCAGGGCCGCCTGGACGAATTCCGGCTGCATCAGCGAATGCCCCGCAGCAGCCGCAGGCTCCACCAGATGGCGACCGCGCCGGTCAGCGCGAAGGCTGCGGCGCCCACGCCCACGGCCCACCAGGTCCGCATGGCCAGCACCATCGTCTCGGTGTTGTTGGCCAGCATCTCGCGGGCCCCGACCGCCATGCGTTCGGCAAGGGCGATCGCGATGACCGCCCAGACCAGCGTCCAGAAGGCGTCGATCAGGTCGGTGACGCGCCGCGGCAGCCAGTTGGAAAACGTGTCCACCAGGATGTTGGACTTCATCAGCGTGCCGTAGGCGAAGAAGCCGAAGACCGCGAGGCCGCCGCCGATCTGCACCAGTTCGAAATCGCCCGGGATGCTGTTGCTGGTGACCCAGCGCTTCAGCACCGATGCGGCGGTGAAGCAGGCGGTGACCAGCAGCATGATACCGCCGGCGAGCGCAAAGAGCGTCGCCAGGCGCGGGACCAGCCCGGGCGGCGGGTCTGGCGGCGCATCCAGCGCCTCATTCGGTGTGTCAGCGGGCATAGGACCGATTCCCCGGCCGGGGACGGGCTGCCCGGTCATATTGGTGTGGTCGCATGGGCATCGGCGCGCGCCAAGCGGTGTGCGGCCAAGGTGGCATACCGCTTCCCGCGCCAGCCATGCCGGCGCGGGGCGCGGCAGCCTTCAGCCGGGCACGTTGCCGTACTTGGCGATCAGGCGTCGCGCATCGGCCAGCAGCGCCGCGCCATCGAAGTTGCGCGCGCCTGCCACCCAGTTCTCCACCACCGGCTGGGTCGTGGTCTGCCAGCGTGCCTTCTCCTCGGCCGACAGGCTGATGATCTGGTTCGTCGGGCGGCGGCGGACCATTTCTTCCACGACCGGGCCCTGCTCGTCCCAGACCCGGCCGGCCATTTCGGCCGCGACCTGGCCGGAGTTCGCATCCAGCACGCGCTTCAACTCGGCCGGCAGGGCCGCGTATTTCGCCAGATTCATCGCCAGGATGAAGGTCGCGATATAGAGCGTCGGCGTGCCCTCGATTTCCGTGTGGAAGCGCACGAGTTCCTGCAGCCGGATGGAGGGCACGACCTCCCACGGCACCACGGCGCCATCGATCACGCCCTGGGACAGCGCCTCGGGCACCTGGGGGATCGGCATGCCGATGGGGCTGGCGCCGAGCGCGCGCAGTGCCTCGCCGGCCTGGCGCGTCGGGAAGCGCAGCTTGAGGCCGCGCAGGTCCTCCATGGTCTTCACTTCGCGGCGGGCATGGATGGACCCGCCGTCATGGCCCCAGACGCAGATCGGATGCACTTCGCGGAATTCGTCGCGCATCTGGGTTTCGTAGAATTCCTGCACCGCCTTGGCATTGGGCACGCCGCGCTGGTTGGCGACGAAGGGCAGTTCGAAGACTTCGATCTTGGGGAAGCGGCCGGGGGTATTGCCGGGCAGGGTCCAGACGATGTCCACCACGCCGTCGCGGGCCTGGTCGAACAGTTGCGGCGGGGCGCCACCCAATTGCATCGACGGGAAGATCTGCACCCGCAGCGCGCCATTGCTCTCGGCTTCGACCTTGCGCGCCCAGGGCATCAGGAAGAAGCGGTGCACATTGGCGATCGGCGGCAGGAAGTGATGCAGCCGCAGGGTGACGGCCTGGGCATGGGCGGGGCGGACGAGGGCCGGGGCGGCCAGGACGGCGGCGAGGGGCAAAAGGGCGCGGCGGTGGATCATGGGGTTTCCTCAGCGATTGGCGACTGCGCAGTCGTTGCCGCGCCGTGCCATCGCTTTGCCTTGAGACGGCGCCGGGTTCAAGCGTTCTTGCCGCCGGGCACGGGCCTGGCCCAGACTGGAAGCCAGCGGGCGGAAAGCCCCGCGCCCCTGGGAGCCCAAGCCATGACCCCATTTCGCCATCTGCTGGCCACAGCCCTTCTCGCCGCAGGCCCGGCCTCGGCACAGCTTGCCTTGTCGGGCAATGACAACAAGGCCGTGCTCGACCGCGGGGTGACCCGCGTGGTGCCAAACCCGGCACCGGATACCGTGGCGCTGATCGACCTTGGTGCCACGCCCCCCGCGGTGATCGCCGAGGTGCAGGTTTCGCATTCGGTCGTAGGCCCGCCCTATTCCGTCGCGATCAGCCCCGATGGGCGTATCGGCCTGGTCAGTTCCAACCAGCGCATCGACCCGGCCAATCCGGCCCGCACCGTCCCCGACAACCGGGTGACGGTGCTGGACCTGTCCAACCGCGCGATCCGCGTGGTCGGCGCGCTGGAAACGGGGGCCGGGCCGGCCGGCATTTCCTTCAACCGCGCCGGCACGCTGGCGCTGATCGCCAACCGCGCCGATGGCACCATCAGCGTGTTCCGGGTGCGCGACGGGCAGGTCACGCCGCTGAACCGCGTCACCATGGGCAATGCCGCGAGCGAGTTGAGCCATGTGGCCTTCACCCAGGACGGCAGCCGCGCGCTGGTCACCCGCAACGGCGACAATTCCATCGGCGTGCTGAACATCGATGGCGAGACGGTGACCGTGCAGGAACGGCAACTGACCCCGGGCGTCAGGCCCTATGGCTTGTCGATCAATGGCACGGTCGCGGTCGTGGCCAATATCGGCCGCGGCACGGGCGATGCCGATACCGTCAGCCTGATCGACCTGTCGCGCGAACCCTTCCGCGTGGTCGAGACGATCAGCGTCGGCCAGACGCCGGAGGGCATCCAGCTTTCGCCCGACGGGCGGTTCATGGCGGTCACTGTGATGAACGGGTCGAACAAGGCGCCGGATTCGCCCTTCTTGGGGCGCGGTCTTGTCCGCGTGTATCGGATCGACGGGCTGGCCATGCGCCACCACGGTGATGCCGAGGTCGGCGGCTGGGCCCAGGGGGCCGCCTTCAGCGCCGACGGCCGGCGGCTGTTCGTGCAGAACATGATCGAGCGGAATATCTCGGTGCTGGAGGTAACCGACCAGGGGGTGCGCAACACCGGGCAGGCCATCGCCATGAGCGGCGGGCCGGCGGCGATCCGCACGGCGGAGGCGCCGCGGTGACGCCAGGCCGCCCTGGGCCAGGCTGGCCCAGGGCGGCGACCGGCTTCATTCCATCTGGGCGTCGCCCGAAGCCGACTTGATTTTGCCGAGACCGTCCAACAGTTCTTTCTTGTTTTTTTCGATCTCGATGTTCTTTTGCTCCACCATCTTGGCTTCGTCGTGGGCCTTTGCCACGTTGAAGCCCATCTGCTCGCAGCCGGTCGCGGGCTCGAGGTCATTGTTCATCACCATTTCGACCAACTTGCCCTGGTGATGCGCGTTGTATGGTGTGCTGTCCGATACATCCCCCCCGCCATTGGCAGTGTTGATGCCGCCGGTGAAGACAAGGCCAAGTGCCTTGGCCTTGGTGTACTTGGTGGCGCCGACCACCATCTGGGCGATGCATTCCGGTGTCACATGCTGGTTGTTCAAATTTCTGGCGCC
The DNA here is from genome assembly GCA_038323655.1 of Acetobacterales bacterium. Classification (GTDB taxonomy): domain Bacteria; phylum Pseudomonadota; class Alphaproteobacteria; order Acetobacterales; family Acetobacteraceae; genus Humitalea. The sequence continues at coordinate 1,522 of JBBQHE010000043.1, read as the reverse complement.
GTATTTGGCGGCGAAGACATTCTCTTTCACCCTGGCGAAATCGGGGACGCCGCCGGCGTCGCCGAAGCTTGGCTGATCCTGTGACCCAGACTCGAAGGTCTGCCCCTGGCCGGTGCCGCCGCCACCCGAGGACCCGCCGCCGCCGCCGAACCCACCCAGGGACCCGCCCGCGGGAAATCTCGGCTTGAAGCGAAAAGCACTTGGCTTCATGAACATGGGGCTTTCTCCGTTTCAGACCGACGACCAGATGGTCATTACAGGGAAACGGTATCAGGCGGGCAGATGGCCGGCGCTAAATTATATGAGAAGGCAGCAAAATACCGAAAACCAAGCGCGCCGTCTCAGCGAATGAGGCGATACCCCTGGGGGCAAAACACGCCCCGTGATCGTCATTCGGTGGTCGTCGTCGTCGTCACGCCCGGGGAGGCGGCTGACCGGCCACAGGTTGGCCCGGCCCTACCGCCCCGACAAGGTCAGCGCCGCGCGACCTGCGCGAGATCGCCGCGGGTCAGGCCGAAATCGGCCAGTTCGCGGTCGGTCAGGCTGCGCAATTCCGCCTCCAGCCGCAGGCGCGCCGGGATGGCGGCGAGGGGAGCGCAGCAGAGTAGCACGGCCCGGATCCCGCGGCCGACGCCGAGGCTGATCGCGGTATCCTGCCATGGGCAGCGGCAAGACGCGTTTCCTGCACCGTCACCGCGTCACGCGGGCGAGTGAAGGCGGCCGTGCCGGCGAATGCCGCCTGGTTTATCCGGCCGTCCATCATCCGGTTCCTGTTCACTCCGACGCGGTCTTGTCTGCGTGTATCGGATCGACGGGCTGGCCGTGCGCCGCCTTCGGCGCCGACTGTTCGTGCAGAACATGGTGGAGCGGAACATCTCGATGCTGGACATGACCGAAAAGGGCGTGCGCAACACCGGCCAGCCCATCGCCATGAGCGGCGGGCCGGCGGCGATCCGCACGGCCGAGGCGGCGCCGCGCTGACCGGGGCGCCGCGCCCGGCCGCGCCTCAATCCAGATGAAAGCCCAGCACATGGCCCTCGGCCGGCATCTCCCGCAGGCGCAGGACCGCGTCCTGGCGCGCGACATTGACCGGCCGCCCGGCCTCGAAGGCGGCATCGGCCGCTGCGGGGCTGCCGCGCACCGCCCCTTGCAGCCACTGGCGGTCGAAGACGAAGGGCAAGCCCGTGGCATTGAGCGGGGTCGGCCGGTCCATCACCTGGAAATGCAGGTGCGGCGCGGTGCTGGACCCTGAGTTGCCAAGTCGGCCCAGCACCTGGCCGACCCGCACCGACTGGCCCGCCCGCACCGCGACGGTGCCGGGGCTGAGGTGCGCATACAGCACGAAGCGCCCGCCGCCGATGTCCTGGATCACGTGGTTACCGGCGGCATTGTCCACGGTGACGCCCTGGGCTGAACCGGGGATCTGGTCCTGCATGTCGTCGCTCGCGGCGATGATGGTGCCGGCGGCGGCCGCCAGCACCGGCACGCCATAGAAGCGCCAGGACCGCACCGCCTGCACCGG
>JBBQHE010000042.1:0-24076 GCA_038323655.1 Acetobacterales bacterium | reverse complement strand
ACCCCCCCGATGTACGACCAAAAGAGCGACATGAAGGCCCAGTTGCTCGACCTGCTGGACGACCCCGAGATCCGCCAGCGCCTGGCCGACCTGGCCGTCGAGACGGTGCTGAAGGACGCCTTCGGTCAGGGCCGTTACGAGCACTACGACCTTGACCGCATCCCGCCGCTGGAGGCTGCCATCTCCTCCTGCGAGTTCGTCGCGGCCGTCATGCCGCGGGTGCCGCGCTTTCCCAACGGCGATGCCTTCCTGGCGGCGATGCTGGCGGAGGCGCCGGCCGAGGGGCTGTTCCTGGAATTCGGCGTCTTCTCCGGCCATTCCATCAGCCTGATCGCGCGCGAAAGGCCGGGGCAGGTCATCCATGGCTTCGACAGTTTCGAAGGCCTGCCGGAACATTGGCGCCCGGGCTTCGATGCCGGGACCTTCAAGGTCGCGGGCCTGCCGCAGGTGCCGGAAAATGTACGGCTGCATCCCGGCTGGTTCGACCGCAGCCTGCCGGCCTTCCTCGACCAGCACCCGGATATGCCGGTCGGCTTCCTGCATGTGGATTGCGACCTCTACAGCAGCACCCAGACCGTGCTGATGCAGTTGAAGGACCGCTTTCGCCCCGGCACGGTCATCGTCTTCGACGAATACCTGAACTACCCGGGCTGGCAGCAGCACGAACACAAGGCGTTTTGCGAATTCATCGCCTCGACCAACCGCGCCTATGAATGGATCGGGCTGGTGCCGTCCTACGAACAGGCGGCGGTGCGGCTGTTGAGCTGACGGGTCAGGAAGGACCGGTCCTGGAGGGGCGGTCCCTTGAGGAAAGCTTCGCCCTTCCCAGACCCCTCCCAGCAGGGGCGACGCGCCCCTGCTGGGCAGAATTTGATAGGGGCCAGCCCCTCTCAAGGGGCTGGCCTTTCAGGCGTGTGCCTTTTCCAGCAGCCGGTCAGCCCGCCGGGGCCGCCGGCGGCGGGATAGGCTCCGGCGCCAGGACGCCCGCTGGACGCGGGGTGCGCATCATCGTGCCGGTCATCGGAATGAAGTAAACGCCGACGTCCTTGCGGCTGCGCAGCCGGCCGTCGGCGTCCTTGGTATAGACATAGAGAAACTGCCCGCGCCGGAAGGGCTGGCCGATCGGGATCACCAACCGCCCGCCGGGCTTCAATTGCGCCACCAGCGCCGGCGGCACGTATTGCGCCGCACAGGTCACGATGATGGTGTCGAAGCCGCCTTCCACCTCCGGCCAGCCGAAAAACCCGTCGCCAACGCGCGTTTCGACATTGGTGTAGCCCAGGGGGGCGAAGATCGGCGCGACGCCGCGGCCTAGCGGTTCGATGATCTCGATCGAATACTGTTTCGCAACGATCCGCGACAGCAAGGCGGATTGGAAGCCCGACCCTGTGCCGATTTCCAGCACCACATGGTCGGGTTTCGGCGCGCAGACCTGGGTCATATAGGCTTGGCCCAGATAGTCGGACAGAGCCGAGCCGTAGCCGAGGCCCCATGGCTTGGCCTCGACCTCATAGGCATCGCCAGGTGAGGCGCGGCGGCCTTCGTACATGTAGTGGAAGTATTCGCGCGGCAATTCACCAAAGGCGCGCATCACCGCCGGGTCGGCTTCGGGGAAGCGGCGGGCCAGGTAGTCCTGGATGCGGCGCAGGGCGGCGGGCTTGCGCGCCTGGATGGCCTGGAAACTGGCCTCGGAAATCTCCGTCGGGCGGCCCGAGTCCCGCATCGCGGCCAGGTAGGCATCGCGGGTCCAGGCGGTGCCCTGCGCCCGGGCAAGAGCCGGCGCGGCCAGACCGGCGAGAAGCAGACGGCGGGGCAGGCTCATGCACGACTCCGGGGCCATACGAGGACGATCGAAACGTAACAGAGCATGCCCACAAACCCTACAGCCCCCAAGCCAAGTCCGTGGCCCAGAAGATTGGCCAGCGGCGTTGCCACCACCGAAAACGCCCCGTTCAGCGCCCAGGCCCAGGGCAGCAGGGCCGGGCCCTCGGCCTGGAAGCGGTCCAGCCCCAGCGGAAAGGGCAAGCCGAGGGCAAAGGACAGCGGGGCAAGCGCCAGAACCAGCAGCGCCGCCCGCAGCCACCAGCCCAGGTCCAGCGCCGCCAGCACGGCCGCATCGACGGCCAGCACCCCGACCCCGCAAAGACCGACCGCCATTGCCACCGCGAACCCCAGCGCCCGCCCCGGTCGCCGCAGCCGCCCCGCGACCAGCGCGCCGCCGCCCGAGGCCACCAGCATCACCGTCAGCACCAGGGCAAAGGCCGCCGTCCGGTCGCCCAGCAGCAGGGCCGCGTGTTCGATCGCGGCAATTTCGATCATCAGGAAACCCAGGCCGAGTGCCGGGAAATAGACCAGGGCGCGGCCCATGATCGCGGGCGGAATCGCCAGCGCGCCACGCGCGAACAGCGGCAGCAGCATGACCAGCAGGGCCAGCACCACCGCCTGGGCCAGCACCGCCACGTTCACCAGCAGGCCGATTTCCGACTGCGGCAGCACCTCGATCCGCGCCAGCGCCGCGGGCAGGGCCGAAAACCGCACCAGCGGGCTCAGCCAGGGGCGGTCGGCGGTGACGGGCGACCGGTCGAAGGCATCGGTGGGCGGCGTGCCGGCCAGCAACAGCCCGACCTCCCGCGCCACGGCGTCGGTGGCCTCGCCGCTGGTGTCCACGCCCTCGGCCTCCAGCGACACAGCCGGCAGGTCGTTCCAGACCGAGGCCGGGGTGAAGCCGGGGGCGTAGGAAAGGTCGAAGGACCGCGCCTCGGCGAAGGCCGCGAGGCGGGCCACGGCCTCAGGCGAAAACGCATCGCGCGCGACCAGCACGCGCAGGTTCCAGGCCGAGCGGATGACGGCCAGGTGGGCGGCGGCGTCGGCGATGCCGGCTGCCCGCAAGGCGGCTTCGGCCGTCGCGACCAGGCGCACCGCATGGGCCGGCCACTCGCGGATGGAAATGGGGATAGACAGCAGCCCGCCCGGCGGCAGGCGGGCGATCCAGCCCGCCATCGCCTCACGCGTGTAGGCGTTGCGGTTCAGGTCATCGGCGCCCAGGAAGTCGCCGGCGATGTCTACCAGGTCGAAGACGCCGGCGGCTGTCAGCGGGTGTGCCGCCGACAGCGTCACCCGCGCATCGGCAGGCGGCGCTGGGGAGGGGCCAAGCCCGCGCGCCAGGGCCGTGGCCAGCACGGGTTCGGGTTCGATCAACGTGACGGTGCCAGCCCCCAGCACCAGCGCCTCGGCCGCGCGAAACCCGCCCGACCCGCCGAGGGACAAGACCCGCGGTGCCGTCAGCAGCGCATAGGGGGCTGCATCCAGCGCCGCGGGGGCATGGCCGGCGGCGGGGGTTTCACGCGGGAGTGTCGCGATGCGGGCACCGTCCCGATACAGCCCGAAGCCGCGCGGGGGCGCAGGCAGGCCAAGCAACCCGGCGTTGTTGGACACATCGGTGTCCAGGCGTTCGGTAAAGTTATCGAGCAGCAGATAGACCCCGCGCGGGGTCAGCACCTCGGCCACCACCCGCCCGTCCTGGACATGCAGCGGCGCGTAGATGGGCTTGTATTCGCTGACTTCTGGCGCGGCGAAGCCGAGTGCCCCGGCCAAGCCGCCCGCCAGCACCACGCCCGAGGCCAGGCGCCAGCGCCGCCCGCCCGACAGCCAGCCTGCCAACGCCAGCAGCGGCAGCAGCGCGGGGATCAGCCAGAAGGGGTGGAGCACGAACATCAGCAGCAGCGCCGTGCAGGCCCCGGCCCCGGCGCCAATCAGGTCGTAGCCATAGACGCGCCCGACCTCATGCGACCGCACCACAAAGTTCAGCGACACCGCAAGCCCTGCCAGGAAGAAGAAGGGAAACAGAGCCGCGTAGTAGCCCGCGATAAGCCAAAGCTGCGGCCCGGCCGTCGCGGGGTTCTGCAGCGCCAGAGGGTTGAACGGATTGCCCGCGACGGCAACCCAACCCGCGGCCCCCGCCAGCAGCATGGCCAGGGGAAGTGCGGGCAGCATCCAGCCTGACGCGCGCAGGAAAAAGTCGCGCCCCAGCACCATCACCACGCCCGCGACGGCAAAGCCGGTCATGGCGATGGAAATGACCCAGTAGCCATACTCGGACCAGGAGGCGACGGCGAAGAAGCGGGTCAGCGCGATCTCGACACCGACCGCCGCGGCCGAGATCAGGAACAGGGGCAGCAGCGCGCGCATCAGCCCCACATCGCGCGCGGCAGAAAGGCGTCCAGGCTGGCGTTGAACCGTGCCGCCGCATCGACGAACAAGGCATGGCCCGCGTCGTCATAGATATCGGCGCGCGCGGCGGCATGGCGCTGCGCCACCAGTTCCGCCTGACCGCGAAAGCGTGGCGTCACGGCATACAGAACAGGTCGGCGCGTCGCATACAGCGTATCGCGCCAGAACTCGCGCGGCCGGGGGTAGGAGAGCAGCGCGATGCTGGCCTCGACCGGCATTGTTTGCGCGTCACGTGCCAGGGCGGCGAGGTAGGCGGGGCTCTGCGGTGTCTTGAACATGCTGGCGCAAAACCCCTGTACCGTGGCTGCGCGGTTGCGGCGCAGGTTCTGGAAGAAGTTGGAATTGCGCGCCGCGGGCGGCACGCCCTCGCCGACCGAATTGTCGATCAGCACCAACCCCGCCAGACGCGCATCCCCGGCCTGGTTCAGCCAGGACAGCGCATCCAGCACGCCAAGCGACCAGCCCGCAACCACGACCCGCCCCGCACCCAGCCGCCCGATCAGATCGCCAATGTCCCGGCCCCGTCGAACGGGATCATACCCGCCGGCGGGCACCGCCGATTTTCCCTGGCCGCGCGGGTCGAGCACCACGACGCGATAGCGCGCCGACAGCGCCGCGACCTGGGGCGCGAAAATCCAGGCGGGCATGCACCAGCCGGGGATGAAGACGATGATCGGCCCCTGGCCGGCGTCCAGGTAATGCAGGCGCACGCCGTCGGAGGTAGCGAAGAAGCGGCTTTCACCCTGCGCCTCCGCCACCACCGGCAAGGCGGCGCCCAGCAGCGCGCGGCGTGGCAGGATCATGCCACGAAGACTACCGCGCGCCGCATGATCAGGCGAGACGCGGCATCAGCCTCTGCGCATTGCCGCGTTCGACCAGCGCCAGTTCCCCGGCCGAGAAACCGGCCGTGCCGATGTTCCGCACATGCTCGGCGCTGGTGCGATAAGGGAAGTCGGTGCCGTAGAGCATCTGCGACACCGGCGCTGCGATGCGCAGCGCACCGACGGCCGAGGGGTTGGCGGCCTGGGCCAGGTCGTAATGGAAGCCGCGCAGATATTCCCGCACGCCATTGGGAAAACGCTGCCGGTTGGGGCCGGATGCGGCGAGGAAGTCGAACCGCTCGATCAGCATGGGCATGGTCCCGCCGGCGTGGCTGAAGATCCACTTTATGTTCGGAAACCGCTGCGCGAAGCCGCCGAAGACGATGGAGGCGATGGTGCGGGTGGTATCGGTGCCGAATTCGATCGCATTGTCCGGGATGCCGGGCAGCAGGTTGCCGCAGCAGGCATTGGTGAGCGGGTGGGTGTAGACGACCGCACCGCGGCGATTGAGTTCCTCCATCACCGGGGCGAAGGCCGGGTCGCCCAGCCACTTGTTCTCATAGGATGTGTAGAGGCCGATGCCGTCGGCCTTCAGCGTGTCGAGCCCATAGGCGATCTCGACCAGCGACCCTTCCACATCCGGCAGCGGCAGGGCGGCGAACATGCCGAAGCGGCGGCCGTTGTCGCGCACCAGCGTTGCGGCGTAGTCGTTGCTGGCACGCACCAGGTCGCGCGATTCCTGCACATTGCCGAACCAGAAGCCGGGCGTGGCGACGGTAAGGATGGACGTCGCGGTGCCGGCCTGGTCCATGTCGTCCAGGGTTTTCTGCAGGGTCCAGTTCGCCTGCACCGGCGCCAGAGGCATGCGCGGCGACAGACGCTGGATATAGGTCGGCGGTGACAGGTGATGATGCACATCGATACGATGCGGCGCGGGCGCCTGGGCTTGCGCCGTCGCGGCCAGGGCCAGGGCGCCCAGCCCGCCCAGAAACCCGCGGCGGCTGGTGCAGCCGCAGGCCGAGGCCGTGTCACAGGTGAATCGCATGGCGTGTTGCCTCCCCTTGTTCAGGGGAGGCTAGCGCGCCCGGAAAAGGTTTGCACAGACCCCTTGGGGCTCAGGCGGCCTCCACGCACATGGCCACACCCATGCCGCCGCCGATGCACAGCGTCACCAGGCCCTTCTTCGCGCCGCGGCGCTGCATTTCATACAGCAGCGTGGTCAGCACCCGCGCGCCGCTGGCGCCGATCGGGTGGCCCAGCGCAATGGCGCCGCCGTTCACGTTCACCTTGCTGGTATCCCAGCCCAGGTCCTTGTTCACCGCGCAGGCCTGGGCAGCGAAGGCCTCATTCGCTTCGACCAGGTCCAGGTCGTCCTTCGACCAGCCGGCCTTTTCCAGCGCGCGGCGGCTGGCTGGGATCGGCCCCGTGCCCATGATGGACGGATCGACCCCCGCCGTGGCCCAGGAGACGATGCGCGCCAGCGGCTTGATGCCGCGCTTGGCAGCCTCGGCCCCCGACATCACGACGATGGCGGCGGCGCCATCGTTGATGCCCGAGGCATTGCCCGCGGTCACGCTGCCGTCCTTGGCGAAGGCGGGGCGCAGCTTGGCCAGGATTTCGCGGGTGGTTTCGGGCTTGGGGTATTCATCGGCGGTGACCACCACATCGCCCTTGCGGCCCTTGATCGTGACCGGGGTGATTTCGTCATTGAAGCGGCCGGCGGCGATGGCCTCGCCCGCCTTGCGCTGCGAGTTGAAGGCGAACTCATCCTGGTCGTCGCGGGTGATCTGGTACTTGTTGGCGACGTTCTCGGCCGTGGTGCCCATGTGATAGCCCTGGAAGGCGTCAAGCAACCCGTCGCGCAGCATCGTGTCCACCAGCGCGATGTCGCCCATCTTCTGGCCCGTGCGCAGCTGCTGGCAATGCGGCGCCTGAGTCATGCTCTCCATGCCGCCGGCGACGACGATGGTGGCGTCGCCGAGCGCGATCTGCTGCGCCGCAAGAGCGACGGTGCGCAGGCCGGAACCGCAAAGCTGGTTGATGCCGAAGGCGGTACGCTCGACCGGGATGCCGGCCGCGACGGCCGCCTGGCGGGCGGGATTCTGCCCCGCACCGGCCGGCAGCACCTGGCCCAGGATCACCTCATCGACCGAAGCGGCATCCACATTGGCGCGGCCGAGGGCGGCCTGGATGGCGATGGTACCAAGCGCATGGGCAGAAAGGCTGGCGAAGGCCCCGTTGAACGAGCCGACTGGCGTGCGTGCGGCGGCGGCGATGACGATGTCCTGCATGGCGACTGGTCCTTCCGTGGGAGCGGGCGCTTTGCTGCCCGTCGTTGAGGCCAGTGTGCGGCGCGGCATGGCTGGCTGGCAAGGCGGGTCAGCCGGAGGCCAAGCTGCGGCACCAGTCGCGCAAGCCGCGCCAGAGCACGGCTTCGGCCGTCGGCCCCGCCGCCATGCCGATGTGGCCGGCCGCAACCTCATGCAGCGTCATTTGCGCCGCGGTGGCGGCCTTCGCCAGCGCCAGGGCCGAAGCCGGGGGGACGATCCGGTCGCCGCGCGGCACGGCCAGGAACAGCGGCTTGGTCCAGCCTGCCGGATCGACCGCCTGCCCCGCCACCCGCCAAGCCAGGCGGAAGGGCATATTGTTTCCATACCAGTCGACGAAGCAGGCGCGGGCCACGGGCGCGGCCAGCGGCACACCGTCGTTCAGCCAATCCTCCAGCACCACGAAGCTTTTGGCGCGGGGGCTGTCCGGGTCCAGCGTGGCGAAGCGGCGGAACTTGCGAGCGATGCCCCAGGGGTCGAGGCCAGCGAACAGCGTCTGGATCAGGTCGGTCGGCAAGGCGCCGGTCAGGTCCAGGATCGGCTCCAGGCTTGGCATAAGGGCGGCCAGCGCCCGTCCCTGTGCCGCAGCGCCAGGGTCGGCGTGAAAGTCCCAGGGCGTCGCCAGCAGCGCCAGGGCCGCAACCCTGTCGGGGCGGCGCAAGGCTGCGGCCAAGGCCAGCAGCCCGCCCATGCAATAGCCGACCAGCGTGACCGGCTTCGGGGCGGCCAAAAGCGCCCGTTCCAGCGGTCCCGCGATGTAGTCGGTAAGGGAAAACGTGCATTCGGCGGGACCAGGCGCGCCCCAGTCCAGCAGCAGGGGCCGCACCCCCTGGCCTGCGAGCCACCGCAGCATGGAATGGCCAGCGGTCAGGTCCAGCACATGAGCGCGATTGATCAGCGAGGGCACGAAGACGACTTGCGGGCCCTCCCCGCCATAATCCAGCAGCCGCGCCGCACCCTCGGACCAAAGCACCGGCGGGTCCGGCAGGTCGCGGCGAAATGGGTGACGGCGATAAGCCAGAACGCCAGCGTTGAAGGCGGCCTCGTCAGCCGTCAACCGGTCGAGCACCGCGTCGCGCAGCAGTCCCGTGCTGTCACCCGTCCGGCCCGCCAGGGCCTGGCTCGCCGCCAGGATTCGGTCGCGCTCGGTCCGCCCCGCTTTCGAGATCGGCCAGGCGTCGCTCCAACTCGGCAAGCCGCTGGAGGAGGGCGGGATCGCCGCCAGCGCCAAAGCCCGGCGCAGGCCAGCCAGGTTGAGGTGGAGCGGTAGCGGCCGTGGGCCGCGGCGGTGGGTCATCGGCGCGCTGGGCAGGCGGGGCTGGGGTGCTGCTCCGTGGGGCGGGCCAAGCCTGGATTGCCCGCAGCCAGGCTTGGAGCACGCCGGCCCCCAGCCCTGCCAGCGCGGCTGAGGCCTGGCGAAACTCTGCATCGTGGGCCAAGGCGTCCATTTCCGACTGCCACAGGGCGATCCAATCCTCGGCCAGACGGGCATGGCTCGACGGCGACGGGGCTTGCGCCCCACCGGCCGGTCCCCGCTCGTCGCTTTCTGTAGTGCGATCCCCCGCCATGCAACGCCGCCAGCATCCTCCCGTTCGATATTCCGACCCCAGTTTCCTCCCCCCCGCGCCCCGACGCCACCCCCGAAGCGCTTGATCCGTTCGCAGCGCAGCATAGCCGTGCTAAGCGTTGATGCTGGTTGTCGAAAGGAATGCCGGCATGGCCGATCAGAACGTCGAGGCGCCGAAAGGCGGCGCCAGCACCGCCACGGCGAAGGATCCAGCCGCGGAAGCGAAGCAGCCGACTGTTGTCGTCAAAAAATACGCCAATCGTCGCCTCTACAACACTGAGTCTTCATCCTACGTCACGTTGGAAGACCTGGCGATCATGGTGCGGGCCGGGCGGGATTTCGTGGTCTATGACGCCAAGTCGGGCGACGACATCACCCGCGGCGTGCTCACCCAAATCATCGTGGAGGAGGAGGCCAAGGGCAAACACCTTCTGCCAGAATCCTTCTTGCGGCACCTGATCGGCTTTTATGGCGACAGCTTGCAGGGTGTCGTGCCGCGCTACCTCGAATACACGATGGGTGCCTTCGCTCGGCAGCAGGAACAGATGCGCGACAGCGTGAAGCAGACGATTGGCGGCTTGATGCCGTTCAACGCCTTGGAAGAAGTGACCAAGCAGAACATGGCCATGATGGAACGGGCCATGACATTGTTCAGCCCCTTTGCCATGCGCGGCGAAACGGCGGCCACCCCACGCGACCCGGTGAGGGAAGTCGAGGTGCTGAAGGCCGAGGTCGAGATCCTGAGGGCCAAGCTGGCGGAGGCCCAGAAGGGTTAGGCGGCGCGGAAGCGCGCCCCTACCACGGGATCGCTGGCCAGCGCCCGCGCGACCTGTCCCGCATGATCGACCGCCAGCACGCAGCGGAAGAATGGCGCGTGCCCCCGCACGCGGTCCAGGAACAGCCTGTCCAGCGCCACCGCCGCAGGCAGGCGGCCGCCACAGCAGGTGCATCCGACGACATGCGCCTCGGGCAGAAAATTGGCGCCGGCGCCTGCCTCGGCCGGAACCGGCATGGGGTCGGGCAGCATCACGGCCGCCCCCGGATGCGCTGCCAGGGCCGGCGGCAGCGCCGCGGCATCGGGCAGCAGGACGACGGGGATGCGGGTGTCCAGAGACCAAGTCATGGCTGGACATAAGGATATCTTTATGCGATATTCAACCGATGGAAGTGCTGCTGACTGCTCTCCGCGCTGCTGCTGAGCCGACAAGGCTCCGCCTGCTGGCGCTTTGCGCGCGGGGCGGCTTCTGCGTGACAGATCTGGTCGCCATCCTTGGCCAGTCCCAGCCCAGGCTGTCGCGGCATCTGCGCCTGCTGGTGGAGGCGGGGCTGCTGCAACGCGTGCCGGAGGGGGCCAATGCCTGGTTTCACCTGGCCGATCGCGCTTCGCTGGCGCGCGACCTGATTGCCCGCCTGCCCGCCGATGACCCGGCATTGGCGGCCGACGCCAGGGCGGCGGCGCGGGTCCTGGCCGAGCGTGCGCGGGCGGCTTCTGACGCGTTTCGTCGTGCCGGGGTGGAGTGGGACGAGGCGAGCGCGCTGCACCTGCCCGCATCGGCGATCGAGCAAGCCCTGCTGGCAGCTCTCCCCGCCGGGCCGCTCGGCCGGGTGCTGGATATCGGCACCGGCACGGGGCGGTTGCTGGAGGTGTTCTCCCCGCGAGCCTCGGCCTTGATCGGCGTCGATGCCAGCCGGGAGATGCTGGCGCTGGCCCGCGTGCGCCTCGCGGGGCTTGGCATCGGCCACGCGTCGTTGCGTCAGGGCGACATGTACCGCCTGCCTTTCCCGGACGCCGGCTTCGATGCTGTGGCGATGCAGATGGTCCTGCATTACGCCGAGGATCCCGCCGCCGCCCTGGCCGAAGCCACCCGCGTGTTGCGGCCTGGTGGCGCATTGCTGCTGCTGGACCTGGCGCCGCATGACCGTGACGATCTCACGCAACGCCACGCGCATCGCTGGCCCGGCTTCGCCGATGCCGATATCGCCGCCTGGTTGGCCAGTGCGGGCTGCGCCCTGGGCCCTGCGCAGATCATCGACGGTCCCCTGCCTGTTTGCCTCTGGGTCGCGCATCGCGCGACCGCTTCCGCCTCCCTCGCTGCCTGAAGGCCACCCATGACCCGACCGCATCTTCTCGACGCCCTGCGCGACCGCGTGCTGCTGTGTGATGGCGGCATGGGCAGCCGTGTGCAGGCTCTGACGCTCGATATCATCAAGGACTTCTGGGACAAGGAAAACTGCACGGAAGTGCTGACCCTGTCGCGGCCGGAATTGATCCGCGACATTCACCGTGGCTATTTCGAAGCCGGTGCCGACATGGTGCTGACCAACACTTTTGGCGGCAGCCCGATCACGCTGGAAGAATTCGAACTCGGCAGCCGCACGCATGAGATCAACAAGCGCGGCGTGGAACTGGCGCGTGAGGCCGCCGAGAGTTTTGCGGATGGTCGCCACCGCTGGGTGATCGGTGACATCGGGCCGGGGACGAAACTGCCCTCGCTCGGCCACATCACCTATGACGCGCTGGAAGCGGCGCTGATCGAACAATGCCTGGGGCTCATCGACGGTGGCTGCGATGCGTTGCTGACCGAGACGAACCAGGACACGCTGTTCATCAAGGCCGCGGTCAACGCCGCCAAGGCCGCGATCAAGCAGACCGGGGTGAACATCCCGATCTTCGTCCAGGTCACGGTGGAAACCACCGGCACGCTGCTGGTCGGACCCGACATCGCCGCCGCCGCGACGGTCGTGCATGCGCTGGATGTGCCGCTGATCGGGCTGAACTGCGCGACCGGACCGCAGGAAATGGCCGAGCATGTGCGCTGGCTGGCGCAGAACTGGCCCGGGCTGTTGTCGGTGCAGCCCAATGCCGGGCTGCCGGAACTTGTGGATGGCAAGACGCATTACCCGCTGGGGCCGGATGAACTCGCGACCTGGATGGAGCGTTTCGTCGCCGAGGATGGGATGAACATCATCGGCGGCTGCTGCGGCACCTCCACCCCGCATATCGCGGCCCTGGACGCGATGCTGCGCAAGCGCGGGGATTTCCGCCCCGCTCCGGTCAAGCGCACCGTCCATTGGGTGCCGTCGGTGGCGAGCCTTTATGGCGCAACCGCGCTGCGGCAGGAAAACTCCTATTTCTCCATCGGCGAACGCTGCAACGCCAATGGCAGCAAGGCCTGGCGCCAGCGCCAGGAAGCCGGCGACTGGGACGGCTGCGTCGCCATCGGCCGCGACCAGGTGGCGGAGGGCTCCAACAGCCTGGACGTCTGCGTCGCTTTCGTCGGCCGTGACGAACATGCTGAAATGAGCGAGGTCATCACCCGCTTCACCAGCAGCGTGAACAGCCCGCTGGTGATCGACAGCACCGAAACGCCAATCATCGAGGCCGCGCTGAAGCTGCATGGCGGCAAGCCGATCATCAACTCCATCAACTTCGAGGAAGGCGAGAAGGCGGCCGAGGACCGTATGATCCTGGCCAAGAAATTCGGCGCCGCGGTCATTGCCCTGACCATCGACGAAGTCGGCATGGCCAAGACGGCGGAAGACAAGCTGCGCATCGCCGAACGCCTGGTGGACTTCGCCTGCAACAAGCATGGCTTGCCGCAGTCCGACCTGATGATAGACCCGCTGACCTTCACCATCGCGACCGGCAATGAGGACGACCGCAAGCTCGGCCTCTGGACGCTGGATGGCATCCGCATGATCCGCGAAAAGTTTCCTGACGTGCAGATCATGCTGGGCCTGTCCAACATCTCCTTCGGGCTCAACCCCGCCGCACGGCATGTGCTGAACAGCGTGTTCCTCGATCTGGCGGTGAAGGCCGGCATGACCGGGGCTATCGTGCATGTCAGCAAGATCAAGCCGCTGCACCAGATCCCGCCCGAGGAAGTGCAGGTGGTGGAGGATCTGATCTTCGACCGCCGAAGCGAAGGCTACGACCCGCTGCAAGAAGTCCTGGAGATTTTCTCGGGCCGCAAGGCTGCCGACAATGTCGCCAAGGTGGTCGCGGCGACGCCCGAAGGCCGACTGAAGGACCGCATCGTCGACGGCAACCGCAAGGGGCTGGAGGACGATCTGCAAGGGGCCATGGATGCCGGCCAAAAGCCGCTCGACATCATCAACAACATCCTGCTGGACGGGATGAAGGTGGTTGGCGAGCTGTTCGGCGCCGGCAAGATGCAATTGCCGTTTGTCCTGCAGTCGGCCGAGACGATGAAGACCGCTGTCGCCTGGCTGGAACCCTTCATGGAAAAGGTGGAGGGCCAGGAGAAGGGGACCATCGTGCTCGGCACCGTGCGTGGCGACGTGCATGACATCGGCAAGAACCTGGTCGACATCATCCTGACCAACAACGGCTACAAGGTCGTCAACCTCGGCATCAAGGTGCCGCTGATCGACATCGTCGCCGCGGCGAAGCAGCACAAGGCCCATGCCATCGGCATGTCCGGCCTGCTGGTGAAGTCCACCGTGGTCATGCGCGAAAACCTGGAGGAAATGTCCCGCCAGGGCATCGACATTCCAGTGATGCTGGGCGGGGCGGCGCTGACGCGGAACTATGTCGAGGACGACTGTGTCCAGTCCTATGCCTGCGGTCGCGTCGCCTATGCGCGCGATGCCTTTGATGGGCTGCACCTGATGGATCGGGTGATGGGCAATGGGTTCGACGACTACCTGGCAGCGTTGCAGACCAAGCGCGTCGGCAAGGCCAAGAACGAAAAGCGGACCTTAGGCCAGGCCGACCCGCGCGCCTTTGCGCCGGTGGACCTGGGTTATGCGAAAACCCGCCGGCATCGGGAAACCGCGCCCTATGCCACGCCCGTGCCGCCCTTCTGGGGTGCGAAGGTCATGCAGGCCGACCCCCGGGCGCTGGTGCCCTTCATCAACGAGCGCAGCCTGTACCAGTTCCAATGGGGCTTCCGGAAACAGGGCCGCAGCCTGGAAGACTTCATCGGCTGGGCGAAGCAGGAATTGCGCCCCGTGCTGAAGCGCATGCTGGCCATTGCCGAGGCAGAAAAGATCCTCAAGCCGCAGGCGATCTACGGCTACTGGAAATGCGCCGGCCAGGGCAATGAGCTGATCCTGTTCGAACAGGACGGCACCACCGAGGCCGCGCGCTTCAACCTGCCGCGCCAGCCCAAGACCGATGGCGACTGCATTGCCGATTGGGTGCGCGACGTGGATGACGCCGAGCGCGACGTGATCGGCTTGCAGGTCGTCACCGTCGGCCAGAAGGCCAGCGACATCGCGCGCGACTGGTTCGAAGACAACCGCTACCAGGACTACCTGTACCTGCATGGGTTGTCGGTCGAAATGGCCGAGGCCATGGCCGAATACGTCCATAAGCGGATCCGCGCCGAGCTCGGTTTCGCGTCGGAGGACGCGCGCGACATCGAAAAAATGTTGCAGCAGGAGTATCGCGGCGGCCGCTATTCCTTCGGCTACCCGGCCTGCCCGAAGCTGGAGGACCAGGCGCCTTTGCTGAAGCTGCTGGGGGCCGAGCGCATCGGCGTCGAGATCAGCGACGAATGGCAATTGCACCCGGAGCAATCCACCTCCGCCATCGTGCTGCATCACCCGCGGGCAAAGTATTTCTCGGTCTGATCCGGGCGGTGTAGAAGCCGCCCATGCTTTTGCGCGCTCAGCACCTGGCCCTGGCCAGCCTCATCATCGCCATCGCGGTGCTGGGGCTGAAGTCTGTCGCCGCCTGGCTGACGGGCTCGGTGGCGCTCTTGGCCGATGCCCTGGAATCAGTTGTGAACGTCGCGGCGGCGGGCGCGGCGCTGATGGCCATCCGCTACGCCGCGATGCCGCCGGACGCCAACCACCCCTACGGCCACGACAAGGCCGAGTATTTTTCGGCCGTATTGGAAGGCGCGTTGATTATCGTGGCTGCCGTTGCGATCCTGCACCAGGCCTGGGGGGCGCTGTCCGATCTGCGCGCCCCGGAGGCGGCCTGGGTGGGGCTGGCGGTCTCGGCCGGGGCCTCGGCGGTGAACGCCGTCTGGGCCATGGTGCTGATGCGTCGTGGCAAGGCGTTGAAATCGCCTGCGCTCGTCGCCGATGCGCGCCATCTATGGGCCGATGTCGTGACCTCGGTCGGCGTGATCATCGGGGTCGGGCTGGTGGCGACGACCGGGATCCTGTGGCTCGACCCGGCGTTGGCGGCGGCGACGGCGGTGAACATCCTCTGGTCTGGCTGGCGGCTGCTGCGGGAAAGCGTCGGCGGGTTGATGGATGAAGGCCTGTCGGACAAGGCCCTGGCCCGCATCCGGACCATCATCACCAACGACGCGACCGGCGCGATGGAGGCGCATGACTTGCGCACGCGGCAGTCCGGCCGCTGGGCCTTCGTCGAGTTCCACCTGGTCGTGCCAGGCGACATGAGCGTCAGCGACGCCCATGCCATCTGCGACCGGGTGGAGGCGGGCCTGCGCGAGGAACTTGGCCACGCGGTCATCACCATTCACGTCGAGCCGCATGTGAAGGCCAAGCATTCGGGTGTTTTGGTGCTGTGAGAGAGGCGCCGGGTCGCCGCGAACGTCAGGGGCTGCGACCGCACCAGGCGTCACGCCCGGTTGATCCGCCGCGGCCACGGCCGAGCCCCCGCCCGTCACGCAGCCACCGCCCAGCGGCAGGCATAACGGCGGGGCCCCGTGGCCAGGCACTGTCGCCCGTCGCGCGTCAACTCTGGCCTTGGATCGGCGCGGCCATCCTGCTGCACGCAGGACTGATCGTGCTGATGCTCATGCTGCCCCCGACGCGCCTACCGAAGCCGACCGAGGGCGCTGCGCTGATCTGGGCCGTGCCGCTTGCCGAAAGCGCCCGGCCGGGGAGTCCGGCGACCGTTGCAGGACCGCCCGACCCAGAGCCATCCGATGCCGCGCCGCCGTCGCCGCCGTCGGTGGCAGTCGAGCGGCCGCCAACGCCGCCGACAGCCCCGCCGCCACAGACGATCGTGCCGCCCCCGCCGACCGTGGCGCCGCCGCCCTCGCTGCCGCCCGAAGCGCCCCGCCCACCTGCACCGGAGCCGGCGCCGCCGTCGATCGCACCGCAGGCGGTGCTGCCGCCGAGCCTACCGCCCCCCCAGGCCAAAGCGCCCGAGACCAGCCCGCCGCCGGCACCGCCGCCACCCGCCGTGGTGACCGAAAAGCCCGCCGAAGCCCCGCTATCGCCGGCACCGCCCCCGGCCCAGCCCGCAGCGCTGCCAGCCCCCGCCCCGCCAAGTCCGGCGCGGCGGGCCGCCAGCCGCACCCCGTCTGGCACGCCCGCGTCCGAGGCACCCGGCCAGGACGGGGCTGGCGCACCGGCCTGGGCGGCGGAAGGCGCCACCGCCCCGCCTGGACCTCTGGACGGTCACCGCAACGAACAGCCAACCTATCCGCCTGGCGCGCTGTTTCTCGGCCAGCAGGGCACCGTTCGCCTCCGGCTGACCATCGGTACCGATGGTCGGGTGCAGACGGTGGCGATGGAGCGTGGATCAGGTGTGGCATCGCTGGATGCTGCTGCGATCGAAGCAGCGCGACGCTGGCGCTTTCGGCCGGCAACACGACGTGGCGAGTCTGTCACGGCAGATGCCATGACCTCTGTCACTTTTCAGATACCCGGTGCGCCGCGCCGCCTCTGACGCCTGAAGGATCCCAGCATGGTGAAGCTCGACGTAATCACGACCCGCGGCGGCGACGGCGGGCAAACCAGCCTCGGTGACGGAACCCGCGTGGCGAAGGATGACCTGCGGGTCGAGGCCTATGGCACCGTAGATGAAACCAACGCCGCGATTGGCATGCTGCGGATGCACACGACCGGCGGGGCGGACGCCATGCTGGCCCGCATCCAGAACGACCTGTTCGACCTCGGCGCCGACCTTTGCGTGCCCGGGGTCGGCAGCGACCGGCTCCGCGTGACCGAGGCCCAGGCGCTGCGCCTGGAACAGGAGGTCGCCGCCATGAACGCTGACCTGCCGCCGCTGCGGTCCTTCGTGCTCCCGGCCGGGACAGCGGCTGCGGCGCATGCCCATTTGGCCCGGACCATCACCCGCCGTGCCGAAAGGCTGACGGTGGCCCTGGCTGCGAAGGAAGTGGTGAACCCGGCAGCGATTCTGTATTTGAATCGACTGTCAGATCATCTTTTCGTCTTCGCCCGCGCTCGCAACGCCGAAGCCGGCGGCGACGTGACCTGGGCGCCCGGTGCGACGCGGGGCATGTAGCGCCGCAGGTCTTCGTCGCGCACAGCGAGGCCCGGCCCTGCCCTGGCGCGATCGATGTATCGACACCGTTGCTGGCCGCGCCGGCTCCGCTCCACGACGCCGCCTGCGCGGCCTTGGCAGGGCTGGCGCGCGGCGCGGATTGACGGTGCCGGCGGACCCCGGGAAAATCGGTCCGGCCAGGCTGGACACGACAAAGACAATGAACGAGCCGACGAACCACTACGGCCTGACCGCCGCCCGCAGCCATGGCCGCCCGGGGCGCGAAACCCGCCCCACGAGCCCGACGCTGGACATCCATTCGCATGTCTTCATCCCCGAAGCCGCCGCCTTCGTCGGCCCACATCTGGATTTCAGCACCATCCCGTTGGCGCGGTTCGCCACCGACGAAACCCGCGCGCTGAACCGCAAGCAGGATGCCGAGCGCACGCATGTCGCAGGCACGATCGACCTGCGCCTGGCCGAGATGGATGCGGCGGGCATCGATATGCAGGCGGTGCAATGCGCTCCGCCGCAATGCTACACCACCGTGCCGCTCGACATCGCCGTGCCGGCCGCGCGCCTGGTGAACGACGGCATGGCGGCCTTCGTCGCGCAGAGGCCCGACCGGCTGCTCGGCTTTGGCACGGTGCCCATGCAGGACGGGCACGAGGCCGCGACTGAGTTGGAGCGTTGCAGGCGCGAACTTGGCTTCAAGGGCGTGCAGATCCTGACCACCGTCGCCGGGCGCGAACTCTCCGACCCCGCCTACGCGCCCTTCTGGGCGAAGGCCGAGGAACTGGGCGTTCTGGTCATGCTCCACCCGGTCGGCTTCAGCGGAGGCGAGCGTTTCACCCGCTATTCCTTCAGCAACGTGATCGGCAATCCGCTGGATACCACGGTCGCACTGCATCACCTGATCTTCGACGGCGTGCTGGAACGCCACCCCGACTTGAAGATCCTGGCGGTGCATGGCGGCGGATACCTTGGCGCCTATTCCGGCCGCATCGACCACGCCTGGGGCGCCAGGTCGGATTCGCACGGCGACCTGCCGCGGCTGCCGGGCGAATACCTGCGGAAGATCTACTTCGACACCATCGTCTTCACGCCGCACCAGTTGGAGTACCGGGTGAAGGTCTTCGGGGCCGAGAAAATCCTTATGGGAACGGACTTTCCCTATGACATGGCGGAGGCCGATCCGCTCGGCCATATCGCCTCGGTCGAGGGCTTCGACGCGGCGACGCGTGCCCGCCTTGCCGGCGGCAATGCGGCGGCGCTGCTGGGGCTGTAGTCAGCCTGGCTCGCGCCAGGGCGACCGGCGCCACAGCGCCTCGAACCGCGCCTGGCGCTGGCGCAACTCCTCGGCCCAGGTCTCGCCAGGGATGAAGCGCATCTCGGTAAACTGGTCCTCCATCGCCTTGATGAAGGCCGGGTCCTGGGCCACGGCGGCGGTGGCCTCCCGCAGCCGGGCCAGGATCTCCGGCGGCGTGCCGATCGGGGCGGCGATGCCGCGTTCTGAAGACATGTCCACGTCGAAGCCGATTTCCTTGTAGGTCGGCACATTGGGCGCGAAGATCGACCGCCGGTCGCCCGATTGCACGATCATGCGCATGCGCTCCGGTGCGGCGGCGATCTCACCGACATTCAGCCCTATCGTCTCGATGTGGCGCCCCAGCAGCGCCGTGCGGATCTGCGACGATCCGGGGAAGTTCACGTTCGTCATCTGAATGCCGGCCGCGAGTTGCAGCAGCACGAGCTGCAGATGGTCGTCCGAACCGATGCCGGGCGAACCGTAGGTCACGGCCCCCGGTTCGCGCTTCGCCCGGTCGATCAACTCGGCCAGCGTGCGGATCGGGCTCTGCTCATGCACGGTGATGCAGGACGGGTCGGTCGCGATCAACGCCACCGGCGCGAACTGCGACGCCTGGTACTGCGCATTGCGCTCGATCGGGATGGTCAGGAACGACGGCATCGTCGTGGCGATCAGCGTGTGCCCATCGGGACGCGCCCGGGCGACCGCCGCGAAGGCGACCTCGCCCCCAGCGCCGGCGCGGTTCTGCACCACGACCGAGCCGCCCAGCCGCGACTCAAGGAAACGCGCATAGGTGCGCGCCATGATGTCGGTGCCGCCACCTGGGGTGAAGCCGACGATGATCTCGACCGGGCGTTCGGGGAAACGCGTCTGGGCCAGGGCGGGTGCCGCAAGCATCGCCCCCGCACCTAACACGACATGGCGCCTGTTCAGCATGGACCCTCTCCTTGGCGTTCTTTCTTCAACGATGCGGAGGGGGAAGGCGGCAAGTCAAGGTGGCAACGGCTACGCCGCCGCCGCGCGCAGGGCAGAACCCGCGATGGCCTCGTTCACCCGCGGCATCACCTGTTTCGCCAGCAGGATCATCGAGCGACGGCCGAGGTCGCGGTCCACCCAGTCCTTGCCGGCGTAGAGAAGCGTGCCGAAGTCGCCCACCTCCTCGCGGAAGGCGAACAACTGGTCCACCACGCTGTTTACCGACCCGGCGATGACCAGCTTGTCGCAGACATGGTCCAGCGTGATCTCCTCATCGGGCTGGTCGCGCCGGTCCTTGAACAGCTCGGCCCGGCCGTTGCGCTTCAGCTTGGTCAGCAGCGAGTTGTAATAGTTGCGATAGGGGCTGTTGCCCGCGGTCGCGTAGTCCCGCGCGGTCGCGTCGTCATCGGCGACAAAGATGCTTTTCGCCACCCGCCAATTGGCCGGGTCGGCCGGTCGGCCGGCGCGCTCGCAGCCCTCGACATACTTCGGCCAGTGGCTGCGGACCCATGCGGGCATCAGGAAGTTGGCCGAAATCGGCTCCCACCCCCGCGCCGCCGCCTCGGTCACGCCCTTGGAGAAAGGCGCGACCGCTGTCACCACGATCGGCGGGTGTGGGCGTTGCAGGGGTTTGAGGAAGATGCCCTGGCCGATTTCGGGGAACAGCGTGCGTTCGGTGCTGATCTTCCAGAACTTGCCGTCGAGGTTGTAGGGCGGCTCGCGGTTCCAGATCTCCAGCACCATGTTGATCGCTTCGAGGAACATCGCATTGCGGTCGCGGTCGAGGTTGCCGAAGGCCTCGGCGTCGGACAGCAACCCGCCCGGGCTGATGCCGAAGATGAAGCGGCCATCCAGCATGTGGTCCAGCATCGCGATCTGCGCCGCGACCGCGGCTGGATGGGCGTTGGGCATGTTCACCGTGCCGGTGCCCAGGCGGATCTGCTTCGTCTTGCCGGCCAGGGAGGCCAGGAACATCGCGCAGGAAGTGATGTTCTCCGCAGCGTCGGTCACATGCTCGCCGCAGAGCGCTTCGGAGAAGCCGAGTTCGTCGGCCAGGACGAAGGCCTCCGTGTCCTCGCGCAGGCACTGGCGCCAATCCTTGCCGACCGGATGGATCGGCATGGTGAAGAATCCGAGCTGCATGGGGCTCTCCGGCGGTTCGAGGAAGGGTGCAGGGCTTAGCAACATGCGTTGGCAGCGCGCGATGTGAAGTCAGCGCCCTCACCATTGCCTGAGGACGCGCCGGGACGGCGCGCGGCGGCACACGACCAGGTGACCCACCGGAGCAGACCCATCGGGTAAGGCGCAGTGCGGGTCAGGGTCGACCCGCCGCCTGCATCACCCCGCCATCGCTGGCCGCATCCCGCGCCATCCGGTCGCCTGTTCATAGGCGTGGCCGGCGCGCAGCACCGTCGCATCCTCGAACGGCCGGCCGATCAGCTGCGCGCCCACCGGCAATCCCCCTTCGCCGAAGCCTGAGCACAGGCTTAGCGCCGGCTGCCCGGTCAGGTTGAAGGGAATGGTGAAGTTGGGCGCCTCGAACGACGCCCAGGTGCCGAGCTGATCGATCGGCTTGGCCTCGCCGGGCTGGCTGGCCGTCAGCAGCAGGTCGCAATGGGTCATCGCCGCGGTGACGGCATCGCACAGCTCGCGCCGGCGACGTTGGGCCTGCAGGTAGTCGGCGGCCGAGATCGTTGCCGAGACGGCCAGGCGTTCGCGCAGGATCTGCCCATAGGCGCGGAACTTCGTGCGGAGCCAGGTTTCGTGTACCGCAAAAGCGTCGGCCGCCAGGATCAGCCAGCCGGCGGCGTTGAAATCCTGCAGCGGCGGCAGCGTGACCTCACGGATCTCGGCACCCAGCGCCTTCAGCGTGTCGCCGACATGGGCGATGCCAGCACGCATGGCCGGGCTGACCTTGGTGTCATCTTCGTGGAAGTGGCGGATCACGCCGATCCGCAGGCCCGCAACCCCGCCGTTCAGGCCCGACAGCAGATCGGGCCGCGGGCGGTTGGCCGAAGACGGGTCGGAAGGGTCGTGCCCCGTCATCGCATCCAGCAGCAAGGCACAGTCTTCCACCGTCCAGGCCATGGGGCCGGTGGTATCCAGGCTCTGCGACAGCGGCAGCACGCCGGTACGCGAACACAGCCCATAGGTCGGCTTGATGCCGGCGATGCCGCAGAGCGAGGCCGGGCCGCGGATTGAGCCCCCGGTATCGGAACCGGTGCCCCCCAGGATGAGCCCGGCCGCGACTGCCGCCCCTGTGCCGGACGACGACCCCCCGGTGAAATGCGCCGTGTTCCACGGGTTGCGCGCCGGTGGCCAGGGCAGGTCGAAGGACGGTCCGCCCCAGGCGAATTCATGCGTCGCAAGCTTACCCAGCGTGACCGTCCCTGCCGCTGCCCAGGCGCGCACCACGGCGGCGTCCTGCGCCGGCACGTGGTCGATCAGCACGCGCGAATGGCCGGTCGTCGGCACACCCGCGGTCTCGTAGATGTCCTTGTGCGCGATCGGTATGCCATCCAGCGGGCCTTTCAGCGTGCCCGCCATCTGCCGCGCCTCGGCGGCCCGGGCCTGTGCCAGGGCGAGTTCCGGCGTGAATCGGATGAAGGCGTGCAACGCTGGGTTATGCGCAGCGGCCCGGTCGAGCCGGTCCTGCGCGAAGGCGATGGGGGAGATCTGCTTGGCCGCGATCATCCGCGCGGCTTCGGCAATGGTCGGCAGCGTCACGCGCGCACCTGTGGTGCGAAAGTGGTCGCCATTTCGATCGCGACCTCACGCGGGGTCCGTACACGATCGGCGGCCGCGACCAAATAGCGGGAAGCGGCACGGATGCCCTCCGCCTCCGCATCGGTGAGCGCGATGCCGGCGCGCTGCATGAGCGCGTCAAACTGCGGCTTGTCGAGGGGTTCTGCCATGGGGGCGGCACTCTCAGTCGTGGAAACCCCGATTATGCCCGCGCCTCAGCGTACGAACAGCCCGCCAGCGCGCGCCGCAGCCGTCATAATGCAGCCTGATCCCCGCGGCTGCCTGAAGCGGCAGCAAGCAGGCCGCCTGGTGGGCGGCGCATCAGCGCCAGCCGACAGCCGGCACCTTCCGCACGCGCTGGTCAATTTCCTCGGCGGTCGTGATGGCGCCTTCCCAGAAACCGTCGATCAGGTCGCGATTGGCCATGACCCAGGCGGACACCCGCTCGAAATCCTGGGCGTTCAGACCGCCGCTCACCTGCATCACCATGGGTTCGACGGCGAGCACCGTCAGACGGTCGGCATCGAAGCGCGCATTCGGGGTGACGCCGACCAGGGCGCTGTCCTGGCCATGGCCGCGGCGCAGCCAGATGACCTGCGTGAGGCCGGTGATCTGCGAGCGCAGGCTGATCGTGTCCTGCACGGGCGTAGGGGATGGCGCTGCGGGTGCGCGAGCGACGGGCTGGGGGGGCGGAACGACGGGCGCGGCCGGCGGCGCCAAGGTGACGGGTGGCGCCGCCGGGACGTCCGGTCGCGCCACGTCGGGTTTCGCGGACGCAGGTGCCGCGGCGTCCGGCTCGGCCGCACGGGCGCTGACACCCTCGTCATCCACAGCAATCGACAGCGACAGATCCGCGTCGAAAACATGGCGCAGGGCCTGCTCGAACACCGGGCGGAATGCGCTTGCATCCTGCGCGCCGGTGCCGAAGCGGGCCAGCAGATCATCCCAGCTGGCGGTGACAGTATGTGTCTGTGGCTGACCATGCAGCGCCTGGCGTATCCACGCATAGGCATCAATCGCCATCGGACTGGGCGCGAGTGCGGCGAGGATACGCCGCTCCAGCGGCACGCTCTGTTCGATCAGGCTTGCGACGAAGCCCGCGTTCAGCCGCAGACTGCTGCGCCAGGCGCCGCCCAGGCCGCGTGGCCGGCTGCGTGCATCGAAGACCGAAAGCTCCGGCGCGCCGTCCAGGCCGATGAAGATCTTGGCGCCGAGCACCCGCTCAACCTGCTCGGCCATCAGCCCCGACTTGGAATCAAGGCCGAGCCTGGCTGCCAATTCGGTCGCCGTTTCCCCAAGCGGCACGACCGGGCTGCGACTGCGCCAGGCCGTGTCGCAGACATGCAGCATCAGTTGGCGCAGGAAGACGCCGTTTGGCAGGCCCGTCCCGGCAGCCCCGGGTTCAAGCCGCACCGACACACCGCCCACACGGCGTGCCCAGGCGGCGCGTGGTGCGCGCAGTGGCAGGGCGGCGCGGCAGAAGGCGCTGTGCAGCCAAAGAAAGGCGTCGTCGATGGGGGGGGGCGGCCCCGCCTGTGCAACGGAATCGCTGTCGTGACTCATGGGATCGAGGACTTTTTACCGGGCAGAGCAGAGCAGACACCAACCGTGCGCGTGGCCGAAACTGCCCGGCGAAATACAAGCGTCTGCGAATGCGCACCAGATAGCCGCGACGGTGGGCGGGCGCAAGAGTCGCACCGGCTTGACGCGGCGCGGAACAACCCTTGGGATCGCGCGGGAGGCAGCGACAGGGTATGAACACGACACCCGCCATTCTGATGCTGGTCGCCACCTTGGCGGCTGGTATCGCGGCAGGCCTGCTGTATCTGCAACGGGCCCGCAAACCTTGGCTGGTGCGCACGCATCTGCTGCTGGCGCTGGGCGCGACCGCGCTGGTCGCGCAACAGGTGCTGACCGCCCGGG
>JBBQHE010000041.1:0-24099 GCA_038323655.1 Acetobacterales bacterium | reverse complement strand
GAGAGGGGCTTCGCCCCCCTCAAACTCCCCCCACCAGGAGCCTGAGGCCCCTGGACCCACTTTGGTAAATTGCCCAAGGCATGGGAGGGGCATCAAGGGCACCCCGGGGATCACGGGCGGTCGCTGCCCCTCCCCTGCCTTGGGCAATAAACCCCGGCGGGTGCAGGGGACACGGTCCCCTGCTGGGTGGGGTCTGGGGAGGGCAAAGCCCTCTCCAGCAGCGCTACCACCCCCGCGCGAGGTCCCGCCGGCGGATCAGCGCGATCAGTGGCAGGGCCAGGCCCACCATGAGTGTCTTGCCGACGATCTGCCCCGCGAGAAAGTCCAGGCTGCCGAAGGCGACGGACAGGAAGATCAGGCTGTCCACCACCAGGCCCACGGCGCTGCTGGCGACCACGGCCAGCAGCAGGCCGCGCTTCTGCAGGGGGGTGAAGACGGCCATGTCGGCGGCTTCGGAAAAGAGGAAGGCCAGGGCCGAGGCCAGCACGAGCGCGGGTGGCGCCAGGGTGGCGGACAGGGCTGCGCCGACCAGCACCGCCCCCGCGCCCGCCCAGGCGCCAAGGCGCCTCTGCACCATGTCCCGCAGCACCAGGGCCAGGCCCACCATCAGCACGCCGGACGGTGCCATCAGCCCCGGTGCAACCGGGATGAGGCAGGGGCCTTGCGGCACGCAAAGCGTGCCGGCATTGCCGATCAGCCAGTTGGCGGCGGGGATGGTGAGGGCGAAGGCCGTGAGGAACAGCAGTCCCTCGGTCCGTTTGGTCATCATGCGGGCTGCGATGCCACATAGGCATCCCAGCCGCGCGCCCGAAGATCGCAGGCCGGGCATGCGCCGCAGCCGCAGCCGGAGGGCTGGGGCGTGATGTGGTTGCCGATGTAGCAGGAATGGCTTTTTGCGCGAATGAGTTCAACAAGCGCGGCCCCGCCCAGGCTTTCCGCAAGGCGCCAGGTCGCTGCCTTGTCGCGCCACATCAGCGGCGTGTGGATCACGAAGCGCGCGTTCATGCCGAGGTTCAGTGCGACCTGCACCGCCTTGATCGTATCGTCGCGGCAGTCGGGGTAGCCGGAGTAATCCGTCTCGCACACGCCGGTCACCAGGTGGCGGATGCCGCGGCGTGCGGCCAGGGCGGCGGCCAGGGTCAGGAAGAGGATGTTGCGGCCGGGCACAAAGGTGTTTGGCAACCCGTCGTCGCGCAGCGCGATGGCGGCGGTTTCGGTCAGGGCGGAGCCACCGATCGCGGCCAGCGTCGGCACCGCGAGCGTGTGATCGGGGCCGAGTTTTGCCGATGCCATGCCGGCCCGCAGCGCGTCCCGGCAGGAGAGTTCCACAAGATGCCTCTGGCCATAGTCGAAGCCAAGGGTTTCGACCTGGTCGAAGTGCTCCAGGGCCCAGGCGAGGCAGGTTGCGGAATCCTGGCCACCGCTGAACAAGACCAGAGCGGCATTCATTGTAGTTGTTCGGCCGCCCAACGCGCCGCCTCCGCCACCACCGGATCGGCATCTTCGCACAGGCCCTGCGCCACGGGCAGCAGCGCGGGTGTCGCACTGTTGCCGATGGCGATGCACAGGTTGCGTATGAAGCGGTTGCGCCCGATGCGCTTGATCGGGCTGCCGGAAAACAGCGCGCGGAAGGCGGCATCATCCAGGGCGGCAAACTCCGCGAGTCTCGGCGCGGTCAGCGCGGCGCGCGGGGCGAAGGCGGGTTCGGCATGGGCCGCCGCGAACTTGTTCCAGGGGCAGACCGCCAGGCAATCGTCGCAGCCATAGATGCGGTTGCCCATGGCGGCGCGGAATTCCTGCGGGATGGGGCCGCGGTGTTCGATGGTGAGGTAGGAGATGCAGCGCCGCGCATCCAGCCGATAGGGTGCGGGGAAGGCCTGGGTCGGGCAGACATCGAGGCAGCGCGAACATGAACCGCAATGGTCGATTTCGGCGATGGAGGGCGCGAGGTCGAGCGTGCAGAAAATCTCGCCCAGGAACAGCCAGGACCCGTGGTCGCGGCTGACCAGGTTGGTGTGCTTGCCCTGCCAGCCGATCCCAGCCGCCTGGGCCAGCGGCTTCTCCGCAACCGGGGCAGTATCGACGAAAACCTTGACCCCTGTGCCGGGGAAGCGGTCCACCATCCAGCGCGCCAAGGCCTTCAGGCGCTTCTTCATCACGTCATGGTAGTCGCGGTTCTGCGCATAGACGCTGATGGTGGCGCGGTCGGGCTGGGCCAGGCTTTCCAGCGGATCGCTGTCGGGGCCGTAGTTCAGCCCGAGGCTGATGACCGAAACAGCCTCGGGCCAAAGCGCGCGCGGCTGGGCGCGCTGGTCGGCGCGGTCCGCGAGCCAACCCATCTGCCCATGCATGCCCGCGGCGAGGAAATCGGCCAAGCGTGCCCGCACCTCGGGTGCGAGCGACGCGCGGGCAATGCCCACGGCATCGAAGCCGAGGGCCAGGGCCTCGGCGCGAATCGCGTCAGCCGCGCCCACGATAAGGGGCCACACCCTGCTCCGGAATCCAGGCGCCCGCGGGCGGTGCACCCGATTGCCAGAACACGTCGATCGGCATGCCGCCACGCGGATACCAATAGGCGCCGATCCGCAGCCAGACCGGCGTCAGCAAGGCCCCCACGCGCCGGGCGATATCCAGCGTGCAGGCCTCGTGGAACGAGCCATGGTTACGGAAGGAGGAGAGGTGGAGTTTCAGGCTCTTGCTCTCCACCAGCCATTCGCCGGGGATGTAGTCCAGCACGATATGCGCGAAATCCGGCTGGCCAGTCAGCGGGCAGAGGCTGGTGAATTCGGGTGCGACGAAGCGCACCACGTAATGCAGCCCGGGGTGCGGATTGGGCACGCGTTCCAGCACCGGGACATCGGGGCTGGCCGGTGTCGCGGACAGCGCGCCCAGTTGCGTGAGGCCACGGGTATCGGTCGGCGTACTCATGCGACGGCCCTTTCCTGCCAGCCGGCGCGGATGGCGTCGGCTTCTTCGGCCAGGCGCCCTTGCAGGATGGCGGCGCGCAGCCGGCCCATCAGCGTCTGGTAGTATTGAATATTGTGCCAGGTCAGCAGCATCGGCCCCAAGATCTCCTCGGCCTTGATCAGGTGATGGATATAGGCGCGGCTGTGGTTTTGGCAGGCGGGACAGGGGCATTCGGGGTCCAGCGGCTCCAGGCTTTCCGCATGGCGCGCATTGCGCAGGTTCAGCACCCCGCGGCTGGTATAGGCGCGCGCCGTGCGGCCCGATCGCGTGGGCAGCACGTAGTCGAACATGTCCACCCCGCGCAGCACGGCGCCGATCAAGTCATCCGGCGTGCCGACGCCCATCAGGTAGCGCGGGTGATCGGCGGGCAGCAGCGGCACGGTCGCCTCCAGTACGCGGAACATCTCCGCCTGGCCTTCGCCGACCGCGAGCCCACCGATGGCATAGCCTTCGAACCCGATCGCGGTCAGGGCGGCGACGCTTTCCGCGCGAAGGTCGCGGAACACGCCGCCCTGCACGATGCCGAACAACCCGTAGCCGTCGCGGGGGACGAAGGCCGCACGGCAGCGCGCGGCCCAGGCCATCGACAGGCGCATGGACACCGCCGTCTGCGCCTCGGTCGCCGGGAAGGGCGTGCATTCGTCGAAGCACATGGTGACATCGGCGCCAAGCAGATGCTGGATCTCGACGCTGCGTTCCGGGGTGATGCGGTGCTTCGCGCCGTCGATATGGCTCTGGAAGGTGACGCCATCGGCGTCCATCTGGCGCAGACCGGCCAGAGACATCACCTGGAAGCCGCCACTGTCGGTCAGGATGGGCCCGTGCCAATCGGCCAGCCGATGCAACCCGCCGAGCCGCGCGACACGCTCGGCGCCAGGCCGCAGCATCAGGTGGTAGGTATTGCCGAGGATCATGCGCGCCCCGGTGGCGCGCACGCTGTCGGCCGTCATGGCCTTCACCGTGCCGGCGGTGCCGACGGGCATGAAGACCGGCGTCGGCACCGGCCCATGCGCGGTATGCAGCACGCCCGCGCGGGCCGCGCCATCGCGGGCCTCGGCCGTCCAGTGCAGGCTCATGCGCGCCACACCAGGCTGCCGTCGCCATACGAATAGAAGCGGTATTTTTCGGCGATGGCGTGCTGGTAAGCCGCCTTCATCTGCGCCTCGCCGGCAAAGGCGCAGACCAGCATGAACAGCGTCGATCTCGGCAAATGGAAATTCGTCATCAGCCCATCCGCCACCCGAAAATCAAAGCCAGGCAGGATGTAGAGGTCGGTCAGCCCAGCGAAGGGCGCCACCTGGCGCGGCCCGACCGCCGCGGATTCGATCAGGCGCAGCGCGGTCGTGCCGGCGGCGATGACGCGCGTCGCGCCGTTGATGAGGGCCGCGGCCTCGGCCTTCACCTCGCCCCATTCGGCATGGATGCGGTGGTCGCGGGGGTCCTCGGCCCGCATCGGCAGGAAGGTGCCAGCGCCGACATGCAGCGTCACCACGGCCCGGCCTACCCCGCGGGCATCCAGGGACGCCAACAGCCGGTCCGTAAAGTGCAGGCTGGCGGTGGGGGCCGCGACCGCGCCGGGCCTTTGGGCAAAGATGGTCTGGTAATCGGCCGCATCCTGGGCCGTCGCGGCGCGGGCGAGGTAGGGCGGCAGGGGGATTTCCCCCGCCGCTTCCAGCGCCTGGGCCAGGGCCGCCTGGTCCGGGCCAAAATCCAGCCGCACGGCGCCGTCCTCGGGGGCGGCCAGCACCGTGGCGGTGCAGTCGTCGGCCCCCGAAATCCGGATCGTGTCGCCGGCATGCAGGCGGCGGGCGTTCTTGACCAGAGCGTGCCAGATGCCGCCGCCTTCGCTGCGGTTCAGCAGGATTTCCACGCGCGCCGCGCCCCGTGTCGCGGCCAGGCGGGCGGGGATGACGCGGGTGTCGTTGACCACCAGCACATCGCCCGGTTCCAGCAGCCCGGGCAGGTCCAGCATGCCGCGGTCGGCGGTGCCATCCGGTCCCACGACCAGCAGCCGCGCCGCGTCGCGCGGCCGGGCCGGTTCGCGCGCGATCAGCGCCTCGGGCAGGGAAAAGTCGAAATCGGCGGTGCGCACCCTGGGGGCGGTAGCGCAATGCCATCGGCCTGTCACCCACGGCGCCGTCGCCTTAGGCTATGGACGTCCGTGATCCTGTGGAGCCTTGCCATGCGTCTGCTCGCCCTGTCCTGTCTTTTGTTGCTCGCGGCCCTGCCTGCCCGGGCCGAACGCTTTTCTTTCGTGGCCTTCGGCGACATGCCCTATTGCAGCCCGGCCGCCCCCAATCTCTGCCCGGACGAGGAAGGGCGCGTGGCCCGGCTGATGGCCGCGATCAACCGCGCCCAGCCCGTCTTCAGCGTCTTTGTGGGCGACACCAAGGGCGGGTCGGAGATCTGTTCCGACGAACGCGTGCTGCGCGCCTTTGCCTGGATGTCCCTGGCCGCCAATCCGCTGATCTACACGCCCGGCGACAATGAATGGACCGATTGCTGGCAGACCCGCGCCGGCCGCTTCGATCAGAATGAGCGCCTGGCGCTGCTGCGTGCGCGTTTCTTCCCCGATGCCATGAGCCTCGGCCGCCGGCCGATGCGCCTGACACGCCAGGCCGATACCGACCCGGCGATGGCGCTGTATGTCGAAAACGCCCGCTGGGAGCAGGGTGGCGTGGTCTTCGTCACCGCGCATGTGCCCGGCAGCAACAACAACCGCCCGACGGTGCCGGGGGAAACCCCTGCAATTGCGCCGCCAGCAACGGCGGCGGCCGAATACACCGCGCGCAACGCCGCCAATATCGCCTGGATCGGCGCCGCCTTCGCCCGCGCGCGGGAGACCAACGCCCCGGCCGTCGTCATCGGCATCCAGGCGGATATGTTCTGGCGGGAACGCTGCGGCCGTGGCTATGGCTCCGGCTATGACGACACGATCGCGGCGATCGGTGCGGGCGCGCGGGCCTTCGGCAAGCCCGTCCTGCTGATCAACGGCGACAGCCACTTCTTCCTGGATGACCGCCCCATCCCGGGCGTCCCCAACCTGCGCCGCATGATGGTGCCGGGCGCGCAGGATACCCGGGCCATCCTGCTGGCTGTCGATACCGAAGCGGCCGAGCCCTTCACCCCGAGCCTGATCGGTGAGGCCGACCGCCCAGCCCCCGCCAACTGCGACTGATCCCATCCCCTGCCCATCGGCGCGGCATTTCCGTGGCCGGTGGGCGGGTTCCTACACGCCGGGCTCTTTTCGCCGCGCCACCCCGTGCCAGGATGGGGCATGGCCCCTTCCCTTCCCGTTCGCGTCGCCATCGATATCGGCGGCACCTTCACCGACCTGATGTTCCTGGATGCGCGCGACCCCGTGCCGCGCGCCTGGAAGACGCCCACCACGCCGGAGGATCCCTCCATCGGCCTGCTGCGCGGCATGTCGGAGGCCGCCGAGCGCTTCGGCTTCGCGCTGCCCGATGTCGGGTTGCTGCTGCATGGCACCACCATCGCGACCAACGCCGTGCTGGAGCGCAAGCTGGCACGGGGCGCGCTCATCACAACCGCGGGCTTCGAGGATGTGCTGGAAATCGGCCGTCACGTCCGCCGCGATATCTACGGCCTGGCGCCCGAAGCCTTCCCCACGCTGATCCCGCGCGACCGGCGCCTGGGCATCGCCGAGCGGCTGCGCGCCGATGGCAGCGTCGAGATCCCGCTGGACGAGGCCGCGATGCCGGGGCTGCTGGAAAGGCTCGCAGATGTCGAAGCAGTCGCCGTCTGCCTGCTGCACGCCTATGCCAACCCTGCGCATGAACGCAGGATCGCTGCGATGCTCGCGCAGGCGCGGCCGGAGCTGGCGGTGTCCCTCTCCTGCGATGTCTCGCCGGAGATGCGCGAATACGAACGCAGCAGCACCACGGTGCTGAACGCGCTGCTGGTGCCGGTGGTGAGATCCTACCTCGACCGGCTCGCGGCGCGGCTGGCGGAGGCTGGGTTTTCGCCCGCCGTCTACATGGTGCAGTCCAATGGCGGGGTCTGTTCGCTGGGCACGGCCGCGGCGCAGCCCGCGCGGCTGCTGCTGTCGGGACCATCCGGGGGCGCGCTGGCGGCGGCGCGGCTGGCCGGGTTGCTGGGCCGGCCGGACATGGTGGCCGTGGACATGGGGGGCACCTCCTACGACGTCTCGGTCGTGCAGGGCGGTCGCGTCGGCATCGTCACGCAAGGCGAGATCGACCGGCTGCCGGTGCGGCTGCCGATGGTGGACATGCGGACCATCGGCGCCGGTGGCGGCAGCATCGCCGCCGTCGATGCGGGCGGGCGGCTGACCGTTGGCCCGCGCAGCGCGGGCAGCAGGCCGGGGCCCGTCGCCTATGGCCGCGGCGGCACCGAACCCACCGTCACAGATGCGAACCTGGTGCTGGGGCGGCTGGACCCCGCATTCTTCCTGGGCGGGGCGATGGCGCTGGACCTGGAGGCCGCGCGGGCCGCCATGGTCGCCCGCGTCGGCGCGCCGCTGGGCCTGGCCGCCGAACCCGCCGCCGCCGGCGTGCTGGCGGTCGTCAACGCAACGCTCGCCGCCGCCGTGCGGCTTTCGCTGTTCGAAAAAGGGCTCGACCCGCGCGCCTTCACCTTGCTGACCTTCGGCGGGGCCGGCGGCCTGCACGCGATCGAGGTCGCGGAGGAGATGGGCATCACCGAGGTGGTCTTCCCGGCCGAACCCGGCACGCTCTCGGCCTTCGGCATTCTGTACAGCGACCTGATGCAGGATTTTTCGCGCGCGCGGCTGGTGCCGGCGACGGCCGAAAACCTGCCCGCGATCACCGAAGGCGTGGCTGCCCTGCACGCCCAGGCCGATGCGGCGCTGGCGGCCGATGGCATCGCGGCCCCGGACCGCAGCATCGGGATCGCCGCCGACATGCGCTATCGGGGCCAGGCTTTTGAACTGCTGATACCCTGGACCGCGGGCACCGATCTGCCAGGCCTGGTCGCGGCCTTTCACGCCACACACCGGCGGCGCTTTTCCTACGCCAACGAGGGCGACCTGGTGGAGATCGTGACGCTCCGCGCCACCGCCACCGGCCGGCTGCAAAAACCCGAGGGACGCGCCGCCGAGGGCGCCGCCGACGTCGCCGGCCCCACCCGTCGCCGCTGCTTCACCGCCGGCGCCTGGGCCGAGGTTCCGGTCTGGCGGCGCGACGCCTTGCGCGCCCCCGTCACCGGTCCCGCGATCATCGAGGAAGCCTTCTCCACCCACTGGATCGGCCCGGGCTGGACGCTGCGCCCGGGCGCTGCCGGCGCGCTGGTCGCAACGAAAGGAGACGCCCGATGACGCCGATCGATATCGAGATCGTCCGCCACGCCCTGGTCGCCGCCGCGGCCGAGATGGACGTCACCATCTGGCGCACCAGCCGCAGCACCATCGTGCGCGAATTGCTGGATTATTCGACCGCGGTCTTCGATGCCGAGGGCTTCAACGTCGCGCAATCGGCCCGCATCCCGCAGCATCTGAACAGCATGGGGCACGCGCTTCGGGCGCTGCTGGAACACCATGTCTCGGCGGATGACTGGGCCGAGGATGATGTCGTCTGCACCAACGACCCCTATGCGGGCGGGCAGCACCTGAACGACATCCTGGTGTTTCGCCCGGTGTTCCATGAGGGGCGGCGCGTCGCTTATGTCGGCGCGCTGGCGCATCACATCGATGTTGGCGGCATGGCGCCAGGCTCCTACGCCGCTACGGCGACGGAGTTGTTCCAGGAAGGCACCCGCATCCCGCCGATGAAGCTGATCGAGGACGGGCGGTTGAACGAGGGCGTCTGGCGCATGCTGGGCGCCAATGTCCGCAAGCCGGACCTTATGCTGGGCGATCTGCAATCGCAGTTGGCGAGCCTGTCGGTGGGTGCCGCCGCGATCACGCGCCTTGCCACACGCTTTGGTGCCGAGGCGCTGATCACGGCCCAGG
This sequence comes from Acetobacterales bacterium, assembly GCA_038323655.1. Classification (GTDB taxonomy): domain Bacteria; phylum Pseudomonadota; class Alphaproteobacteria; order Acetobacterales; family Acetobacteraceae; genus Humitalea. Next base: position 15,185 of record JBBQHE010000041.1, on the reverse strand, counting down.
CCCGGCTGCTGGACATGAGCGAGGCGCAGATGCGCGCAGCCCTGTCGGCCATGCCCGACGGCACCTACACATTCGAAGATTTTGTCGACAATGACGGGGTTTCCGCCGACCCCGTCCGTCTGCATGTCGCCATCACCATCGCGGGCGACAGCGCGACGGTGGATCTGTCGGGCTGCGCGGACCAGCAGGCGGGGCCGGTGAACTGCACGATCGGGATGAGCGCCTGCGGCGTCTTCTACGCGCTGATGGCCGCGACCGATGTGGACCTCTTTCCCAATGCCGGCTGCTACCGCCCGGTCACCATCATCGCCCCCCTCGGCAGCGTCGTGAATTGCCGCTTTCCCGCACCCGTCGCGCATCGCATCGCCGTCGTGCACCGCCTGGCCAATGCGATGTTCGGCGCGCTGCACCAGGCGGTGCCGGACCGGATTCCGGCGGCCTATTACGGTGGGTCCTACGTCGCCTCGATCCAGACCGTGGACGAGGCACATCGGCGCGAGGTGCTGGTGGAAATCGAGATCGGCGGCGTCGGCGGCAATCCGCGCGGCGACGGGGCCTCGGCCTTTTCCGCAGGCATGCACAACAACGCCAATATCCCGGTGGAGATGATCGAGGCGACGATGCCGCTGTCGATCCGCCGCTATTCGCTGCTGCCGGATTCCGGGGGCGCGGGGCAGTATCGCGGGGGGCTTGGGCTGTTGCGGGAATGGCGGGTGGAAAGCCCGACCGCCAGCTTCGGCGCGAATATGGAAAGGTTCCGCTTCGCGCCCTTCGGCCTGGCGGGCGGTGCAACCGGCAGCCTGGGGCGGCTGACGCTGATCCGGGATGGGCAGGAGACGCCGCTGGCGCCAAAATCCGACGGCAACCGCCTGGTGCGTGGCGATGTGGTGCGGCTTGAAACCAGCGGCGGCGGCGGCTTTGGCGCTCCCGCCTCGCGCGACCGCGCGGCGCTGGCGCGCGACCTGGCAGAAGGCACGGTCACGCAGCCTGGGGTTTACGGCGGCTGAGGCCGGCGGCACCCTTCCGCCAAACGGGAGGAAGCACATGGCGAACATCGCCGTTATCGGCGCCGGTACAATGGGCCATGCGCTGGCGCTGGTTTTTGGCCTGGGTGGGCATCGGGTGCGGCTGACCGACAGCCACGCGCCGACCCTGGCGCGCGCCCCGTCGCTGATGGAAGCCGCGCGCAGCACGCTCATGGCGGCGGGCGAAACCACGCTGACCACCGAAAACCTGGCCGCCATGGTCACCTGCCATGACACGCTGGGCGAAACCGTGGCCGAGGCCGATTGGGTGGTGGAAGCCATCATCGAACAGCCCGAGGCCAAGCGCGCGGTCTTCGCGGCGATCGATGCGGCGGCGCCCTTGGGGGCGATCATCGCCTCCAACACCTCCTACCTCGACCCCTTTCCGCTGATCCCCGAACGGCGCCAGCCAAGGGCGATGATCCAGCACTGGTATGCGCCGCCGTATCTGGTGGACCTGGTGGATATCGTCGCCGGGCCGCAATGCCCACCGGCGCTGATCGAGGAAGCCCGGGCGATGATCCTGGGCTTGGGCAAGCAGCCGGTGGTGATGCGGCGCTTCATCCCGGGCTATGTCGCCAACCGCATCCAGGCGGCGATCTCGGCCGAGGTGTTTCACCTGCTGGATGGCGGCTATGCCGATCCGGCCGAAATCGACGCCGCCATCGTGCACGGCCTGGCGCTGCGGCTGCCGATCCTGGGGCATTTGGCCAAGGCCGACTTTACGGGGCTGGAACTGACCCGCGACGCGCTGCGCAACCGCATGGTGACGCCGCCGCCCGAGGCCGACCACAGCCCGGCGCTGGATGCGGTGCTGGCGGCGGGGCGGACGGGCGTGCGCGCCGGCGGCGGCTGGTACGACTGGTCGGGCAAGTCGCCCGAGGCCTGGTTCCAGGATCGCGACCGGCGGCTGCTGGCACTGAAACGCGCGCTGCGCGACATCGGCACATTGACGGAGGGGGGCGCATGATCCGCTACGATTTGTCGGGCAAGACCGCGCTGGTGACAGGCGGTGCCTCGGGCATCGGGCTGGCGACCGCGACCATGCTGACCGCTGCCGGTTGTCGTGTTGCGATCAATCATTTGGCCGGCGACGCACGCGGCGCCGCCGCCGTGGCCGCCATGCCCGGCGCGATCGCCGCCCCGGGCGATGTGTCGGATGCCGCGGATGCGGTGCGGATGGTGGACCAGGCGGTGACCGACCTCGGGCGGCTGGACTACCTGGTCAACAACGCCGGCACGCCCGCCACCAGCCGCGCCATCGCGCCCAGGAATCTGGAACTGATCACCGAGGAGATGTGGGCGACGGTCATCGGCGTGAACCTGCTGGGGGTGTTCCGCTGCGCCAAGGCCGCCGCACCCGCGCTGACCGCGGCGGGCGGGGCGATCGTGAACACCGCCTCCATCGCCGGCCTGGGCAGTGCGGGGTCGTCGCTGGCTTACGGCGCGACCAAGGCCGGGGTGGTGTCGCTGACGCAGAACCTGGCACGCGCGCTGGGGCCGGCGGTGCGGGTCAATGCCGTCGCACCCGGCGCGGTGGACAGCACCTGGATGGTGGAATGGACCGAGGCGCGGCGCGAGGCTTCGGCAGAAAAGGCGCTGCTGAAGCGGCGCTGCACGCCCGAGGACATTGCCGAGGTGATCGTCTTCCTGCTGGCGGGGGCCGCGATGGTCACCGGGCAGACGGTGGTGGTGGATGGCGGGCTGACGCTGTCCTAGCCGGGGGTGGCGGGTGCCTCTGCCCTAGGCTCAGTCGGCTGTGGGCCGCGCTGCACAGGCCGCCAGCAGCGCGGTGCAGAACGCGCGCGGTCCATGCGCTTCGGCATAGGCCCGGCGTGCAGCCCGGCGCCGCCCCGGCGTGCTGAGATTGTCGGCAATGGCGGTGTAAAGCTCCGAGGCGGTGCTTTCCGGCGGCAGGGCCGTGACCGCGTCACCGTATTCGGTGAAGGACCCGATCGCGGATACAATGGTGGGCGTATCGTGCGAGAGAAGCTGCGGGATGACGCCCGAACTCTCGCCCATATTGCGCAGGCGCAGCTGGATCGCGACATCCACACTGGCCATAAGTTGCCGATAACGCTCGGTGCCCGGGTTGTCGTGGATCTCCAGGCCTGGTTCCTCCGCCAGGCCGAACGCTCGGGCATAGGCTGCCGCATGGTAGCCGGCGAGGACGAGCGTCGCGTCGGGATGCTCCTGCCGCAGCATCCGGAACGCGGCGACAACCAGGTCTGTGCGCTTCGCCGGATCCGGCACGCCGAAGGAGCCGATGCGTAACCGCGGCCGCCGCGCCGCATCCCATTCGGTGAACCCGTCGAGTACAGGAAGGAACAGGTCATGCACCGCAAGGTCGTCTGGCAGAAGCCGGTCATTCCGCAACATGGCGCGCGCCGCTGCTGAGTGCACGATGACCCCGCGCAGCGGGACATCGGCGAGCAAGGCTCGCACTGGCAAGCCCGGATGCGCGAGCAGCGAGGAGATGTCACCGACTGCCACTGCGGTCCAGTCGGCGCCCGCCAGCCCGCTCGGCACCGCCGCCTGCAGGAGCGACACAAGGTCACTGTCCACGTCTTCGGCGTAGACCCTTGCGAGATTGAACAGCCAGGGGTCGTGCAACTGCACCAAGTTCGGCGCCAGCGGGGGCAGATGGCGCATCTCACGCATCAGGCGGATGACCGGCAGATGGTGATCCGAATTCCCCAGGACCCAAACCACCGCTGTATAGTGCCTCATGGTGAGCGCTTCTGTCAGTGCCTCAAGCGCGAAAATGCTGACAGGTCCGCCTGCCGCGGGGAGTTGCCGCGTGGCGGCGAGGTAAGGTCCCGCCCGATCAAACGGCGCGAAGACATCGACGGGCACCGGGGAAGCTTGGAAGATCCGCAGTGAGTAGTTGGCGACGCCTGTCTTCAGTGGCGGCAGGACCGAGACCACGGCGATTCGGCGATCCGCGTCGACAGGGCGCGCCACGAGGCGAGTGAGCGAGTCCGACAGCATGAACGCGGCACTGCCATCCTGGTGCCGGGCGGATGTCTGCTTGAGGCGGCTGGCTAGCGCTTCAAAACTGTTGAGCCTGCCGCGCAGATCATCTCCCAGTTCGTGCACGCGCTGCTCGACCAGCCCGGAAAGCAGGTCGGACCTGCGATCCAGATGTTCCGATTGCGCTTGCACAGACTGTTCGAGCAGTCCTGACAGCAGGTCGAACCTGCGGTCGAGATGTTCCGCCTGAGCCTGCGCGCGCTGTTCGACGATGGTGGCGAACGTGTCGAATCGTCCGCCGTTGAGCCTGTACCAGGCATGCCGTGCCTTTGCCGCGACCGAAGGCGATAGCGCTTCCAGCATTCGACCGACCGAATGGGTCAACGACCGCCGCGACGCATGCGGCAAGGCCTTGCGCGGAGGTTCCTGCGCTGGAACAGGCGCCCCCCTGTCGGCAGTCGGAACCTGCGCGGTGGGCGGTGCCGCGGGCTCGGCCAACTGCGCGTCCAGTCTATCCGCCTGGTCGCGCGGCAAGGCATCGCGCACGTCGGGCCTGTCGAATTCGATGGCGTGGATGATGGCCGCCGCGTCCGGCAGCGCCTCGCTTGCTTCGGCCGGCAGGACATAGGCGTTCTTGATGGCAAGCAGGCAGCGCAGATAGTTCAGCGTCTCCGGGTTTTCCCCGCCGATCTCCAGAGTCTTGACAGCGTGGTACTTCAGCGTCTGGCGGATCATGTTGCGGAAAGACGAAGCGTGCTGCCTGCCGACGCCATTGAATTCCAGCGCCTGGCGTAGCGCTTCGAATGTTACGATATGGTCGCCAATGTTCCGTGACCCAAACGAATGTGTCGTTGAACCGGTTCGGATCAGATAATTGTAGAACGCCTGATCGAGGATTTTGATGCGCCGCGACACAAGCAGGGCAGGGTAGGTCCAACCCAGATCCTGATAAAACGATGTTTCGTGGAAATACAGATTGTGGTCTGTATAGATGGATCGCTTCCACAGCTTGGTGCAGACGGATGGGTCAGTAATCGCGAAGACGTCGTCGTGGCTGTCTTCGATGATGATGGTGCGTGCCGCCGGGGTGATCGTTCGCAGAATCGCACCCTGTTCGTTCACCTCGCGCATGCCGCTGGCGACGACGTCGAAATCGCCGGCGATGGCCGCGCCATGCAGGGCCGCCAGCATGTCTGGGTCGATGAAATCATCGCTGTCGACCGAAGCGATGTAGCCCGCCCGCGCCGCCCGCACACCGGTGTTGCGGGCGGCGCCCTGGCCGCGATTGCGTTCATGCCGCAACAGCCTGATGCGTTGATCCTTCGCCGCCAACGCCTCGACCACAGCACAACTTGCATCTACACTGCCGTCGTCGACACAAATGATCTCCAGATCAGCAAGCGTTTGCGCCTGAATGGAGGTCAAGCATTTGTGCAAATATTTTTCGGTATTATACATCGGGACAATGACAGATATTTTTGGCTGCATTGTTTTTTCTTCTCTGTGTCCAAGGGCCCGGCAGGCATCGGGCAGCACGGCGCCGACATCATAAAGCCCCTGCAACTAATTGCCATGGTGCGTGCAGGAGAGAGCCCACCCAGGCGCAGCAGGGCCTAGGGTATGACCACCGCCATGCCGTGCACCTGCACCATGAACTCGGGCACCGGCAGGGCCTTGACCATGCAGGTCGCGCGCGCCGGAAAGGCGCCGGGCGCGAAGTACTCGGCATAGATGCGGTTCATGTCGCCAAAATCGCCCGGCCGCACGAGCTGGACTTCGAGCTTGGCGACGTGCGCGTAGTCCGACCCCGCGGCACGCAGCACGGCCCCGAGGTTATCCATCACCTGACGCATCTGCGCCGGGAAATCATCCACCACGATCTCGCGTTCGCCGCGGAATGGCGTGATGCCGGACACGAAGATGAGGTGCCCGACGCGCGCCGCATGCGACAGTGGTGCGAAGGGACGCGTGACGCCTGCGGCGTGAATGCGCTGCAGCATTGTTGCGTGACCTGTCATGAGCATCCTGCCTTGCGACCACGCCACTTTAGCGTCACCTCCCAGCAATTCCCAACCCGCGTGGGTTGCGGTGCTGCCACGCAGACGCAAGGCTGGTGCAATCGCGAACAAGGATTTCCAGAGCATGGTTACTGTGGACACCGAACGTTTCCTCGTCGATCTGCATGAACTGCGCGAAATCGGCCGCTTCAGGACCGGGGTGCATCGCCCGACCTACACGCCGCAGGACATGGAGAGCCGGCGCTGGCTCTGCGCGCGGCTGGAAGCCTGCGGCCTGGTCGCCGAGATCGACGGCATCGGCAATGTGCTCGGCCGCCATCCTGGCCCCGGGCCGCATCTGCTGGTCGGCAGCCACATCGAAAGCCAGAACGAGGCCGGCTGGCTGGATGGTGCGCTCGGCGTGGTCGCGGGCGTGGCCCTGGCCCGCGCGGGCCTTGCCGTGGATGTCGTGGCCTTCGCCGATGAGGAAGGCCACTACGGCGGCTTCATCGGCAGCCGGTCCTTCATCGGCGCGCTGGACGAAGCCGAGATCGACACGCTTTCCAACCGCACCCATGGCAAGCCGCTGCGCGACGCCCTGGCCGAGGCCGGGCTTACGGGCCGCCCCCGCATCCTGGGTGACATGGCCCGCTATCGCGGCTTCCTGGAGATGCACATCGAACAGGGCACGCAACTGGAATCGCAAGCCCTGCGCATCGGCGTCGTCACCGGCATCGTCGCGATCCGCCAATACCGCATCGTGATCGACGGCATGCAGGACCACGCCGGTGGCACCACCATGGCCGAGCGCCGCGACGCCGGGCTGGCGGCGGTGCGTTTGCTGGCCGCGATCGACGCCGAATTCCCCCGCGTCTGCGGCCCGCGCAGCACCTGGACCACGGGGCGCATCACGCTGGAACCAGGTGCACCCAGCATCATCCCCGGCCGTGCCGAGGTGCTGTTACAACTGCGCGACGTGGACCCCGCGGTGATCGCCCGCATGGAAGCGGCCCTGGCCGCGCTGATCCAGGAACACAACCGCCGCGACCGGTGCCCCGCGCGGCTGGAAGCGGTCAGCCTCTCCACCCCCGCGCCCTGCGACGAGGCTTTCCAGGCGGCGCTGGCGGCCGAGGCCGAGGCGCTGCAACCCGGCTGCTGGCAAGCGATGCCCTCGGGCGCCGGGCATGATGCGCAGTGGCTTGCACGGAAAATGCCCGCGGCGATGCTGTTCGTGCCCTCGATCGGCGGCATCAGCCATCACTGGGCCGAGGATACCAAGGACGAAGACCTGGCGTTGGGCGTGCGGGTCCTGGCCGGGGCGGCGGCGCGAATCCTGGCGGGTTAGCGCCCCGCCAGCACCGCGCGCCAGCCGCCAAGCGCGGTGACGTCGGGCGCATCGGCGACGCCCGCGTTCTCGGCGACGAAGCCCAAGGTTTCGCTGCCATCCGCAAGCCGCACGCGACCAAAACCAAGCGGCGCCGGCACCTGCGCCAGCAGCGCGCCGATGGCCGCGGTCGGCAGGGCCCAAACCTCGCCGGCAATGGCGGCGCCGGTCGCGTCGCGGATCATGCCGGGGCGGTTGCCCAGGTCGAACAGGCGATAGGATGGCGCGGTGTCCGTGGCGCGGACGAACCGCCCCCCCAGGCTGGTGACCTGGTGGTTCAGCGCCAGCCCCGACATATGCGCGCCGATGCAAAATAGCGCGGTCTCGTCGGGCGCGATGGCCGGCGGCGTTGGCGCTTCGCCGGCCATCGCCGCCCCGAGCCCCGCCACGGCCCCATCGCGAAAGGCCGGCGCCAGCAGCGTCACGCCAAAAGGCACGCCATCGGGCCGGATGCCGGCGGGTACCGCCAGGCCGCAGAGGTCCAGCAGGTTCACGAAATTGGTGTAGGTGCCAAGGCGGCTGTTCGCGGCGATGGGTTCGGCTGCGAGTGTCGCCAGGGTCGGCACGCCGGGCGCGGTCGGTAGCAACAGCGCGTCAGCGCCGGCGAAAATCGCGCGGGCGACGATCCGCGCCTCCGCCACCGCGTGGAAGTCATCGAAGGCATCGATGGCCGTGCGCCCCAAGCCGCCTTCCAGGATGCTGCGGGTGACGGGGTGCAGCGTGTCGGGCCGCGTCAGCACGCGATCCCGCAGCGCTGCGGTGCGTTCGGCGACCCAGGCGCCGTCATACAGTCGCCGCGCGACGGCGATCAGCGGTGCCACCGACAGGCGCGTGACGGTCGCCCCCAGGCTTTCCGCCCGCGCGATGGCGGCGGCGAAGAGCGCGGCGTCGTCCGTTGTGTCGAAGACGAGTTCGGCTTCCAACGGCACCGCGACTCGCCAGGCGGGCTGCGGCGCCGGGGCGGCGGCAAACCCCGCAGGGGTGGCGCGGGAATAGGGATCGGACGCATCCACACCGGCGATCACCGCCAGCACCGCGCTGGCATCGGCCACCGATCGCGCGAAGACCGACACGCAATCGAGCGACCGGCAGGCCGGCACCACGCCCCGCGTCGGCACCAGGCCGAGCGTCGGTTTCAGCCCCACGATGTTCTGCGCCATGGCCGGCACGCGGCCCGACCCCGCCGTATCGGTGCCGAGCGAAAAGGCCGCGATCCCGGCCGCGACCGCGCTGGCCGAGCCGGATGAGGAACCCCCCGGCACGAGATCGGCACGGAAGGCATTGCGCGGCGTGCCGTAGGGGCTGCGCGTGCCGTTCAGCCCCGTGGCGAATTGGTCGAGATTTGCCTTGCCCAGCAGGATCGCGCCCGCCGCCAGCAGGCGGGCCACGACGGGCGCATCCTCGGCCGGGACATGCGCGAAATCCGGGCAGGCCGCCGTCATCGGCAGGCCCGCCGCGGCGATATTGTCCTTCACGACGAAAGGCACGCCCCAGAGCGGGCGACCCTGCCGCCCCTCGGCCGCCAATGTCACGGCCCGTGCCAGCACATCGGCAGGCGGGGTCGCGGTGATCAGCAGCGCCGGGTCATTCCAGGCGGCCAGTCGCGCCAGGGCGGCCTCGGCCACCGCCACCGGCGAACCGCCGCCATCGAGGAAGGCGGCCAGGGCCGGCAGGGTGAAGGTCAGGGTCATGCCGCGGCCGCCAGCAAGCCTTGTGCCTCAGCCCTGCAGCAGCCGGATCGGGCTGCCGGCGAGGAAGGCCTCGATCGCTTCCACCGCGCCCTGGAAATAGGCGCGATAGTTGGCCTGGCTGACATAGCCCAAATGCGGGGTCAGCAGCGTGTTCGGCGCGGTCAGGATGGGGTGGCCGGCGGGCAAGGGTTCGATGTCGAAGACATCCAGCCCCGCGCCCGCGATGGTCCCGGCGGCGAGCGCCGCGATCAGCGCATCCTGGTCGATCAGCGGGCCGCGGCTGGTGTTCACGATGAAAGCGGTGGGCTTCATCGCGGCAAGATCGGCCGCGCCGATGATGCCGCGCGAACGGTCGGACAGCACGACGTGCAGGGTAACGACATCGGCCTGCGCCAGCAGGTCGCGCTTCTCGACGCGCTCGACCCCCACCGCCGCTGCGGCTTCGGCCGTCAGATTCTGGCTCCAGGCGATGACGCGCATGCCGAGCGCCTGGCCGACGCGCGCGACCCGCTGGCCGAGCTTGCCCAGGCCGATGACGCCGAGCGTCGCGCCCTCGGCCGCCATGCCGACGCCGACCTGCCAGCCGCCGGCGCGCAGGCTGGCGGTTTCCTGGGGTAGGCCGCGCAGCAGGCCAAGCATCAGCCCGATGGTGATGTCGACCGTGGGCGCGCCCTTGGAGGGCGTGCCGCAGACGGTGATGCCGGCGGCGTGCGCGGCCTCGACATCGATCGACTTGTTCCGCTCACCGGTCGAAATGAGCAGTTTCAGATTGGGCAGGCGCGCCAGCAGGGCGGCTGGGAAGGCCGTCCGTTCGCGCGTGGCCAGGATCGCCTCGAACGGTGCCAGGCGGGCGACCAGCGCATCCTGGTCGCGCAGCGTTTCGCGGAACACGGTGGTCTTCACCTGGCCGGCCAGCCGGTCCCAGGGGCCGAGGGAAAGGGCGACGCCCTGGTAGTCGTCGAGGATGGCAAGGCGCATGGCAGCAGAAGTCCCATTCAGATCGCGATCGCGATTACACCAACCCCCGCGGGTACGTCAGGGGTGGGGCGATTTCCGTTGACTTGGCCGCGCCCGATCGTACGACTGTGGCGGTAGCGGGCACGCCCAAGCGCCGCAGGAGGAAGCATGAAGCGTCGATTTTTTGCGCATTGCGCGGTTATGGCCGGTCTTGTCCTGGCCTCCATCGGCCCCGCCGCCGCACAGGCGCGTTGGGAGCCTACTCGCCCTGTGCAGTTCGTCGTGCCCGCCGGCACCGGCGGCGGCGCCGACCAGATGGCCCGCGCGATCCAGGGCATCGTCACCAAGCACAACCTGATGCGCCAGCCGCTGGTGGTGGTGAACAAGGCCGGCGGCGCGGGGGCCGAGGGCTTCCTCGAAGCCAAGGGTGCGCGCAGCAATCCGCACATGCTGATCATCACCCTGTCCAACCTCTTCACCACGCCGATGGCGACGGGGGTGCCGTTTTCCTGGCGGGATCTGACGCCGGTCTCGATGCTGGCCTTGGATGAATTCGTGCTCTGGGTGAACGCCGAATCGGGCATGAACAACGTCGCCGATTTCCTCGCCCAGGCGCGCGGCGAAAGGCTGCGCATGGGCGGCACGGGGTCGCGGCAGGAAGACCAGATCATCGCCGCCGCGATCACGCGTGCGACCGGCGCGCCGCTGGCCTATGTGCCGTTCCGCGGCGGTGGCGAGGTCGCCGTGCAACTGGCCGGCCGCCACATCGACGCCACGGTGAACAACCCGATCGAGGCCGTGTCGCAATGGCGCTCCGGCGCACTCCGCCCGCTCTGCGTCTTCGATGGCCAGCGCCTGTCGGTCACCGAACGCATGACCGCGACCATGGCCTGGTCCGATATCCCGACCTGCCGCGAACAGGGGCTGGATGTCGAATACCTGATGCTGCGCGGCATCTTCATGGCGCCCGGCGTCACCCCGGCGCAAGTTGCCTTCTTCGTCGATCTGATGAACCGGGTGCGCGAAACGCCGGAATGGCGGGAGTTGATGCAGACCGGCGCCTTCAACACGACCACGCTTACGGGCCAGCCTTTCGTCGAATGGTTGACGCGGGAGGAGGAGCGGCATCGGGTGCTGATGACCGAGGCAGGGTTCATGGCGGCGGCGGCACCGGCCCGCTGATGCCCAACGATCCGGTTGTGGAGGAACGCGGCCTCGGCAATGCCGGGGTCGAGATCGTCGTATCCGTGCTGGTCATCGCACTGGGCGCGGTGGCCATCTGGGACGCACGGCGCATCGGCGCGGGTTGGGGCGGCGATGGGCCGCAGTCGGGCTACGTGCCGTTCTGGATTGGGGTCATCCTGATCGTGGCCAGCCTGGTCAACCTGTTCCAGGTCGCGCGTGGGCGGGAGGCCGGTTCCCAGTTCGCAAGCTTCGGACAGCTGCGCTTGGTTGGGACGATCCTGCTGCCGGCGATCGTCTATGTCGTCGTCATCCCCTTCACCGGCATCTACGTCGCATCCGCCGTGCTGGTCGCCTTCTTCATGGTGCGGCTCGGTGAGTTCCGGCTTTGGGTGGCGGCGGCCTCGGGCATCGCCACCGCCATCCTAGTCTTCGTGACTTTCGAAATCTGGTTCCTGGTCTCCATGCCAAAAGGCCCCATCGAAGACTGGCTGGGGTTCTGACATGGAAGACCTGACCGCGCTGATGGGCGGCTTCGCCGTCGCCCTGCAGCCGCACAATATCGCCGTGATGTTCCTGGGCATCGTGCTCGGCATACTGATCGGGGTGCTGCCGGGGCTCGGGGGTGCGAATGGCGTCGCCATCCTGCTGCCGCTGACCTTTGCGATGGAGCCTGTGTCGGCGATCATCATGCTGAGTTGCATCTACTGGGGCGCGTTGTTCGGGGGGGCCATCACCTCCATCCTGTTCAACATCCCAGGCGAACCCTGGTCCGTTGCCACGACCTTCGATGGCTATCCCATGGCGCAGCAGGGGCGCGCGGCCGAGGCGCTGACGGCGGCCTTCACCTCCAGCTTCGTCGGCGCCTTCGTCGCCATCATCATGATCACCTTCCTGGCCCCGCTGGTCGCGGGATTCGCGCTGCGCTTCGGCCCGCCAGAGTTCTTCGCGGTGATGTTCCTGGCTTTCGCCTGCTTCGTCGGCCTGGGCCGCGGATCGCCCGTCAAGACCATCATCGCGATGATGATCGGCTTTCTGCTGGCGACCGTGGGGCTGGACACGGTGACGGGGCAGTTGCGGCTGACCTTCGGGTCCACCGAGTTGATCCGCGGCTTCAATTTTTTGGTCGCGGTGATCGGGCTTTTTGGCGTGTCCGAAATCCTGCAAAGCATCGAGGAAGGCCTGTCCTTCCGCGGCCGTTCGGCCAAGATCCGCATGAAGGTGGTGCTGGAAACCTGGAAGACCCTGCCGAAATACTGGGCGCTGTCGCTGCGCTCGGCCGCCATCGGCTGCTGGATGGGCATCACCCCGGCCGGGGCCACGCCGGCGTCGTTCATGGCCTACGGCGTGGCGCGGCGGTTTTCCAAGGATGCGGCCGGCTTCGGCAAGGGGCGGATCGAGGGCGTGATCGCGCCCGAAACCGCGGCCCATGCCGCCGGCACATCCGCGCTTCTGCCGATGCTCGCCCTTGGCGTGCCGGGGTCACCCACCGCCGCGGTGCTGCTTGGCGGGTTGATGATGTGGGGCCTGCAGCCGGGCCCGATGCTGTTTGTCGAGCAGAAGGAATTCGTCTGGGGGCTGATCGCCTCGATGTACCTCGGCAACATCGCCGGGCTGATCGTGGTGCTGGTGGCGGTGCCCTGGTTCGCCGCGATCCTGCGCATCCCCTTCTCGATCATCGCCGCCTTGATCCTCGTGGTCTGCGCGATCGGCGCCTTCACCGTGAACAATGCCGAATTCGACATCATCATGATGCTGGGCTTTGGCGTCGTCGGCTATGTGCTGAAGAAGCTGGACTATCCGCTGGCGCCGCTGGTCCTGGCCATGGTGCTGGGTGACCGCACCGAACAATCCTTCCGCCAGGCGTTGCTGATGTCGGACGGGTCCTTCGGCATCTTCGCCGCGAACCCGCTGGTCAGCACCATCATGGCACTGGGGCTGATGGCGCTGTTCTACCCGATGCTGTCCTGGGGCTGGGCCAAGATCAGGGCGCGCTGACCAGCAGCGGCGCCAGCAGGTCGCGGAAGAATTCCGGCAACGGCGTCGGCTGTTTTTGCGTGGCGCGATCGACGTACACATGGACGAAGTGCCCCTCGGCACTCGCCTGGTCATCGCCGTTGCGGAAAATGCCGATGCCGTAGCGGACGGAGGTCTTGCCGATCCGCTCCACCCGCAGCCCCGCCGTCACCAGGTCGGGGAAGGCGATGGGCCCCATGAAGCGGCATTGGGTTTCGACCACGACCCCGATGATGGGTGAGGTCGCAAGGTCGATCGCGCCCGAGCCCAGAAGGAAGCGCGCGACCACCGTATCGAAGTACGCATAATACACCACGTTGTTGACATGGGCATACATGTCGTTGTCGGCCCAGCGGGTCGGGATTTCCAGGAACCAGCGATAATCGGCGCGCGACCCAGGCATGGCGGTCACCCCAGGGCTTCGGCGGTGATGGCGGGATCGACACAGGCATCGAATCCCGGGGCGGTGGCAATGGCGCCCGCCGCCAGCATGGACGCCTGCAAGCGGTTGAAGGCCAGGCGCGAAAACACCGGGCTGGTCGCCCAGATGCCAAGCCCCTGGTAGCGCCCGATGGCGCGGCGCAGCACCTCGGGGTCCAGATCGGGGAAGAAGGGGCTAACCGCGGCGGCAACCGCCTGGGCCGGAGCGCCTGCCAGCCAGTTCAGCGTCGCCGCCATGCCGCGGATCATGCCCGCCATTTCGGCAGGCCGCGCCGCCAGTTTTTCCCGCGTGGAGTAGAAGGCGGTGTAGGCTGTAGGGCCGCGCCCGGCCGCCGCATGCCAGACGGCACCCCCGGCCATCTCCGCCATGGTGGCAAAGGGCTCAAACACCTGGGCCACATCCAGCGTGCCATCCAGCACCGCGGCCAGGTTCGCCGCCATGCCCTGGTCGGTCACGCGCTCGATGTGCGCGGGGTCAATCCCCGCCTCGCGCAGATCGAGGCCCAGGCACCACCAGGGGGTCGGCACTTCGCTGACCGTGCCGAGGCGCAAATGCAGCAGGTCGGGCAAGGCGAAATCGGGATTGACCTCGCCGCCCACGAGGAAAAAGGGGTCGCCCATCACCACCGCGCCGAAGGAGACCAGCGGGGACGCCGGATCGGCCGCATGGTCGCGGATCACCCGCATCGGCCCCGACCAGGCGAGATCCGCCGCCCCCGACAACAGATTGGCGACGGCCCGATCGGGGTCGCCCACGGTGATCAGACGCACCTCCACGCCCTCGGCTGCGAAGGCGCCGCGGGCAAGGGCCGCATAAAAGGGCGTATAGAAGATCGCGCGGAACGGCTCTTGCAGGACACATTCGGCCAAGGTTGGCGTCCTCGTTGGGGTGCGCCAGCATCGGCCGAGCCTGCCACGCCGCCAAGACCCACCCCCTGAGCCTTTTTACCGGAGCCTGCCTCATGCATCGCCGCAGCCTGATCGCCGCCAGCCTTCTCCCAGGGATCCTGCTTCCCGGCATGGCTTCGGCGCAGGACCGTTACCCGACCCGGCCGATCCGCGTCATCGTGCCCTTCGCCACCGGCGGCATCACCGATGTGGTCGCCCGGGTCGTGGCCGAACCGATGTCGGCGAGCCTCGGCCGGCCCATGGTGATCGACAACCAGGGTGGGGCGGGCAGCACCATCGGGGCGGCGGTGGCGGGGCGGGCTGCCCCCGATGGCTACACGCTGATGGTCGGCAGCGTCGGGCATACGGTGATGGATGTGCTCTACCCGGCCTTCCCTTTCAAGCCGGCGCAGGATTTTGTGCCCGTCGCGCTGCTGGGTCGGCAGGCTTTTGTCGTGGCGGTGCATCCCTCGGTGCCGGCCACGAACATCGCGGAATTCCTGGCCTGGATCCGCAGCAAGCGGGGCGAGGCGAATTTCGGCACGGCGGGGATCGGCTCCACCAGCCATCTGTCGGCCGAACTGCTGAAGTCCATGGCCGGGGCCGATTTCACCGTCGTCCCCTATCGCGG
>JBBQHE010000040.1:0-24458 GCA_038323655.1 Acetobacterales bacterium | reverse complement strand
ACCGCGAACGGCTGATCAAATCAGCCTTCAAGCCCAACCAGAAGGTCGAGGTCAGCCGCTTCAAGGGTCTGGGCGAAATGCCGGCGGCGACGCTGAAGGAAACCACCATGGACCCTGCGCGCCGCAGCCTGTTGCAGGTGGTGCTGCGGCCGGAGGATCGCGCCGGCACGCAGGAACTGGTCGAGGCGCTGATGGGCCGCAAGCCGGAACTGCGGTTTCGCTTCATCCAGGACAATGCGGCCAGCGTGGATATGGAAGCGGTTGACGCCTGATCAGGCGACCGCCGGCAGCGGCAGGGTCAGGTGGAAGCAACTGCCGCGTCCCTCGGGGCCGGGGGTGTAGTCCAGCCTTCCGCCCATGGCCCGGGCCAAGGCGGCGGTGATGGCCAGCCCCAGGCCGCTGCCCTCCACGTCAGACATTTCGGCGCCCCGGGCGAAATCCTCGAACAGCCGGGGTCGCAGGGCGGGGGGCACGCCGGGGCCGGTATCGGTCACCGAGAGTCGGATCGACCCGCCGGGGTCGATCGTGGCGGCCAGGGTGATCGTGCCGCCGGCCGGCGTGAACTTCACCGCATTGCCGAGCAGATTCAGCAGCATCTGGCGCAGGCGGCGCGGATCCGCCCGGACCCGGCCCGGCACCTCGCGGCCGATGGACAGTTCTAGTCGCAAGCCCTTGGCCGTCGCCGCGGCCAGCAGCAGCGCCATGCTCCCCGACAGACAGGGACCGAGGTCGAAAGGCTCGGGCACTGGCACGATGCGCCCGGCTTCCAGGCTCGCGAGGTCGAGCAGGTCATTCACGATCGCGAGCAAATGCCGCCCGCCCTGTTCGAACAGCCCGGCCCGGGCGCGCGTATCCGTGTCCAGCGCATCATCGGCCACCAAGACCTGCGCCATGCCGAGCACGGCATTCAGCGGGGTGCGAAGTTCATGGCTCATGCGAGTCAGAAAGCGGGTTTTCTGCTGATTGGCGTCAATCTCGGCATCACGCGATCGGGTGAGGGCAAGGGTGACGCGGGCCTCGGCTTCCTCCTTGGCCAGGGCGACCATCAGGATGGCGCCGGCCACGCGGGCCGCAACGTGCAACAGCACGATGACGGCGAACCAGTTGGCCTGCGGCAGGTTCTGGCCCCGCGCCTCCAGCGGCAGGACAAATGCCAGCCCGCCACGCAGGACGAGCAGGACCGCGGTCGCGACCACAAGCCAGCCCAAGGTCCGGCGCGACGGCAGCACCGGACCGGGCCTCGGCCGCAGGAATTCCAGGCCCGTCGCCGCGGTGTAGAAAACGCTCAGCAGCGAACCCAGCAGGACCCGGGTCTCCAGGCTGGCGATGAAGGCGTCCACCTGGCAGGCCAGCAGCCAGATCACGGGCCCCGCCACGATGAGCATCGGGCTCACCCGGCGGCCTTCGAACGCGCGGGCGCCGGCATGCAGCAACGCAAAGCCCAGGGTCAGCGAGGCGGTGGCGATGTCGATCGTCACGAAGTCCGGCAGCTTGCCCCGCCCGCCGTAGAGCAGGGTCGCCGCAGCGCCGACCAGGTGCCCCAGCCCCCAATAGGCCAGCCAAGGCTGGTTGCGATGATTAGCCCAGAGCCAAAGCTGCCCGCTGCCGAGTGCCCCGATGACCGCCACGACCGAGGCCACGAGCAGGGGGATGTTGCCCAAGCAAACACTCCGGAGTTGCGGGCGGGGCGACTGGTCCCCGAGCGGTTGTCACGCTTCGGTCAAGGCAAGGTGGCGGCAGTCAGCCCTTGGGGGTGGAACGCCGCCGTCGTGGATTTTCAACCCGTGCGTTCAATCCAGGGTTGTCGCAGGCCCACGCGGGCGGGCGGCGCGGTTCCAGACACTCCGGATCGTTTCGCTGAAGGCGATCGGGTTGGCGACGCCCTTGAGCACATGCGTCTCCTCGCTGCGGCCTTCCATGCTGCGGATCACGATGTCGCCGATGCCAACCATGCGGTGATAAAGGCTTTGCTTGACCACGACGTCACGAATGCGAAAAACCTCGATATCGTCGCGCACCTTGGTCCAGAAGCCCTGTTCGATGACGATGCGTTCGTTGGTCACCGAAATGCGTTGGCGGCCGAGAAACGGCAGGCCCAGCATCAGCACGGACAACGCGAGCCACAGCGGGCCGTAGGAACGCTTGGTCTCGCGGGCCGTGGCGATCGCTGATTCAGACATGAAAGCACCCCTTTTATTCTGCGTCGCAGTATTCCCGCAGCCGCTGCCCGGCGCCAGTACCCCACGGCGTGCTCCGAACCCGTGAAGATCAGGTGAGCAACCAGGTGCGAAACACCGCTACCGTCGCGGCGGGGTCCTCCATCGGCGGCAGGTGGCCGCAGCCCGGCAGCAGGGCCAGGCGCGCGCCGGGGATCAGGGCCGCCATTTCCTCGGCCAGGTGCGGCGGGGTCAGCGCATCCTCGGCCCCGACGCCGACCAGCACGGGCAGTTTGAAGCCGGGCAGTTCGAAGCCGGGCAGGTCGGGCCGCGAATCGGGACGGCCCAGGATCGCTTCCTGCTGGCGCAGAAAGGCGTCGCGCCCGACGCGACCAGCCATGGCCAGGACCTCGGCCGCCACCGGCCCATTCTGCCGGCTGGGGTGGATCAACTGCGGCAGCAGGCGCGGGGTCACGCCCTTGAAATGCCCGGTGCGGGCCAGGCCGATCAGCCCACGCCGGCGGCGTGATTGTTCCGGCGTGTCGGGCCGGGCCGAGGTGTCGAACAGCGCCAGGCGCCGCACCCGGCCGGGCGCTTGGCGCATGATCTCCAGCGCCACGTAGCCGCCCATCGACAACCCGGCCAAGGCGAAGTGCGGCGGGGCCGCGGCCAGAGCCCGCGCCGCCATGGCACCGACCGAGGTATCTTGCGTCAGGTCGGCGATGATGGGCTGGGCCAGGTCGGCCAGCGCCGGCAGGATCGGCGCCCAGAGCGCGTCATCGCACAGCAAGCCGGGCAGCAGGAGCAGGTGTTCGGGTGGCATGACGGTGGTCCTAGCGCGATCTGGCCGGCGGCGCATGGCCGGAATGCCGCCCGCCACCCATGCAAAACCTTGCACCAGCGCGTAGGACGGCGCATATCCGGCCCGGCGCGCCGGCGGGTGGTGCCACGGCGCCCGGGTCTATCGGCCGCGGTGGATGAATTCGACTGCCAGCAACCGACTGCCGTGACGCCGTCTAGGCACCTTTGGCCCTGCGGCTGGCAGACCATCACCCCGCCTGCCCCTCATCGACTGGACACAAGCATTTGACCGACATCAAGGACGC
The DNA here is from genome assembly GCA_038323655.1 of Acetobacterales bacterium. Lineage (GTDB taxonomy): Bacteria > Pseudomonadota > Alphaproteobacteria > Acetobacterales > Acetobacteraceae > Humitalea. The sequence continues at coordinate 21,196 of JBBQHE010000040.1, read as the reverse complement.
GAACGCGGCAGCTTTGCAGCAGGGGAGCCTGCCGCTGGTGGGACCCGCCGTTGGCGACCAGGCGCCGCCCGCGCTGGAGGGCGCTCCGACCGAAGCCGCCCCGCCCGAAACCGCTTTGGCCGAAACCGCTTTGGCCGAAACCGCTTCGCCCGCGGCATCCGCGCTGACCGAAGCGCCGGCAGCAGAAGCCCCCGTGTCGGTTGGCCTGTCGGATAACCTGCCGGGTGATGCGCCTTGGGCCCTGGCGGAAGCCGAAGAGCTTGTCGCCGAAACCGGCGACGAGGACCCGGAGACGGAGGCGGTTCCGCCGCGCACCCTTTTCGCCGACCTTGGCCTGTCCGACGAACTGGTCCGCGCCGTCACCGAAAGCGGCTACCTGCACCCGACGCCCATCCAGGAACAAGCCATCCCGGTGGTGCTGATGGGCCGCGACGTGCTCGGCTGCGCCCAGACCGGGACCGGCAAGACCGCCAGCTTCGTGCTGCCGATGCTGGATATCCTGACCGGGTCCCGCGCCAAGGCGCGGATGCCGCGCAGCCTGATCCTGGAGCCGACCCGCGAACTCGCGCTGCAGGTCGCCGAGAACTTCGTGAAATACGGCAAGCACCTGAAACTGGTCCACGCGCTGCTCATCGGCGGCGAAAGCATGGACGAGCAGAAGGCCGTGCTGAACAGCGGCGTCGATGTGCTGATCGCGACCCCGGGCCGGCTGCTCGACCTGTTCGAACGCGGGCGCATCCTGCTGGCCGATTGCAAGGTGCTGGTGATCGACGAAGCCGACCGCATGCTGGACATGGGCTTCATCCCCGATGTCGAGCGCATCGTGTCGCTGCTGCCGCCGCTGCGGCAGACGCTGTTCTTCTCGGCCACCATGGCGCCCGAAATCCGCAGGTTGGCCGATGCCTTCCTGCGCAACCCGCGCGAGATCACCGTCAGCCGCCCCGCTTCGGTCGCGACCACGATCACGGCCGGCGTGATCTGGGTGAAGGAAGCCGAAAAGCGCGACGTGCTGCGCGCCCTGCTGCGCCGCGAACCGGTGCAGAACGCGCTGATTTTCTGCAACCGGAAGGTCGAGGTCGATGTCCTCTACAAGTCGCTGAAGCGGCATGGCTTTTCGGTCGGTGCCCTGCATGGCGACATGGAACAATCGGCCCGCTTCGCCACGCTTAACAAATTCAAGGCGGGCGAACTGCAATTGCTGGTCTGCTCGGACGTCGCGGCCCGAGGGCTCGACATCGGCGGGCTCAGCCATGTGTTCAATTTTGACGTGCCCTTCCATGCCGAGGACTACGTGCACCGCATCGGCCGCACCGGCCGCGCGGGGCGTGAAGGCAAGGCCTATTCCATCGCCGGTCCCGGCGATGCCAAGAATGTCGCCGCCATCGAAAAGTTGACCGGCGCGCAGATCCCGCCCCTGGTTCTGGAGGGTGTGGAAGCGCCAAGCGCCGAGGATATGGAAGCCGCCCGCGGCGCGCGCGGCGGCCGTGGCGGACGCGATGCCGGGCGCGGCCGTGCTGCCCCGGAGCGCGGCGGCGACCGTCCCCGCCGCGACACGTCCCGTGCACGGCCCGAGGCGCGGCCCGAGGCGCCGGCCGCAGCAGACGCCGCCCCGCGACCGGCCGAAGCCGAAGCTCGCCCCCGCCGCGAGGAACGTGGCCCCCGGCGCGACCGCGGCGACGCACCCCGCCGGGACGACCGGCCCCGTGATGATCGCGTGCGTGATGATCGCGTGCGTGACGACCGCCCCCGCGCAGCAGAGGCCCCTCGCGCCGAGGACACCGCCCGTGCCGAACCGCGTCGCGAATACAGCCGCGACGACCGCCGCCGGATGGACGATCTTGGCCCCTCCGTGCTGGGCTTCGGCGACAGCACGCCTGCCTTCATGCTGCTGCCGACGCCCAAGGCCAAGTCTGCCCCCTTCGTCTGGGACGACGCCTTGCTGCTGAACGACCAGTTGACCGAGGACGAGCGCATGATCCGCGACGCGGCCCATGCCTTCTGCCAGGACAAGCTGATGCCGCGGGTGCTGATGGCCAACCGGCACGAGACCTTCGATCGCGAGATCATGAACGAGTTCGGCGAGCAGGGCTTTCTGGGTGCGACGCTGGACAGCCATGGCTGCGCCGGCGTCGGGTATGTCGCCTACGGTCTGATGGCGCGTGAGGTCGAGCGCGTGGACAGTGGCTATCGCTCGGCCTTCAGCGTCCAGTCCTCGCTGGTGATGTACCCGATCCATGCCTTCGGGTCCGAAGCGCAAAAGGACAAGTTCCTGCCCAAGCTGCGCACCGGCGAATGGGTCGGCTGCTTCGGCCTGACCGAGCCCGATGCCGGCTCGGACCCCGCGTCCATGCGGACGCGCGCCAAGTCGGTCGATGGCGGCTACCTCGTCTCGGGCTCCAAGACCTGGATCACCAATTCCCCGATCGCCGATGTCTTCGTGGTCTGGGCCAAGGATGACGCGGGGATACTGCGCGGCTTCCTCCTGGAAAAGGGCATGAAGGGCCTGACCGCGCCGAAGATCGAAGGCAAGTTCAGCCTGCGCGCCTCGATCACCGGCATGATCATGATGGACGACGTGTTCGTCCCCGCGGAAAACATGCTGCCTGGCGTAAAATCGCTGGCTGGTCCGTTCTCCTGCCTGAATCGCGCCCGCTACGGCATCGCCTGGGGTGCGCTGGGTGCGGCCGAGTTCTGCTGGCACGCGGCGCGCGACTACACGATGAACCGCAAAATGTTCGGCAAGCCGCTGGCGCAAACGCAGCTGATCCAGAAGAAGCTGGCGGACATGCAGACCGAGATCAGCATCGGCCTGCAATCGGTGCTGCGCGTCGGCCGGTTGTTCGAGGAACATCGCGCCGCGCCGGAGATGATCTCCCTGGTCAAGCGCAACTCCTGCGGCAAGGCGCTCGACATCGCCCGCGTCGCGCGGGACATGCACGGCGGGAACGGCATTTCCGACGAGTACCACGTGATCCGCCACGTCATGAACCTGGAAGCCGTGAACACCTACGAAGGCACGCATGACGTGCATGCGCTGATCCTGGGCCGGGCGCAGACGGGCCTGAACGCCTTCGGCTGACCGCATGACCGAGACGGTGGAACTGACCGTCTCGCGTCTTGGCGCCAGCGGCGATGGGGTGGCGGCCTGTGCCGATGGCCAGGCCTGCTACGTGGCCGGTGCTTTGCCGGGCGAAGCCATCACCGCCCGCTTCACCGGCCATCGCGGCGATGCGATGGTCGCCGATCTTGTGGACCTGCACAGCCACAGCCCGGATCGCGTCACGCCCCCCTGCCCGCATGTGGCCGATGGTTGCGGCGGCTGCGCGGTGCAGCACCTGTCGATCCCAGCGGGGCTGGGCTGGAAACGCGACCGCCTGGCCGAGGCCCTGTCCCGCGCCGGCGTCACCCCGCCGATCACCATCGCACCCCCCACCGAACCTGGGACGCGGCGCCGCGCGGACCTGGCGCTGCTGCGCCGGCCGGATGGCACGGTCGCGGTCGGGCTGCATGCACGCGGCAGCCAGGCGGTGGTGGATTTTGCCACGTGCCTGGTGCTGGACCCGCGGATCGTGGCGCTGTTCACCCCCTTGCGCGCCATGTTGCGGCGCCTCTCGGCCCTGCGGAAATCCGGCAGTGCCATTATCAACCTCCTCGACACCGGCCCCGACCTGCTGCTGCGCACGGATGGGCCGCTGGATGCGCCCGGCCGTGCGCTGATCGCCGCCTTCGCGACAGAACACACCATCCCGCGCATTGCCTGGGCCCAGGGCAATGCCGTGCCGGAAATGGCGGCGCAGACGGGCACGGTGGCGCTCGGCCTGTCGGGGGCTGTGCTGACCCCCGCCCCTGGCGCCTTCCTGCAGGCCAGCCCCGGGGCCGAGGCCGCGATCATTGCCGCCGTCCTGGCCGGACTGCCGAAGCGGCTGAACGGCAAATCCCGCATCGCCGACCTTTATGCAGGGGTCGGCACGCTCTCCTTGCCGCTGGCCACCCGTGCTGCCGTCGCGGCCTTTGAGGGCGAGGCCGAGGCGGTGGTGACGCTGGCCGCCGCCGCGGGCCGGGCGGGCGCGCGCATCGCCGTCACGCGCCGGGACCTCGCGCGCCAGCCACTGCTGCCCACCGAAATCGACCGCTTCGCCTCGGTGGTGCTGGACCCACCCTTTACCGGGGCGGCCGAACAATGCGCGATGCTGGCGCGCAGCAAGGGCGCTTGCGTCGTCTACGTCTCCTGCAATCCCACTGCCTTGGCCCGGGATGCCAGGACCCTGGTCCAGGGCGGGTTTCGCGTCACCGCTGTGACCTTGGTCGATCAATTTCTCTGGTCGTCGCAGGTTGAGGCGGTGGTTTCCTTCGCCCGGCCTTGAAGCAGGCCACATGGCCACAAAATGTCCAACGGAACACATTCGGAGCCTGCCATGAATCGTCGCGACCTTTACACCGCCGGGGTCGCCCTTGCGGGCGCCGCCCTGATGGCCCCCGCCGCTGTTCAGGCCCAGGGCGCCGCCGCCAGCGGCCAGGCGCCAGGCTTTTATCGTTTCAAGGTCGGCGCCCTGACCGCGACCGTGGTGCATGATGGCTTCGTACGTGTGCCCGCCGTGCCACCCGGCTTCGTGCGCAACGCGACGCCCGAGCAGACCGCCGCTGCCGTGCGTGCCGCCTTCCTGCCCGGCCCCGGCTACGACAATTTCTTCTCCATCACCTTCCTGGAGACGCCCACGGGCCTCGTGGTGTTCGACACCGGTACCGGTGGCCAACTCGGCAGCCCAAACGCCGGCCAGATCGCGGCCAATATGCGCGCCGCCGGGCTTGACCCCGCCGCGGTCAATCGCGTGGTGATCAGCCATTTCCACGGCGACCACATCACCGGCCTGACCACCGCGGAAAACGCGATGGTTTTCCCCAACGCACAGCTGCTGGTGCCGGAGCCGGAAGCGGCCTTCTGGATGGATGACGGTCAGATGTCCCGCGCGCCGCAGGCGATGCAAGGCGCCTTCGCCAATGTGCGCCGCCGCTTCGCGCCCTATGCCGCCAAAACCGAACGCTACGCTGCCGGGGCCGAGGTGGCGCCGGGCGTCCGCGCCATGGCGACCCATGGCCATACGCCGGGGCACATGTCCTTTAACGTGGCGAACGGCAGCGACAGCCTGATCATCCTGGGCGATCTGACCGCCAACCCCTTGTTCAATCTGGCCAATCCGGGATGGCACGTGGTCTTCGACATGGACCCGAACATGGCCGAGGCGTCGCGCCGCCGTGTCTTCGACCAGGCGGCCACGGACCGCACGCGCTGCATCGGCTACCACTTCCCCTTCCCGGCGAATGGCTACATCGAGAAGACCGCCGATGGGTACCGGCTGGTGCCGGCCATCTGGTCCAGCGCGGTCTGACTGACAGCGTCATCCGACCGAAAGGATGCCAGTAAAAACAACAGACTAGAGCATGCACCGTGAGCCCCTGCGCACGGAACAGGCTCTAGGTCAGACGCCGCTGCGGATTGCTCCACGCGAGCCAGGCCGCAGCGGTTGCGTAAAGAGCGATGGCGCCGAGCGCCACGCGAAAGGCACGGGCGAGGTCACGCTGCGCCGCCTGCGCGTCGCCGAGCATGATGGCAGAGCCCGGCCCGGCTTCCAGCAGGGCAATCACCCCCGCCATGCCCTCCGGCCCCGCCATCAGCGCCGCGGCCGCGAACAAGACGGTGCCGGTGATCGCCGCCCCGACCGCCGCGCCGAGCGAGCGGGACAGCGCGACAGACGAGGCCGCCGCCCCCAACTGGCTGCCGCCCGCCGCCAGCTGCACAGTCGTTTGCACGATCGGCATCACCGTACCAAGCAAGGGTGAGATCAGACCGAAGCAGACCGGCAACCAGGCGGTTGGGATGACGGGCAGCAGCAGCGCCAGACCGGCCAAAGCGACGGCCAACCCGGTCATGCCGACGCTGGGCAGGATCATCAGCCCCCCCGTGCGCGCCATGATGCGCCCCGAAATCAACGCACCGACCGCAATGCCCCCGGTCAGCGGCAACAGGATCAGCCCCGATTCGGCCGGCGTCGCGCCGCGCACCACCTGCAGGTAGAAAGGTAGGAAGGAGATCAGCGAGATCATCGTCGCGCCATGGCACAAGGCCAGCGCATCGGCCTTCCACACCGAGGGATTCCGCAGCAGGGCGATGGGCAGCAGGGGGGCCGCGACCCGCGCCTCCCATTTCAGCAGCAGCCAGACCAACACCCCGGCCAGAGGCAACAGCACCGCCGCGGTGGCAATATGCGACGCCGTCGGCTGGCGTAGCGACTCCAACCCGAACAAAGCGCAGGGTGCGGCGATGGCGAAGAGCGCGACCCCCGGCAGGTCGAGCACCGTCCGGAACCGCCCCCCCGGCGAACGCCCGGGCGCCAGGCGCAGGGCCAACACAACCGCCAGCAGCCCCAGCGGGATGTTCACCCAGAAGACCGACCGCCAGCCGAAGTTCTGCGCCAGGATGCCGCCCAGCAAGGGGCCGATGGTGGAGGCGCAGAGGAAGATGGTCGCAAGATACCCCTGGAAGCGGCCGCGTTGGCGGGGCGGGATGCTCTCGCCGATCAGCGCCTGGGACAGCGTCATCAGCCCGCCACCACCAAAGCCCTGAACCGCGCGCGCGGCGGCCAGCAAGGTCACGCTCGGCGCCAGGGTGCAAAGCAGGCTGCCGGCGAGAAAGACGACCAGCGCGCCCAGCAGCATCGCCCGCCGGCCATAAGCATCGCCGAGCCGACCGTAGATGGGTGCCGCGATTGTCGTCGACATCAGGAAGGCGACGACGACCCATGAGACACGCTCGGCCTGTCCGAGGTCGGCGGCGATGGCGGGCAGGGCCGTTGCTACGATGGTCTGGTCGACCGCCGCCAGGAACATCGGCACCGCAATGGAGGGAAAGAGGCGGAAGAAGACGGCGCGCGGGACCGGCCCGTCGCCGCCGTCCGCCATGCGCGCTACGCCACGACCAGGCTGACCGGCATGTTGCCGCTCGTCGCCTTCGAATAGGGGCACACCGTATGGGCCTCGGCGACCAGCGCTTCGGCCGTCGCGCGGTCAAGGTTCGGCAGGGTCACGGTCAGGGTCGCCGAGAGTTGGAAGCCGCTGTCATTGCGGTCGATGCCGACGGCGCAGGTGACGGTCGCGCCTTTCACGTCCAGCTTCTTCATGCCGCCCACGAATTCGATCGCGCTGCCGAAGCAGGCGGCATAGCCACAGGCGAAGAGTTGTTCGGGGTTGGTGGTGCCTTCGCGCCCCGCGCCGCCCATGCCCTTGGGGATGGAGAGATCGAACTTCAGCAGGCCGTCGCTGCTTTCGACATGGCCATTGCGGCCGCCGCCGCTGGCGGTCGCGGTGCCGGTGTAGAGGCTCATCCTGCCTTCTCCCTCAGACGTGGAAACTTTCGCCGCAACCGCAGCGGCCCTTTTCATTCGGGTTCTGGAAGGTGAAGCCGGCGCTCATCGCCTTCACTTCATAATCCATGACCGTGCCGATCAGGAACAGCGTGGCCTTGCGATCCACGAGGACCGTCAGCCCCTGGTCGGTCACGACCTCATCGCCCGGCCCGGCGGCTTCGACCCAGTTCAGGTCATAGGACATGCCCGAGCAGCCCTTGGTCTTGACCGCGATGCGCAGCAGGCGACCGGCCTCGGCCGTGTCGTACAGTCCGCGCAGGCGTTCGGCCGCGGCGTCGCTGATGCGCATCAAGGGCGGCAAGGCCCGGCGGGCGCGAGGTTCGACGGTGGTGGTGCTCATGGCCGGGGCCCTCTCAGAACATGTTGAGAGCGAGGCGGGCGTCCTCGCTCATGCGCGTCGCATCCCAGGCGGGGTCCCAGACAACTTCCACCGTGACGTCGGTGACGCCGGGCACCATGCGGACCGATTCCTCGACCTGCTGCGGCAGTTCCTGCGCCGAGGGGCAGGAGGGGGTGGTGAGCGTCATCTCCACCTTCACATGCCCATCGTCGGCGATCTCGACCGCGTAGATCAGCCCGAGTTCGTAGATGTCCACGGGGATCTCGGGGTCGAAGACGGTCTTGATCATGTCGATGACCGCGACCTCAGAGACTTTCGGCGGTACCTCGCCCTCAGGCGTCCAGGTGGCGTGGACGGGGTTCTCACTCACTGCGGGCCTCCTCCGCGCTGCCGTCGAGCGCGTTGTTCAGCGTGTGCCAGGCCAGCGTCGCGCATTTCACGCGCGACGGGAATTCGTGCACGCCGGAGAGCGGCGACAGGCGCTCCATGTCATCGGCGAGCGCCGCCGCGCAATGCGGACAGGTGCCGGTCATGGCCAGTTCGCGGAAGGCGGCGCCGAGCGCCCGCGCGTCATCAGGCGACTTGCCGCGCACGGTCTCGGTCATCAGGCTGGCGCTGGCCATGCTGATGGCGCAGCCGCGGCCCTGGAAGGCGGCGTCGGCGATGCTCCCGTCCTCATCCAGCGCCAGGAACAACTCCATCCGGTCGCCGCACAAGGGGTTGTCGCCCTTGGCGTGGCGGGTGGCATTCTCCAGCCGGCGGAAATTCCGCGGGCGGCGGCCGTGGTCGAGGATGACCTCCTGGTAGAGGTCGCGCAGGTCATCGAACATCAGGCGAAGAACTTTTGGGCATGGCCGAGGGCATCCGCCAGGAAGTCGATTTCCTCGGCCGTGGTGTAGAGGCCGAAGGAGGCACGGCATGTGCCGTCCACCCCAAATCGTGCGTGCAAGGGTTCGGCACAATGACGCCCGGCGCGGACGGCTATGCCCGCTCGGTCGAGCAGGGTTGAAAGATCATGCGGATGCGCGCCTTCCAGCGTGAAGGCGAAGACGCCGCCGCGGTCCTGCGCACGGCCCAGGATGTTGACACCGTGCACGGCGGAAAGCGTCGCCATGGCGTGGTCCGTGAGGCTGCGTTCATGCGCCTCGATCGCGTCAAAGCCGATGGCGTTCACGTAGTCGATGGCGGCATGCAGCCCAACGGCCTCGATGATTGCGGGCGTGCCGGCTTCGTGCTTGGCAGGCACCGGCGCCCAGGTCGAGCGTTCCAGCGTCACCTCAGCGATCATGTCGCCGCCGCCGTAGAGCGGGGGCATGGCGTCCAGCAATTCCAACCGGCCCCAGAGCACGCCGATGCCGGTCGGGCCATAAAGCTTGTGGCCCGTGAAGACGTAGAAGTCGCAGCCCAGCGCCTGCATGTCCTGCCGCCGATGCACCGCGGCCTGGCTGCCATCCAGCAGCACCTTGGCACCATGGGCATGGGCCAGCGCCACCACGCGTTCGGCCGGCACCACTGTCCCGAGCACGTTGGACATATGCGTCACCGCGACCAGGCCCACGCGCCCATCGGCCAACAATTCCTCAAGGTGTCCGAGGTCGAGTTCGCCCGCATCGGTAATTCGGCAGATACGCAGTTCGATCCCGAGCCCCGCATCCCGCAGCATCTGCCAGGGCACCAGGTTCGCGTGATGCTCCATTTCGGAGACCATAACCGCTTGACCCGGCTTCATCACGCCACGCCCATAACCATGCGCGACGAGATTGATCGCCTCGGTGCTGTTGCGGGTGAAGACGATCTCGCGGCTGTCAGCGGCGTTGAGAAACCGCGCCACGGCAATGCGCGCGGCCTCAAAAGCCTCAGTCGCCACTTCCGACAGGTGGTAAGCGCCGCGATGCACATTGGCGTAGGCGGTTTCCATGCAGCGCGTCATCGCTGCAATCACCTGGCGCGGCTTTTGGGCGCTGGCGCCGGAGTCCAAGAACACCAGCGGCTTGCCGCGTGGCGTGGGTGCCGAGAGGATCGGGAAATCGGCGCGTATGCGCGCGATGTCGAAGCCGGGGTGGGTCGCGCCGTCCATCACGCGGCCTGCCATGAACGGGCGAGCACGGCCTTCACCGTCTCGCGGGCCGCTTCTTCCGGCATCTGGGCGATGGCGTCCTGCACAAAAGCCTCGACCAGCAGCACGCGGGCCTCGTCCTTGGAGATGCCGCGGCTGCGCAGGAAGAACAGCGCCTCCTCGTCCAAGGCGCCAATCGTGGCGCCATGGCTGCACTTCACGTCATCGGCGTAGATTTCCAATTGCGGCTTGGCGTCCATCTCGGCCTCCTCGCTCAGCAGCAGGGCCTGGTTCATCTGGTAGCCATCGGTCTTCTGGGCGATTCTGCGGACCAGGATTTTTCCTTGGAACACGCCGCGCGAGCGGCCCGCGAGCACGGTCTTATAGGTTTGGCGGCTGGCGCAGCCGGGGGCTGCGTGGTCGAGGTAGGTGGAGGTATCGCAGGTCCGCTGCCCATCGAGCAGCTGCGCGCCGTTCAGATGTGCCGCGGCCCCGGTGCCGTTCAGCGCCACATGCATTTCATTGCGGGTGATCTTCGCGCCCAGGTTCAGGGCAAAGGAGTCGTAGGTCGCCCCCGCCGCGCAGCGCACGGCGATGGTCGCGAGATGAAAGGCCTCTGGCGCCTCGGTGTTCAGCCGCAGATGCGTCAGCGTCGCATCGGGGCCGAGGTCGATCTCAAAGACCGGATTGTGCAGCAGCGCGACGCCGGCGGCGGAGACGTTCCGCTCCACCAGCAGCAAACGCGCGCCGGCGCCGAGGCGGATCACATGCCGCGGATGATAGGCGACCGCATGGCTGCCGGACACCGAGACCAGGTCGAGCACGCCGGCATCGGTGCCAGCCGCCAGGTCCAGCAGCAACCCGTCCTCAAACAGCATGGCGTTGAGCGCGACCATGGGCAGGGCGGGGTCGGCGATGCCCGAAGTGGCGGCCGCTGGGTCGGCGCCCACATGACCGCGATGCGTGGAGAGATCCTCGCGGAAGCGGCCATCGACGAAGACCGCGCGCTGGTCGCCGGTTTCCGGCGGCAGGGCCACGGCAGCATCGACGGCGGTCAGCGGCTCGGCAAAGGCCGACTGGGCGATGCTGGCCAGGTCGGTGTATTTCCAGGCCTCGGCCCGCCGGGTCGGGAAGCCGCTGGCGCGGAACGTCGCGGCACCCGCGGCGCGCAGGGACGCGACCGCGGCAATGCGGCCACCCGGCAGGTGGTCGCCGAGCCCTTCGTACCGCGCGGAGAAACCCGCAGCGCCGGTGGTCACGGCGCTCATGCCGCGGCCTTCACCACATTGGCGTAGCCTTCCGCTTCCAGCTTGCGCGCCAGATCGGGGCCACCCGAGGTGATGATACGGCCGGCGGAGAGCACATGCACGCGGTCAGGCACGATATGGTCCAGCAAGCGCTGGTAATGGGTGATGACCAGCGCCGAGAAGGCCGGGCCGCGCATCGTGTTCACCGTGTCGGACACCAGCTTCAGCGCATCGATGTCGAGCCCGCTGTCGGTTTCGTCCAGGATCGCGAACTTCGGTGCCAGCAGCGCCATCTGCAGCATTTCGTTGCGCTTCTTCTCGCCGCCCGAAAAGCCTTCGTTGACGCCGCGCTTCAGCATCTCGTCCTTCATGCCGAGGGCGGCCATCTTGCCGCGCACGATCTTCAGGAACTGCATCGCATCATATTCGCTTTCGCCACGGCCACGGCGAATGGCGTTCAACGCGGTGCGCAGGAAGGTGGCGTTGCCAACGCCGGGCAGTTCGACCGGGCTCTGGAAGGCCAGGAACACGCCGACCGCGGCGCGTTCCTCGGGCTCCATCGCCAGCAGGTCCTGTCCGTCGAAGGTCGCCGTGCCTTCCATCACCTCATAGCCGCCGCGCCCGGCCAGCACGTAGGACAGCGTGGATTTGCCCGAGCCGTTCGGCCCCATGATGGCATGCACCTCGCCCGAGGGCACGGTCAGGCTCAGCCCGTTCAGGATGCGCTTGCCTTCGACCTCGACGGCAAGGTTTTCGATCCGCAGCATGTCAGCCAACACTTCCTTCAAGAGAAATCTGCAACAGCTTCTGGGCTTCCACCGCGAATTCCATCGGCAGTTCCTTCAGCACCTCGCGGCAGAAACCGTTCACGATCATGCCGACCGCATCTTCCTGCGAAAGCCCGCGCTGGCGGCAGTAGAACAGCTGGTCCTCGGCGATGCGCGAGGTGGTGGCCTCGTGTTCCACCTTGGCGGTCAGGCAGCGGTTTTCGATATAGGGCACGGTATGCGCACCGCATTCGTCGCCGATCAGCAGGCTGTCGCATTGGGTGTAGTTGCGCGCGCCCGTCGCCTTGGCGCCGATACGCACCAGGCCGCGGTAGGTGTTCTGGCCGCGCCCCGCCGAAATCCCCTTCGACACGATGGTGGACTTCGTGTTCTTGCCGATATGGAACATCTTGGTCCCGGTATCGGCCTGCTGGCGATTGTTGGTGATGGCAACCGAGTAGAACTCGCCGACCGAGCCCTCGCCCTGCAGGATGCAGGAGGGATACTTCCAGGTGATGGCGCTACCGGTTTCCACCTGCGTCCAGGAGACCTTGCTGCGGGCGCCACGGCAGGCCGCGCGCTTGGTCACGAAGTTATAGATGCCGCCACGGCCCTCGGCATCGCCGGGGTACCAGTTCTGCACCGTGCTGTATTTGATCGTCGCATCATCCAGCGCGACGAGTTCCACCACCGCCGCATGCAGCTGGTTCTCATCCCGCATCGGCGCGGTGCAGCCTTCCAGATAGGACACCCGGCTGCCCTCATCGGCGATGATCAGCGTGCGCTCGAACTGGCCGGTGCTCTTGGCATTGATGCGGAAGTAGGTGGAGAGCTCCATCGGGCACTTCACGCCCTTGGGGATGTAGACGAAGGACCCGTCGGTGAAGACCGCGCTGTTCAGGGCGGCGAAGAAGTTGTCGCCCTGCAACACTACAAAACCGAGATACTTCCGCACCAGCTCGGGATGCTCGCGCACCGCCTCGCTGATCGCGCAGAAGATGATGCCGTCCTTGGCCAGGCGATCCTTATAGGAGGTGGCGACGGAAACGCTGTCGAAGACCGCGTCGATCGCGATCGGCATGCGCCCTGTCTCGGCATCGGGGCTGGGGGCGATCCCCTGCAGCCATTCCTGCTCACGCAGCGGGATGCCGAGCTTGGCATAGGTCTTCAGCAGTTCCGGATCGACCTCATCCAGGCTTTTCGGCACCACCTTGTTCTTGGGCGCCGCGTAGTAATACGCGTCCTGGTAGTCGATCTTCGGGTAGCCGACCGCGGCCCAGCGCGGCTCGTCCATGGTCTTCCACAGGGCGAAGGCGCGCAGGCGCCATTCCAGCAGCCAGGCCGGCTCTTCCTTCTTCGCGCTGATGAAGCGGACGATGTCCTCGTTCAGGCCCTTGGGCGCGAACTCCATCTCGATGTCGGTCTCAAACCCCCACTTGTAGCCGCCATCGCTGACGGTCTGGACGGTCTGCAGGGTCTCGGCGACGGCGGGCATGGTTCTGGTGTCCTACTCGGCGGCCAGCGCGCTGGCGGCGACATGGGTGGGCTGGCGCGCTGCTGCGCGGGGACGTTGCAGATTGGCCAGGGTGATCGCGGACAAGGCCGCGCGCACAGCGGCATTCACCGGGTCCCAACGGCCGCGGACGGGACAGACGGCTTCGGCCTCACACCCGCCGACCGCGCCATCGACGCAGGCGGTCAGCGCGATCGGACCATCCATGGCGACGATCACATCGGACAGAGGCATGGCCGAAAGCGGTCGGGCCAAGCGGTAGCCGCCCTGCGCGCCGCGGCTGCCGATGACCAGATCGGCCTGGGCGAGCGCCTTCAGCACCTTGGCGACGGTGGGTTCCCCAATGCCGGTCGCCTGCGCCAAGCCGGGGGCCGAGGCGGCCCCCCCGAGGTCGTCCAGCCGCGTCATCACCACCACGGCGTAGTCGGTGAGTTTCGACAGGCGAAGCAAGGGGGCGTTTCCTCTCGGCTGATACGGGACATCTGCGGTCCGGTATGGATGGCAGATGCGCTCTCCCCCCCGCTTCGTCAAGCAGCCCGGCTTGTCGCATCGGCCAAGCGCGAACAGGATGCGCGCAGCCCAGACCGGAAGGAGTCACATGCCCCAGATCACCACCGACGACGGCGTGCGCCTGCATTATGAAGACGTCGGCAGCGGCACGCCGATGGTCTTCGTGCATGAATTCGCGGGCGACCATCGGTCGTGGGAGCCGCAGCTGCGCTTCTTCGCCCGCCGCTATCGCTGCATCGCCTTTTCCGCCCGCGGCTATCCGCCGTCCGAGGTGCCGCCGACCCTGGCCGCCTACAGCCAGGACCGCGCGACCGATGACATCGCCGCCGTCATCAAGGGGCTGGACCTGGCGCCGGCTCATGTTGTCGGGCTGTCGATGGGCGCCTTCGCGACCCTGCACCTGGGGCTGCGCCACCCGGCCCTGGCCCGAAGCCTGGTTGCCGCCGGCGTCGGCTACGGTGCTGCCCCCGGCAAGCGCGCGCAGTTCCAGGCGGAGGTGGACACAACGGCCGCCCGCATCCGCGACGAAGGCATGGACAAGATGGCCGCCGTCTATGGCCGCGGGCCGACGCGGCTGCAGTACGAACGCAAGGACCCGCGCGGCTTCGCCGAATTCATCGCGCAATTGGCGGAACATTCCACCCTCGGGTCCACCAACACCATGCAGGGGGTGCAGCGCGTGCGTCCGGCGCTGGCGGACCTGGAAGCCGGCTTCCGCGCCATGACCGTGCCGACCTTGATCATCGCCGGCGACGAGGATGACCCGACACTGGAACCGGCCCTTTTCCTCAAGCGCACCATCGCCTCCGCGGCGCTGCTGGTGATGCCGCATTGCGGGCATACGATGAACCTGGAAGACCCCGACGTCTTCAACCGCGCGGTGCTGGACTTCGTGACCATGGTCGACGCCGGCCGCTGGCCGATGCGGGACCCGAGCACCCAGGCGGGCGGGATCCTCGGCGGGGGCGGCAAGTCCTGATGGTGCCGCGCATCGCCTCGCTCGATGACCTCGCGCCAGGCGATGCCTTTGACCTTGGCACCCTGTCCCTGCCACGGGCCGAGGTGCTGGCATTCGCGACCCGCTTCGACCCGCAGCCCTTCCACCTGGACGATGCGGCCGCCGAGCAGAGCATTTTTCGCACCCTGGTCGCCTCCGGCCTGCATACGCTGTCGGCGGTGTTCGGGCGGCTGATCTCCTCGGGGCTGATCGCCGATGTCTCGCTCGGCGGCAACCAGATGGAAGTGAAGTGGCCCGCCCCGCTGCGCCCGGACGAAGAAGTGGCCGTGCGGGTGACGGTGCTGGAGGTCCGGCCCTCGGCCAGCCGGGTCAACCTTGGCATCGCGCGTCTGCGGTATGTCGCAACCCGCAGCGCCGATGGGGTGATTGTGCTGGATGTGACGGCAACCCATTTCCTGAAAAGATAGATTTTCCGGCCATAGAGGTGCGGGGAAGGTCTTTCCCATTCTCTGGCGCGGGCTATGGTCGTGGCGAATTCCAATGGGCCCTTACGCTTGCGTCGCATTTTCATTGCCTGGCTGATCCTGTTGTGTGCCGTCCCTGCCGCCCAGGCTGCCGATTGCCCGGCAGCACCGGTGGCGGCCCTGCGCCTGCCCGCCCTGTCGGCACGGATCGCGGCCGGCGGGCCGGTCACCATCATCGCGCTCGGCTCTTCCTCCACCGAAGGCATCGGCGCCAGTGGGCCTGGGGCGACTTATCCGGCCCAGTTGGAGGCTGCCCTGCGCCGCGCCTTGCCCGGCCTGGTCGTGAGCATCGTGAACAAGGGGATCGGCGGGCAGGATGCCGCCGAAATGGTGCTGCGGCTGGATGCAGATGCGCTGGCGCATGATCCCGCGCTGATCATCTGGCAGGTCGGCACCAACGGGGCGCTGCGCCGCCATTCGCCGCGTCGCTTCGCCCAGATCATGGGTGATGGCGTCGACAGCATCCAGGCGACCGGCGCCGACGTGCTCCTGATGGACAGCCAGCGCGGCGCCTGGGCGCAGTCGGCGCCGGAACGCGAGGCGTTTGACCGCGTACTGGCGGACCTGGCCGACCGACCGGGTGTCGCCCTGTTTCGTCGCGGCGGGCTGATGGATGCCTGGGCCGCCGCCGGCACCGCGCCCGAGTCGATGCTGGACAGCGATGGCCTGCACCACAACGATCGCGGCTATGCCTGCCTCGCGGAATCGATGGCGCAGGGGATCATCGCTGGACTGCCCTTGCGGGGCCCCGCCCCCGGCGCGCTGGCCACGCGCGCAAGGTAGCCAATCCCGCACGCGTTGCGTGTATTTCTCATTACGCCCACTCTCTGGGCGCGAACCAATCCGGACTCGTAGTGGCGTGTTCGGCCGTCATTATGCAGGAGAATGCCGTGATGCTTGCGGGACTGGCGCCCGAAGGGCCCGACGCGAAGTGGCTGCACGCCGTCGCACCGCCAGGCCTCGACGCCTTCCTGGCGCGTCTGCCGCAGTCGCAAGCGGCCTTCCTGCGCGCCACCGGCTTCGCTGCCCAGGCGCATCGCGTGGCACTTCTTCCTGGCGAGGACGGGCTGGCAGGCGCCGTCCTTGGCCTGGGCGACGCCGACACCACCGACCCCTTTGCCTATGGCGGCTTGGCCGGCGCCTTGCCGGAGGGCAGCGTCTGGCGCCTGGGCGATGGCGTCGATGCTTCGGCGGCGACACTTGGCTGGCTGCTCGGTGCCTATCGCTTCGATCGTTACCGCGGCAAGCCCGGCCAGGCGCCGGCCCTGCTGGTGCCGCCCGATGGGGTGGGCTTTGCACTCGCCCAGGCGCGGGCGATCTGCCGGGGGCGCGACCTGATCAACACGCCGGCCGAGGACTGCGGCCCTGCCGAACTAGCGGCCGCCGTGGCCGAACTGGCCGCCAGGCATGGCGCCAGTTTCGAGCTCGTCGAGGGTACGGCGGTCGCGGAGGGCTTCCCAGCCCTGCATGCCGTCGGCCGGGCGGCAGCCCCCGGGCGCGGACCACGCGTCGCGATGCTGCGTTGGGGCGACCCTGCGCATCCGCTGCTGGCGCTCTGCGGCAAGGGGGTCTGTTTCGACACCGGTGGGCTGGATTTGAAGCCCCCCGAGGCGATGCGCCGGATGAAGAAGGACATGGGCGGCGCCGCCTTGACCCTGGCACTGGCCGACGCGCTGATGACGACCGGGGCACCCTGGCGCATCCTGCTGCTGATTGGCGCGGTGGAGAACGTGGTCGGCCCCGATGCCTTCCGCCCCGGCGACGTGTTGCGAACCCGCAAGGGGCTGACCGTCGAAATCGGCAACACCGATGCGGAAGGCCGACTGGTGCTGGCCGATCTGCTGACCTTTGCCGCGGAACAGAACCCGCGCCTGGTGATCGACGCGGCGACGCTGACCGGGGCGGCGCGTGTCGCCCTGGGCCCGGACCTGCCGGCGCTGTTTAGCAACGATCCGGCCTGGGTGGCACGGCTGTTGTCTTCCGGCGAAACGGTCAAAGATCGGCTGTGGCAGCTACCGTTGCACCATGGTTACGCTTCGTGGCTGGACAGCCCCGTCGCCGATCTGAACAATGTTGCAACACGTTCGATGGCTGGTGCTATTGTCGCGGCGCTGTTTCTTGAACGGTTCGTGCCGCGTGACGTGCCTTGGATACACCTCGACACCTATGCCTGGAACGATGCGACGCGTCCTGGCCGGCCCGAAGGCGGCGAATGCCCCGCCCTGCGGGCACTGCTCGGCGCATTGGCCATAGAATCTCGTCACGATCGGGTTGCCGGGACCGATACGAATCTGCTTTGATTATCCGTGGATCCAGACTCGACGACAGGCTGATATGTTTTTTGCCATGGAGCAAAACGATTTGCCGCTACCGGCGTTTGATCTGATGACAGCGTCTGTTGTGCACCGTGCGGTGCCGGCGGCGGCCCCGGCCTCGGCCGGTAACAGGAAGAAGGACAAGACGATGCCGGCAACCCTCTCGGCCGACCAGCTGGTCGGAATTCTACGCGACACGACCGTGGCCTTGGTCCGTCGCGACGGTCCTGATCTGTCGGCGCGCCAGCAGGCGGTTTTTCTCACGGTCTATCTGGATGACGGTCCGCATACGGTGCGCGGCCTCGCCGCGGCGCTGAATGTTTCCAAGCCCGCCATAACCCGGGCGCTCGACCGCTTGGGTGACCTGGACCTGGCACGCCGCAAGACGGACCCGGCCGATCGCCGCAGCGTGCTGGTGCAACGCACCGTCAAGGGCTCGGCGCTGTTGAAGGAGATTCGCAGCACCATGGCGGAAGCCGAAGCGCAGGTACAAACCGGCGGCGGCGCGCCCGGTCAGGCGGCGAACAGCGACGGCAGGCCGCGCAAGGCGGTCTGACCCGTTGGGCATGGCGACAGCGCGGCGCGAATCTTGACATCCCGGCCTGTTTTTCTGCCGCCCTGTCGCCCGTCTGTCGTCACGCCTGGGCTGTGTTCGCGTATCGAGTGCTGCCTAAACGTAGGATCGCCTGGCTGAATCATTGTTTCAGTCCCCTATTCGTCGCCGTTGCTTCGCCGTTCAGGCCACGTCCCGAGATGGCCGTGCGCCTACCGTTGGCTTGGCGCGGGGCGCCCTTTCTTCGCGGCAACATGGCTTCGATTTCATGCGTGGTATCCTCCCGAAACGGCGCCCCGCCGCTTAAGGTTAAGCATGCCGCAAGAAGGGCTGGGCGGATCGGGCCGGATCCCGGCCAATGCGTCGTTGACGAAACAAGCTAAGGGAGGCGGCCGGCGCATGTCGGGAACAACCAAAGGGGCGGCCGTCAAAACGCCACCCATGACGAAAGAAGAACGCAAGGTCATCCTGGCCTCGTCCCTCGGCACCGTGTTCGAGTGGTATGATTTTTACCTCTACGGGTCGTTGGCCGCCGTGATCGGCGCGAACTTCTTCGGCATGTATCCGGAGGCCACACGCAACGTCTTCGCCCTGCTGGCCTTCGCCGCAGGCTTCCTGGTGCGCCCCTTCGGCGCGTTGGTGTTCGGGCGCCTCGGCGACCTCGTCGGCCGCAAGTATACCTTTCTGATCACCATCGTCATCATGGGTGCATCGACCTTCATCGTCGGCATGCTGCCCACCTCCGACCAGATCGGCATCATCGCCCCGGTGATCCTGATCGTCCTGCGGCTGCTGCAGGGCCTGGCGCTGGGCGGCGAATACGGCGGCGCGGCGACCTATGTCGCGGAGCACGCGCCCAACGGCCGGCGTGGCTTCTACACCAGCTTCATCCAGATCACGGCCACGGCTGGGCTGTTCATGTCGCTGCTGGTCATCCTGTTCACCCGCCTCGCGGTCGGTGATGAGGCCTTCGCCGCCTGGGGTTGGCGCGTGCCCTTTCTGCTGTCGATTTTCCTGGTCGCGATTTCGGTCTGGATCCGTCTGCAGATGGAGGAAAGCCCGGCCTTCCTGAAGATGAAGTCCGAAGGCACCGGTTCCAAGGCGCCGATCAGCGAAGCCTTCGGCCAGTGGAAGAACGCCAAGATCGCGCTCTTTGCCCTGCTCGGCCTCGTCGCGGGCCAGGCGGTGGTCTGGTACACGGGGCAGTTCTACGTGCTGTTCTTCCTGGGCCAGGTGCTCAAGGTCGATGGCTTCACGCAGAACATGCTGGTGGCCTGGTCGCTGGTGTTGGGTTCGGGCGGCTTCGTCTTCTTCGGCTGGCTGTCCGACAAGATCGGCCGCAAGCCGATCATCCTGGGCGGCTGCCTGATCGCGGCACTTACCTACTTCCCGCTGTTCCACCTGCTCTCGGCCGAGGCCAATCCGGCCCTGGCAGCGGCACACAGCAACATCGAAGTGCGGGTGCTGGCCAATTCCAACGACTGCTCCTTCCAGTTCAACCCGACCGGCACCGTCTCCTTCTCCAAGCCCTGCGACGTGGCCAAGGCCGCGCTCGCCCGGGCCTCGGTGAACTACCGGGTCGAGCAGGTTGCCGAAGGCACCGTCGCATCGGTCCGCGTCGCTGGTGGCACGCCCATCGTCGCCGGTACGCCGACCTTCGCGCGGGATCTGTCGGCGGCACTGACCGCTGCGGGCTACCCCGCCGCGGTCAACCCGACGGTCGTGAAGATGTCGAGCCCCTTCGACATCTTCCGTGAACAGCCGGCCGTGCTGATCGCCATCATGACGCTGATGGTGGTCTACGTGACCATGGTCTACGGGCCGATCGCGGCGGCGCTGGTGGAATTGTTCCCGACCCGGATCCGCTACACCTCCATGTCGCTGCCGTATCACATCGGCAATGGCTGGTTCGGTGGGCTGATGCCGGCGACGGCTTTTGCGATGATCGCACAGACCGGCGATGTCTACTTCGGCCTGTGGTACCCGATCGTCGTGGCGCTTGGCACCGTGGTGATCGGCTTGTTCATGGTGCCGGAAACCTACAAGCGCGACATCTTCGCCGATGACGTGACGACACTCGCCGGACAGCCCGCGCCCGCACGCCACTGATACGGTCAAGCCATTCGCGTGATCGGCGGCGCCGGGGGAAACCCCGGCGCCGCTTTCATTTCTGGACGCGTCATGCTGCGCGTTGCCAGGGCGCCGGTTCGGCCGCGCCCCGGTTTGGCCGCGCCCCGGTGCAGCAGCCTGTCCGGCCCGAGGCAGCCTTGCCCCGGTTGTGCCGCATCCTCGCCATCCTGCGCGGGCATGGCTGACGCCGGCGGGACATCCCGCCCAGAATCGGAGATTCGCACATGCGTAGCCTGACCCTGATTGCCGCCCTGGCCCTGCTGCTCGGCGGCTGTTCCAACATGAACCGGACCCAGCAACGCGCCCTGTCGGGCGGTGCCATCGGTGCCGCGGGCGGGGCCGCCGTCGGCGCGCTCACGGGCGGATCGCTGCTGACCGGGGCGCTGTTGGGTGGCGCGGGCGGCGCCGCGATCGGCGCCGTGACCGGACGATGAGGGCGCGTTAACCGCCCTATCGCAGCCCGCACTCGGTCAGCACCGAGGCCGGGCTGCCCTGGGCCCGCTGCGCCGCCTGGGCGACCCGCAGCGAATCCTGCACCGGTAAGGTCCGTGCCAGGCAGGTTCCCAGACCCGCCAGGTCCATCAGCCCGACGCCACCGGCCCGGCAGGCCAGTACTGCCCGCCCGACCCGTTGGCAGAAGGCGCTGCCTGTGTCGGGCGCGCCGGTGCCCTGGCCGGGAATCCCCGGCGGTAGGCTCAACTGGGCCAGGGCCGGGCTGGCCGCGAACAGGGCCAGCAGCATCACGACAGCGCGCATCCGGGCCTCCCCCTGTGCTGCCGACCCTGTCGCGGAAGCAGCGCCCGGGTCAACCGCAGGTGACGCGACGGCTGGCCGCGCTATCTGGGGGGCATGAACATCGCCC
>JBBQHE010000039.1:0-24660 GCA_038323655.1 Acetobacterales bacterium | reverse complement strand
CTGGCTCCTTGTGCGCCACGGTCAGCTTGCGGCGCGGCCGCGTGCGGGCGATTTCAAACGCTTCGCGCGCCAGCCGGCGCGACCCTGTCCGCGTGATGATGCGTGAGGCGATCGTGATTTCATCGTTCGGGCGAAATTCGCCAGTGCCAGCGACGACAGTATCAGAGGATTGCATGCCCTCCGTAACCTCGCGCAGGAAGACGATGTCCACGTCACGATGCAGGCCGGGCAGTCCCGGCTGCGTGCGTATCGGCTTGATGCTCGCGTAGAGTTCGAATCTTTTCCGCAGCGGTGGGAAGACCCAGGCCGGATCGTTGCGGGGATATGCTGCATGGCCGATGGGGCCGAGCACCCAGCCATCGAGATCGCGCAACCCGCGCAGCGTGACCTCGGGGAGGGTATGGCCATGGCGCAGGTGGCCCTCGCGCCCGATAGGCAACTCCGTCCATGCGATATCAAGGCCAGTCCGATCGGCCGCGGCACGCATGGCCTTCACGCATTCGGGCACGACTTCCAGGCCGATGTCGTCGCCGAACAGAATGCCGAGCTTCAGTGCCATGCGAACCTCCCCCCTGCGAGGTGACAGGGATGGCCCGGCGCCGCTCCGTCGCCATGCCAATCCCTTCACGGCGGGTCGCAGCGTCACGCGCGCCCGCTTCTTGACGCACGGCACGCTATGCCCGCCTTGCAAACGCCGACAAATCAGGAAAACTGATACAGCCGAACAGAAAACCTATCTTCCCAGCCCTGTCGCCACGCGCAAGCTCCACGTAAACTGCGTAGTCGCCAGAAACTGAGGACCGCCCCACACATGGACAATGCCCGCGCCGATGCGCCCCCCGCATCGATCTGGAACTTCCGCCTGCTGGCGCAGCATGCGCTGAACGGCTTTGGCGGCATGGGCGAGGGGCTTTCCATCCAGATCGCACCGGACGGGCGCCGCATCCTCTGGGCTGCGCATGAGTCGGCGCCCAAGAATTTCACCGGCATCGACGTGACCGACCCGCGCAACCCGCGCGTTGTCGTGCAGACCGAACTGCCGCAGCGCTTCATGCGATCTAACTCCCTCGAACTGGTCGGCAACACGCTCGTCGTGGCCTACCAGGTGCAGCAACCCGGCCAGGCGCCGGCGGGGTTCGAGATGTTCGATGTCTCGAAGCCGGAGGAACCCCGCTCGATCTCCTTCTTCGATGCCTCAGGCCCCAAGTCGCGCGGTGTCCATCAACTGTGGTTCGCCGATGGCGAGTTTGTGCACATGGCCGCTGGTGCCGCCGACTTCACGCCGCGCAACCAGCTCGACGACCAGTGCTACCGCATCGTCGATGTGCGCAACCCGTCCAAGCCGGTCGAGGCCGGGCGCTGGTGGCTGCCCGGCACGCAGGAGGGTGACGCGGAACCGGCGCCTGAGCGGCACGTGGCGGGGAATGACTTCGGCTTCCGCGCGCACAACACCAATGTCTATCCGCAGCGGCCTGACCGTTGCTACCTCGGCTATCTCGACGCCGGGATGTTCATCATGGACATCTCCGACAAGTCGCAGCCCAAGGTGATTTCGCGCTGGGACAATTCGCCCCCGTACGTCGGCTTCACCCATACCGTGCTGCCGCTGTTCGGTCGCGACCTTCTGGTGGTCACGGATGAATCGGTGGTGGATGGCGGGGCGGACTGGCCGAAGCTGGTCTGGATCGTAGATGCCCGGGACGAACGCAATCCGGTGCCGATCGCAACCTGCCCGATGCCACCGCTGCGCGACTTCCAGGGTCGTGGTGGACGTTTCGGTGCGCACAACCTGCACGAGAACGTGCCCTCGCCCAACTGCTGGCAATCCGAACAGGTGATCATCGGCACCTTCTTCAACGGCGGCCTGCGCGCCTTCGACATCGCCGACCCCTACCAGCCGCGGGAGGTCGCGCATTTCGTGCCGGAGGCTCCGCGGAACTCACCCGTGGGCGCGATCCAGCTGAACGACGTCTTCGTGGACGAACGTGGCATCGTCTACACCGTGGATCGCTTCGCCGGTGGGCTGTACGTGCTGGAGATGGATTTCTAGCCAGGCGCATGGACACGCTGCCGCTCGTCTTCCCGGCCGGGCCCGGCGGCGGGCCCTTCGGCCGGCGGCTTCGGCGGGCGGCGGCGGGCCGCGTGCCGGTCATCCTCGTCACCGGTTTCCTGGGGGCGGGCAAGACCACGCTGGTCAAGGCGCTGCTGGAGTCAGAAGCCGGTCGCGGCACAGCCGTGGTGGTGAATGAATTCGGCGCCGTCGGTCTGGATCAGGCGCTGCTCGCGCCAGCCGCCACGGGCAAGGTGGCGCTGCTCAGCAATGGCTGTCTCTGCTGCGTGCTGCGCAGCGACCTTGAGACGACGTTGCGTAATCTGCATGCTGATCGACTACGCGGTGCCGTGCCGGACTTCGCCCGTGTCGTGCTGGAGACCAGCGGCGCCGACGACCCGATGCCTGTCCTGCAATCCCTTTTGAACGACCGGTCCCTGGCGCGCGAATACCACCTGCAGAGCATCATCACGGTGCTGGACGCGACCACGGCCGTCGCCGCCCTGACCTCGGTGCCGGAGGCGCTGCGCCAACTGGCGATTGCCGATCGGGTGGTTGTGAGCAAGGCCGACCTGGCCCCGCCAGAGACGGTGCAGGCCCTGCTCGGCGCCGTGCACGACATTGCGCTCGGCGTGCCGATCGAGGTCGCGTCGCAGGGCCGCGTGCCGCCGGACTTCCTGCTGGCGGAGAGCAGCCTGCCGCCGCCGAGCGCGCTCGTCGCAGAGGCGGTGCACACGCCCGGCCTGTCCAGTTTCACGTTGCCCTTCGACCGCCCGCTGCCCTGGCGACGCATCGCGACCGGGCTTGGCCTGCTGCAGGACCTTCGTGGCGCCGACCTGCTGCGGGTGAAGGGGCTGCTGGCGATAGAAGGCTGCACCGGCCCCGTGGTGGTGCAGGCCGTCGGCCAGGTGCTGCATCGCCCTTTGGAACTGGAAGACTGGCCCAATGGCACGGTCGCCCCGCGCCTCGTCTTCATCACGCGCGGCGCGCTGACCCGAGCCAAGGTGGAGCCGTTGCTCCACGGCATCCTGGCCCTCTGACCGGCGCCGCACGGGCCGCGCATTCAGACCCGATAGTTCAACTCGATCGTCACGCCGTTCGGATCGTCCAGGAAGATCTGGTGCAGCGCCATGTTGGGCACCGCGCGTTCGCGGAACCCGACACCCGCGGCGGTAAAATGCGCGCGCATCGCCTCCAGCCCGCTGCACAGGAAAGCCACGTGGTCGATGCTGCCCGTGCCGTCCGCCAGCCCGTCCATCCCCTTGTCGCCGAGATAGGCGACGAGCCCCGCCGGATCATTCGGGTCGATGCCCACGACATGCACCACCGCGACGCCGTCGCGGTAGAGCCAGACACCGGGGAAGGGAAACGCCGGGCGCGGCCCCACCTCCAGGCCCATAACATCGACATAAAACCGCTCGGTCTCCGCCAGCCGCGTGGTGCGGATGGAGTAATGGTCCAGCCGGTCAATCGCCATGCTTGCCTCCTTCGGGTCCGGCCTCAGTGCAGGCCAAGGAAGTCACTGATCGCCGCCGCAAAACCCGGCGCGTTGTCCAGGTTCGGCAGGTGGCGCGCCTGCGCCACCTCGGCGAACTGCGCGCCCGCAACGCGCGCGGCCATGTCACGCATCACCGCCGGTGACGTGCCGACATCATCGGCGCCGACGACGAACAGCGTGGGTGCGGTGATGCGGGCCAGGTCCGGCAGATAGCCCAGGCGCTTCAGCGCCGCGGCACAGCCGGCATAGCCGGTGACGGGGATCGACAGGATCATCGCCTCGACCCAGGCCACCACATCGGGCCGGTCGGCGCGGAAGTCCGGGTCCAGCCAGCGATCCAGCGTCCCCGCCAGGATCGCCGCCATGCCGCCGGCCGAAATCGCCGCCAGCCGGTCTTCCCAGGACGTCACGAAGGGTGGCGGCGCATCGGCCCGCGCATCGCAGCAGACCAACCGCTCCAGCCGATCCGCATGCGCCAGCGCGAAGCCCAAGGCCGTCATGCCGCCGAGCGAGAGGCCCATCACGGAGGCGCGGGCGGCACCTGCGGCATCCAGCACCGCGGCCATATCCGCGACCAGCATCGGAAAGTCGTAGTCGCCGGCGGGCGCATCGCTGCGACCATGGCCGCGGGTGTCATAACGCAGCAGGCGGTAGCGCTGGGTCAGCAGCGGCACCTGCGGGTCCCACATGCGCGTGGTTGCGGCCAGGCTGTTGGACAACAGCAGGACCGGCGCGTCCGGCGTGGGGCCGGCATCCTCGCACCAGTACAGCTTGGCGCCACGCCCCTCGGCCACGCCCTGCCGGCTCATTCCGCCGCCTGCCGGGTGGTGCTGCGACCGATGGCGGCATTGACCATCGGCATCACCTTCTCCGCCAGCAGGATCATGGAACGGCGGCCGACATCGCGGTCCAGCCAGTCCTTGCCAGCGTAAAGCAGCGTGCCGAAGTCGCCCACCTCCTCGCGGAAAGCGAGCAGCTTGTCGGCCACCTGCGTCGGCGTGCCCCAGATCACCAGCCGGTCGCAAATGGTGTCCAGCGAGACCTCGTCGTCGGGCTGGTCCCGGTGTGTCTTGAACAGTTCAAGCCGCCCGCCCCTGCGCATCTTTTCCAGCAGCTGGCTGTAGTAGAAGCGGTAGGGGCTGTTCGCTCCGGTGGCATATTCCCTTGCCTGGGCCTCGTCCTCCATCACCAGGATGCTCTTGGCGACGCGCCAGTTGGCCGGGTCCGCTGGCCGGCCGGCCCTGGCGCAGCCCTCGACGTATTTCGGCCAATGGCTGCGGACCCATTGCGGCATCAGGAAGTTCGCCGAAATCGTCTCCCACCCCCGCGCCGCCGCTTCCGTCACGCCCTTGGAGAACGGGGCAACCGCCGTTACCACGATCGGCGGATGCGGTGTCTGCAAGGGGCGGGGGATGATGCCCTGGCCGATTTCCGGGACATAGGTGCGGCTGGTGGAAACCGACCAATGCTTGCCTACGATGTCGTAGGGCGCCTGGCCCTTCCAGATCGCCAGCACCGTGTCGATGGCCTCCAGGAACATCTCGGCGCGGTTCTTGTCGAGATTGCCATGCGCCTCGGCGTCGGACATCAGCCCGCCCGGGCTGATACCGAAGATCAACCGCCCATCCAGCAGGTGGTCGAGCATCGCGAGATTGGCCGCGACCGATGCCGGGTGGGAATTCGGCATGTTGATCGTGCCGGTGCCGAGGCGAATGCGCTTGGTCGCATCCGCCAGCGTGGCGAGGAACATCGCGCAGGAGGTGATGTTCTCCGCCTGGTCGGTTTCGTGCTCGCCACAATAGGCCTCGGTGAAGCCCAGCTCATCGGCCAGAATATAGGCCTCGCGGTCCTCGCGCAGCGACCGGCGCCAGTCCTTGTCCAGCGGGTGGATCGGCATGGTGAAGAAGCCGAGGTCCATGGCGTGCGTGTCCTTCCGGTCAGGTTACTCGTCTAGATGCTGGCTCGGGCCGGCGGCGCCAAATCATCTTCTCTGCGCCGGCCCATCAGCTTCCGCGATGCGGGGCACCCGGCTGGCGCAGCGGATGGGCAGCGGCGAAAGCCTCGATCCCGCCGCAGCGCGCGGCGATCCCGGCTAAGGTCGGCCAGGGTGCGAGGTCGACGCCGAACATGTCCGCCCCCGCCTTCAGGCTGAACAGGCAGATATCGGCCATTCCGGGCGTGTCGCCGTGGCAGAAGGCGCCGGTCTGCGGGTCCCGCGCCAAGTGGCCTTCCAGGGCGCCCGCACCCTGGCCGATCCAGTGGCGGCACCAGTCATGGACGCTGGCCTCATCGGCGCCGAAGCGTTCGGCCAGGGCGCGGCGCACGCGGGGCACGGTCAGCGGGTGGGTGTCGCCCGCGGCGATCTGCGCGAGGCCCCGCACCCGCGCGCGCGCCGAAGGTGTCGCGGGTAGCAGGGGGGGCAGGGGATGCGTCTCCTCCAGCCATTCCAGGATGGCGAGCGACTGGATGAGCGGCGCCGCACCTTCCTCCGTGACCAGCGCGGGCACGGCCATGGCGGGGTTCACGGCGCGGAAGGCCTCCTCCCGCTGGTCGCCGCGGATCAGGTCCACGGCGATCTCCTGCGCCGCGAGGCCCTTCAGCGTCAGGGCCGTGCGCACTCGCATCGTGGCGAGCGAACGCCAGAAGCCATAGAGGATCATGCCGGGCGCTCCGATCCGGCTCGGCCGGGCCAGTAGGACGGCAGCGTCGCGCCGTCGCGCTCGCCCCAGCCCGCCGCGGCGGCGCCGTCGTAGACCTCCAGCGCGCGGGCGGTCACCGGCAGGTCGGCGCCGCCGGCGCGGGCCTCTTCCAGCATGGTGCGCAGGTCCTTTCGGATCAGGTCGATGTCGAAGGTCCGCGGCTGCGGATCGCCACCTGCCAGCGCTTGGGCGATGGCCGCCCCGCGGGTCTTCAGCGCATTGGGCCCGCCCGAGGTATCGGCGAACAGATCCATCAACCAGGCCGGGTCATGGCCGAGGTGCCGGCACAGGGTCAGCGCCTCGCCCAGGGCCTGGTAGAAGACCATCAACGGCAGGTTGATCGCGAGCTTCATGGACGCGCCGGCGCCAACCGGCCCGACATGCTCGACCCGCCGGCACATCTGGTCCAGCAGCGGGCGGACGCGCGCGACATCCGCGGCCTCGCCAGCGGCCAGGCCCAGCAGCTTGCCCTGACGCGCTGGGCCGGTCGTGCCGCCGACCGGGCATTCGACATAGGCGCCGCCAGCGGCGCGGATGCGTGCGGCCATGGCGACCTGCACCTCGGGGCGCACGGTGCTCATCTCGATCACCGCCTTGCCGGCGAGTCCTGCCGCGATCACGCCGTCAGGCGCGCCATAGACGCGCTCCATCGCCTCGGCATCGGTCAGGATGGTCAGGATGATCTCCGACTCGCGCGCGAGTGCCGCCGGCGTGGCGGCGGCCACGGCACCGGCGTCGATCAACGGCTGCGCCTTCCCGGGCGAGCGGTTCCACACGATCACCGTATGGCCCACCTCGATCAGCCGCTCCGCGATCGCGGCCCCCATGCGGCCGAGGCCCGCAATCCCGATCCGTGCCATGTTCATTTCCTCCAAGCGCGTTAGCCTGCACATAACACGGCAAATCGCACGGCCGGAAAAGGGTGGCCATCAGATGGGAGACGTGAGCATGGACAAGGTGGTGGGTGTCGTCGGCCTCGGCATCATGGGCGGCGCTATGTCGGTCAACCTGGTGGCCGACGGCTGGCGCGTGCTGGGCTACGACCCCGATCCTGCGCGCCGTGCGGAGGCTTCGGCCGCGGGTGTCGAGGTGAAGGAAAGTCTTGTCGCCGTCGCGGCCGAAGCGTCGGTGTTGATCACCAGCCTGCCCAGTCCCGCAGCCTTGATCGCCACGGCGCACGCGCTGGCGGCGTCCGGGCTGTCGCGACGCGTGGTGGTGGAGACCAGCACCCTGACCCTGGCCGACAAGGCGGCCGCGGCCGACGTGCTCTCCGCGGCCGGTCATGTGCCGTTGGACTGCCCGCTGAGCGGCACCGGCGCTCAGGCCCGGGTGAAGGACCTCAGCGTCTATGCCAGCGGCGATGCCGCCACGATCGCGTCGCTGCACCCGCTGTTCATGGGCTTCGCGCGGGAAGCCCATGACGTCGGCGCCTATGGCAACGGCAGCCGCATGAAGTTCGTCGCCAACCTGCTGGTCGCCATCCACAATGTCGCCGCGGCCGAGGCGATCGTGCTGGGTATGCAGGCCGGGCTCGACCCGCACCAGCTGGTACGGCTGGTGGCACCCGGCGCGGGCGGCTCGCGCATGTTCCAGCTGCGCGGCCCGATGATGGCCGATGCCCGCTACACACCGCCGACCATGCGCGTTTCGACCTGGCAGAAGGACATGGCGGTGATTGCGGAATTCGCCGCCGCGGTCGGCGCGCCCACGCCGCTGCTGTCGGCCAGCGCGCCAATCTATGACGCGGCGATGGCACAAGGCCTGGGGCCGGAGGACACGGCCTCGGTCTGCGCCGTGCTGGAGCGCATGGCCGGGCTGGAACCCCGCGGCGGCTGACGTGGCCTTCAGGCATCGAGGAAATCCAGCGTCGCCGTTTCGCTCATCACCACGCCGGGGTCGCGGCTGTGCAGGGCCATGCGCTGCTCCGCCTCGCTCATGCCCTCGGCCGCGATACAGGTGCCGAGTTCCTGCGCGCGGCGGACGATGCGCTGGCCCTGCGGCAGCCTGGCTGCCTGGTAGGCGGCGAGGCCCGCGGTCACGTCGCCGCCCGACGCCGCCAGCGCCGCGGCCAGCGCAATGGCGTCCTGCGCCGCCTTGGACACGCCCGCGCCGACATGCGGCCGCGCGATGAAGGCGGCATCACCCAGCAGCGCCACCCGGCCAAAGGCGATGCGCGGCGACTGCAGGTCATAGATCGGCTGCAGGAAGGGCTGCGGCGTCAGCCGGATCAGCTCGGCGAACTGCGGCGCCAGCAATCGCTCGGCATCCGCGCGCAGCGCCGCGAGCGATGCCTGGGCGATCAGCGGCGGCGGTATGGACAGGTCGTGGCGCTTGCCCGTGTCGTCGGTCAGCAGCCGCACAAGCGTGGTCGCCTCCGGTGCCGGGCGATACCAGACGACGTTGTAGCGGCGGTGCCCCGGGCGCAGGTCGTGGCCGGGGCCTGAAACGGGGTAGCCCAGGATCTGCTCGCCGTCCGGCAGGCAGAAGGTGAAGTGGTCGAACATCGCCGCGTGAAGGACTGGCGGCATGTCGGCCTCCGCCAGCAGGCCGCGCCAGCCGACGTAGCCCGCGTAGCGCGGCACCGCCTCGGGCAGCAGCAGGGATCGCACGGTGGAGCGGAAGCCGTCGGCCGCCACCAGCAGGTCGCCATCCGCCATGCTGCCATCGGCAAAGCGCGCCACCACGCCAGCCTCGCCCGCGGTTTGCTCGATCGCCACGATGGCGCGCCCTGTCTCATAGTGCCGATCCGGGATCTGCTCGCGCATCAGGCTGTAGAGGCGATCCCAGGAGGTCGCGACCTGCGCCCGCCGGTGTTCGCCGATCAGCGCGCCGTCCGTGCCGAAGATGCGCCGCGTTTCGATCGGTACGCCGAGGTCGCCGAGCGCCGTTACCCCGGCGAGGGACAATGCTTCGTAGAGCACGGGATGGGTGACGATGCCGGCGCCCCGGCCGGCAAGTTCACCAGCCACCTTTTCGAAGATGGTCACGTCCCAGCCCTGGCGCCGCAACAGCAGCCCGGCAAACAGCCCGCCCATGGAGCCGCCGATCACCAACGCGCGCCCCGTCCGCAATTCCCGCACCCATGCCTCCCGTCTTGTTCCCGCGATCATCGACGCGACGGGCCGGTGCAGGTCAAGCCTTTCCGGTGCGGCGGGACGCAGCATCAACTTCCCTGATCGTCCATCGCAGCAATGATGATTCCCCGTGCCGCCCCGCCATCCCTATTTGCTGATGGCGAAACGGGGTGCGGACGGGCGCAGCATGCAACAGGAGTTTGCCGAGACGATCGAGCCGGGCGCATTGCGTCGTGCCTTCGGGCGTTTCGCCACCGGCATCACCATCGTCACGACCTGCCCGCCGGGCGGAAAGCCGGAGGGCATGACGGCGAATTCCTTCGCTTCGCTCTCGCTCGACCCGCCGCTGCTGCTGTGGTGCCCGCAGCGCAACGCGCCCTCGCTCCCGGCCTTCGCCGCGGCGGGGCACTTCGCGGTTCACGTCCTGCACGCATCGCAGCGCCACCTGGCCGAACACTTCGCGCGCCCTTCGCCCGACAAATTCGCAGGCCAGGCCTGGCAACCAGGGCGCGGCGGTGCCCCGCTCCTGCCGGGCTGTCTCGCTCGCTTTGAATGCAAAACGGAGTCGCTGCTGCCCGGCGGCGACCATGTCATCATGATTGGCCGCATCTTGCGGATGGAGATGGAGGAGGGTGTGCCGCTGATCTACAGCAGCGGAGGCTTCTGCATGCCCATCAACCTCGATACGCGGGTCGCCGCCGAATAGGCGCAGCAGGGAAAGGCGGAACGCCATGGTCAATGCGGCGGTGGCGGGGCTCGGCTGGTGGGGCCGGCAGATCACCCGCAGCCTTGCCGGCTGCGCCGATCTGCGCCTGGTGCGCGCGATCGAGCCGAATGCCGCGGCCCACGCCGACTTTGCGCGTGAGCACGGCCTGCCGCTCTCCGCCTCGATCGCCGAAGCACTCGCCGATCCGGCGGTGGACGCCGTCATCCTGTGCACGCCGCATGCGATGCATGCGGCTCAGGTGCTGGAGGTCGCGGCCGCTGGCCGCCACGTTTTCTGCGAAAAGCCGCTGGCCCTGACCCGCGCCGATGCCGAGCGCAGCGTCGCCGCCTGCAGGGCCGCGGGGGTCGTGCTGGGCATCGGTCATGAGCGCCGGTTCGAGCCCGCGATCCGTCGCCTCCGCGACATCCTGCGCGCGGGCGAACTGGGCGAGGTGCTCCACGCGCGCGCCGACTTCAGCCACGACAAGTTGGCGCATATCGCCGCCGGCGACTGGCGCGCCGATCCGGCCAATGCGCCCGCCGCCAGCATGACGGCGATGGGCGTGCATCTGACCGACCTGTTTCTCGACCTGGTCGGGCCGGTGGAGGAGGTCCATGCCATCACCTCGCACCTGGTCTCAGACAGGCCGAACGGCGATGGCGTGTCGGCCCATCTGCGCTTCGCCTCCGGCGCCTCGGGCCATATCAACGCCGTGCTCGAAACGCCGCTCTACATCTCCCTGACCGTGATGGGCGCGCGTGGCTGGGCCGAAATCCGCAACGAGACGCATCCTGACACGCCCGGGCCCGCCACGCTGACCATCCAGCCGCGTGGCGGCGAACGGCAGGTGGAGACCTTCGGCTGGGAGAATGCGACGCTGCTCAACCTGCAGGCCTTTGCGGCTGCGATCCGGGGTGTTGCCGACTATCCTTTTACCGATGCGCAGAAGATCGGCAATGTCGCGGTGCTGGAGGCGATCGCGCGCTCCGCGACCAGCCGCGCACCCGTTCGGGTGTAGCCGCTACATCTCGGCCCAGGTTCCGTTGATCCGCATCGCCTCCTCCCGCAGCATCGCCAGGAAGGCATCGGCCTCGGGGCGCAGCACGCGGCGCGCGGCCTCGATCACCACGAGATCCAGCCGCAGCGGTGGATCGCCGAGCGGGCTGACCGTGAAGCGCCGCTGGCCGCCCTCCTCGCCCACGGCCATCATCACCCCGGGCAGGATGGTGAACCAGCCTTGCGATGCCACCATGTCCAGCGTGCCGAGCATCGCATCCAACTCGATCACCCGCGACGGACGAATGCCGTTGCTGGTCATGTAGGCCTCGATCGTCTGCCGCCGGGTATTGCCCGGCCCTGGCAGAACCAGTCGCGGCGCCGGCACGTCGCGCAACGACACGGGCGTGAGGTGCGGCAGGCCGGAGCCGATGGCCGAGACCAGAACCTCCGGCGTGCGCAGGAACGACGTCACGCGCAGCCCCGCCGAGGCGGGCAGCCCCGGCACCACGGCGAAATCCAGGTCACCGCCGCGGACCATCGGCGTCAGCGCGGCGCTGTAGGCTTCGGTGATGCGCACCAGCACATTCGGCCAGGTGGCCATGAAACGAGCGAGTGACGGCGCGAGGCAAAGCCGCGTCATCGTGGGCATCAGCCCGATGCGTATCTCGCCCTGCATGACCCCGGCATGTGCGCGCGCCGCACGCATCGCCTCATCGCGCGCGCGCAGCAGGCCCACGGCATGGCGGTAGAAATCCTCACCGGCCGGCGTTGGCACGACGGCGGCCGAGCCGCGCAGGAAGAGTTGCACGCCCAGGCGGTCTTCCAGATTGCGAATGTGCTGGGACACGCCTGACTGCGTCGCATGTTCGCGTGCGGCGGCTGCGGTGAAGGACCGCTCCTCGCAGGCGGCGACGAAGAGTCGCAGGTCGCGGAAGGTCTGCGGCATTCACGTCCCCGCCAAGCAGAAACCGCGACTGTGGTGCAGGAAAGCAGGCGCCGGATGGGGCGGTTCGCGCGGTGCCACTTCGGGGTCCCGATCTTGTTCTCAAGGCGCACGATAGCGGCAGACATGGGCCGGTGTCATGGCCCCGCGCGGCGGCGCCAGGCCTGCCGCCCGAGGATCCGTGACGCGGCCGGTCAGGCTCCCGCGCCGACCCTGACCGGCTGCGCGCCTGGCGCTGCCGTATGTCCCGGATCTGGCAGGTCGACGGCGCCACATGTCCTGCAGCATCATGTTCAGACCATCGCGGCGAGGCGTTGGCGGGCGTCGGTATTGCGCTGAAGAGTGGTGCCTTCCAGACGTGTCGCTGCGCAGAGGGGCGCATGGGTGAGCCGGCGACCCTATGGATCGGGTGCCAGCAGGCGCACCCGCAGCGGTGCCTTGCAGGGCCGGATGCCCTTGTTGATGGCCTGCTGCGCCGCGTAGCGTTGGTTGTCTTCCGGCACCGGACGCCGATCAGTGGTGCGGGCGTGGTCCCGGCCGAGCGGGGCAGAGGAGGCATACCATACTCTCATTCTTGAACTGCACCCGCACCAGCGCTTGAGGGGGGGGGGCGAGCCCCTCTCAAGTCGCAGCCTTACCGTCGCGCCGAGAAGTCGATTCGCGGGTCGACGATCGTGTACATCACGTCGCCCACGATCTGCATGATCAGTCCGAGCAGCGTGAAGATGTACAGGGTTGCGAACATCACCGGGTAGTCGCGTCGGATTGCGGCTTCGAAGCCGAGCAGCCCGAGCCCATCCAGGCTGAAGACGATTTCCACCAGAAGCGCCCCGGTGAACAATATGCCGATGAAGGCCGCGGGGAAGCCTGCGATGATCAGCAGCATCGCATTGCGGAAGACGTGGCGGTAGAGCACGCGGTTTTCGCCGGCGCCCTTGGCCTTTGCAGTGACGACATAGGCCTTGCCGATTTCATCCATGAAGGAGTTTTTGGTCAGCATCGTCAGCCCAGCGAAGCCGCCGGAGACGAGCACAAGGGTCGGCAGGGCCATGTGCCACGCGTAATCCGCCGCCCGCCCCCAGAAGGACCAGTCCTGCGACCCGGGCGAAGCCAGGCCCCGCAGCGGAAACCACTGCACGAAGGACCCTCCGGAAAATAGCACCACCAGCAGGATGGCAAACAGGAATCCCGGAATGGCGTAGCCCACCAGCACGGCGGCCGAGGTCCAGACGTCGAACCGCGTGCCATCCCGCACCGCCTTGCCGATGCCGAGCGGGATGGAGATCAGATAAACCAGCAACGTGGACCAGAGCCCGAGTGAGATGCTGACCGGCATCTTCTCGACGATGAGGTCCACGACCGGTTGGTCGCGGAACAGGCTGCGGCCGAAGTCGAAGGTCAGGTAGCCGGCCATCATCTCGATGAAGCGTTCGGGGGCCGGCTTGTCGAAGCCGAACATTTTCTCGATGTCGCGAACGATCGCGGGGTCGAGCCCGCGGGCGCCGCGATAGGTGCTGCCGCCGGCTTCGCTGGACGGTGCGCGGACCTCGCCGCCGCCCTCGCCGGTTAGGCGGCCGAGGGCCGCGCCCTCGCCCTTGATCTCGGCCAGCAACTGTTCGACCGGCCCGCCGGGGGCGAATTGTACGACCGCGAAATTGATCAGGATGATGCCGAACAGCGTCGGGATCACCAGCAACAGCCGCCGCAGCAGGTAGGCCGCCATCAGCCCGCGCGCCTGGCTTCCGTCAGCGCCCGGTCCAACGCCGCATCGACCCACCAGGAATTGGGGAAGCCCAGCCCGTATTTCGGGTTGCGTTCTGGCCGCCCCAGCCGGTTCCACCAGGCGATGCGGAAGCTGCGGTTGTGCCATTGCGGAATGACAAAATGGTTCCAGAGCAGCACGCGGTCCAGCGCCCGGGTGCGAGCCTGCAACGCGGCCAGGTCGGGGGCCGTGATCACCAGTTCAACCAGCGCGTCCACCACCGGGTCGCAGATGCCGGCGACGTTCTGGCTCCCGTTTTCGGTCGCCTTTGCGCAGGTGAAGAAGTCGCGCTGTTCATTGCCCGGGCTGTTGGATTGCGGGATGACATCGACCGTCATGTCGTAGTCGAAGGCATCGGTCCGCACCTGGTATTGCGCGGGGTCCACGGTGCGCACGCGCGCCTCGATCCCGATGCGTGACAGGGCCTGGACATAGGGAAGGGCGATGCGTTCGAAGGACGGCCCGTTCAGCAGGATCTCGAATTCGAAGCGCCGGCCTTCGCGGTTGGTCAGGCGGCGGTCGCGCACCTCCCACCCCGCTTCGCGCAGCAGCGCCAGGGCGGCGCGCGTGCCGTCGCGGTTGCTGCCGCTGCCGTCGGTCGTGGGGTTGACGAAGGCACGGGAGAAGACTTCCGGTGGCAGCCGGTTGCGGTAGGGTTCCAGCACCGCCAATTCGGCGCCCTCGGGCAAGGCCCGTGATGCGAAATCGGAATTCGAGAAGAAGGAATCGGTGCGCGCATAGGCGCCGTAGAACAGGTTCGCATTCATCCATTCGAAGTCGAAAACCAGGCCGAGCGCCTGGCGCACGCGCTTGTCGGTGAACAGCGGCCGCCGCAGGTTCACGGCGAAGGCCTGCATGCCGGTCGGCAATTCGTGACGCAATTCCTCGCGCTTTACCCAGCCGCGACGCACGGCCGGGAAGTCGTAGGCGGTGGCCCAGTCGCGGGCGATGTTCTCGGTGCGGAAGTCGATCTGCCCGGCCTTGAAGGCCTCCAGCGCCACGGTCGCGTCGCGGTAGTAGTCGTAGCGGATAGCGTCGAAGTTGTTGGTGCCCTTCATCGTCGGCAGGTCGCGGCCCCAGTAGTCGGCGACACGACGATAGGTGAGGCCCCGCCCGGCCTCGAAGCGCTCGATCCGATAGGGGCCGGAGCCCAGCGGCGGTTCAAGCAGGGGGCGGGTGAAATCGCGCCCCTCCCACCAGTGTTTCGGCAGGATGTTCAACTGGCCGACGATCAGCGCGAGTTCGCGGTTTTCGTTGGTGCGGAAGCGGAAGACCACGCGGCGCGGGCCTTCGGCCACCACCTCGGTCACATCGGCGTAGTAGGCGCGGAAGCCCGGCCTGCCGTGCTGGCGCAGTTGGGCAAAGGTCCAGGCCACGTCCTCGGCGGTGATCGGCCGGCCGTCGTGCCAGCGCGCACCCTCGCGCAGGCCGAAGGCGACCCACATGCGGTCCTCGGGCTGTTCCACATATTCGGCCAGGTGGC
This sequence comes from Acetobacterales bacterium, assembly GCA_038323655.1. Taxonomy (GTDB): domain Bacteria; phylum Pseudomonadota; class Alphaproteobacteria; order Acetobacterales; family Acetobacteraceae; genus Humitalea. Next base: position 9,446 of record JBBQHE010000039.1, on the reverse strand, counting down.
TGTATTCGACGCTGGCCTCGTCCGGGTTTTCCTGCAGCAGGCTGTCATACAGCAGCCCTAAGCCCACCGCCGCCGTGCCGCGCAGGATAAACTGGTTGAAACTGTCGAAACTGCCGAGCGCGGTCAGCGCGATCTCACCCCCCTTGGGGGCGTCGGGGTTCACCCAGGGGAAGTTGGGGAAGTCCGGTGGCAGCGATGGCGGCGCCAGCAGCGACAGCGCATGGCTGCGGGTGACGCCAGGGGTGCCTTGGGCGGCCACTGGCAGGGCGGGAAGGCCGGCGGCAAGACCGGCGGCGAGGAGATGGCGTCGGCGCATGCACCAGACTGTGGGGGGTGCGGCGCCGCCCTGCAACCTAGATCCAGCGCGGCACCCGGGCCGCATAGGCCGCGTAGGCCGCACCGAAGCGGACCTGCAGTGCCCTTTCCTCAGGCCTGACCTGGAACCGGGTCAGCCACCAGACATGCGCCCCGACCACCAGGAACCCCAGGGCCTGGCCAAGGAACAGCGCGATCGCGAAAAGGATCACCGCCTGCCCCAGATACATCGGGTTGCGGCTGACCGCGAACACGCCGCCATCCACCAGCACCGAGGCCTGGGCCGGCGCCATCGGGTTCAGCGTGGTGGCCAGACTGCGGAACTGGCGGATGGCCACGATATCGAGCCCGATGCCGAGCGCGCCCAGGCCGAGCGCGATCGGCTGGCTGAAATCCGACTGGAAGACCGGGCCCCATTGGTCCAGCAGCAGGATCAGCCCGACCCCCAGCAGAAAGACCAGCGGCGGCGGGACCCGGGTCTCCAGCCAGGTCACGGGAAGACGGCTTCGGCTTCCACCTCCACGAGGTAGGCGGGCAGGGCCAGCCCGGCGACCACCAGCAGGGTGCTGGCCGGCGCATGGTCGCCGAAAGCCGCCGTGCGGATGGTGCGCCAGGGACCGATCAGCCCGGGGTCGGTCAGGAAGACGGTCACCTTCACGATATGGCCGAAATCCAGGCCGTGCGCGGCAAGCACAGCAGCAAGGTTGGCCAGTGCCTGATGGATTTGCGCCTCGCCATCCGGCGGCACCTGGCCGTCGAGATCAACGCCGATCTGGCCCGAGATGACCAGCCGTTCCGCGCCGCCGGCGATGCGGGCCGCGTGGGAGTAGCGGCTGCCAGGCGCGCGGACGGAGGCTGGGTTGGTGAAGGTGACGGTCATAGCGCGATGGTCCCTAGGTTCTGAGTGCCGAGAGGCACGGGGATGGGGGCGGGGGCGGAGGGGGCGGAGGGGGCGGCTCCGCCGGGGGTCAGGTCTTCCCGCTGCACATCTTCCGCCCGCGGCGCGCGGGGGGCGGTGCGCAGCCAGTCGCGCAAGGCGCGGCGGGTCTGGAATTCCAACTCCACGTTCAAGTCATCCATTGACTGCCGCACGATCTGGTCGGCCGCACGCGCGATGGCGCCGGCCGGAGAGGGGTCGCGCAGCGTGAACACGCGCCGCACCTCCGCACTGGCAAAGGCGGCACGGCGGCCGTCCTCGCCCAGGATCTCGACACGGCAGCGCAGGGTGCAGGTGAAGCGCGCTGGGGCCGTGGTGAACATGCCGCTCTGGCCCACGGTCTCCCGCAGCAGGCTCGCCTGTTCGACGATGAAGCGCGCCGTGTTGGTGCTGCCATCGGCGAACAGCCGTTCGCGCCCCATGCGCGCCACTTCCTCTGGCGGCTGGCGCGGGCTCGGCTGGTCCACACGGCTCATGGCGCCGGCTGGGACGGGCACGATGTCGATCGCCGACACATTCAGCCGCAGCGGCGTGAGATGGCCGTAGCCGATGACCAGCGGTGGCAACGGCGTCGTGTCCTGCGTGGTGGTGCAGGCCGCGGCCAGCAACGGCAGGGTCAGCAATAAGCGGCGGGCGACCATGTTCAGGCCCGGCCGGCGTTGGGCCGCACATCGGCGCGGTCGAAGTGGAAGCCGTGGTTGCAGAATTCGCAGGTCATGGTGATCACCCCTTCTTCCGCCATGTGGTCCAGGTCATCGGCCGGGAAGCCGGTCAGCAACTGCGCCAGCCGCGCGCGAGAACAGCGGCAACCGTAGGACAGCGCGCGTGGCCGCCCCAGCGCGATCGCCGCTTCGCCGAATTCGCCCGCGAAGAGCCGGGCCAGCAGGCGTTCCGCCGGCAGGGCATCGTCCAGCAACTCGGCCTCGGTCACCGTGCCGGCCAAGGCCAGGGCGGTGGTCCAGGCGTCGTCCTCGACCTCGGGTTCCAACACGGCTTCCTTGCCCCCGCCGGCGGCGATGCGTTCGAGCACAAGGGCGGTCGCACGGTAGCCCGCGGACGTCGGTCCGGCCGCGAGCCACACCCGGGCCGCGAGTTGTTCGGAGGTGTCGAAATAGCGCGCGGTCATCTCGGCCAGCGTGTCGCCCTCGATTCCGACCAGGCCCTGATATTGCTCCATCTCGGCACCCTGGTCGCAGGTAAAGGCGAGATAGCCTGTCCCGAGCAGGGCCGCGGCGGTGGTCGCATCGCCCAGCGCCTCCGCATTCACCCGGGCATGGCCGCGCAGCGCGCCCTCATCCGTGCAATCGGCCAGCAGCATGCCGACCGGCCCGTCGCCCTTGGCCTGCAGGCTGAAACTGCCTTTGAACTTCAACGCGGCCGCCAGCCCCGCGGTCAGGGCCAGCGCCTGGCCCAGCAATTCGGCGACCGGGGCGGGGTTGTCGTGCCGGCCGATCAGCGCCTCGGCCAAAGGCCCCAGCCGCACCACGCGCCCGCGCACGGGCCGCCCGTCCAGGAAGAAGGGCACCACCCCGCGCGGCACCACGATATCGGGCACCGGGGGCCGGTCGTGGTTCAGGAAATCCGGCGTTGCCATCAATCGGCCCCCCCCTGTGCCAGGCGATAGGGATGCGCCGGATAGGCGCCGAGGATCGTGACTTCCTTGCTGAAGAACCGCAGTTCTTCCAACGCATTGCTGAAGCCGCGGGTTTCCGGGTGGCCATCCACGTCGCAGAGGAACTGCGTCGCGGAAAACCGCCCGTCCAGCATGTAGGATTCGAGCTTCGTCATGTTCACGCCATTGGTGGCGAAGCCTCCCAGCGCCTTGTACAGCGCGCCCGGAATGCTGCGCACGCGGAAGACAAAGGTGGTGACGGTATGCGCGGCGTCTACCGGCGGCATCCGGGCCTCGCGCGACATCACGTAGAAACGGGTGGTGTTGTGGTCCTCGTCCTCGACATTCCGCCGCAGGATATCCAGGCCGTAAATCTCGGCGGCCAGCGCCGAGGCGATGGCCGCGTCCTCCACCCCGCCGCGTTCGGCGATCAGCGCCGCGGCGCCGGCGGTATCGGCCTGCACCACCGCCGCCAGATTCAGTTCCGCCAGCAGCTTCAACACCTGGCCCAAGGCGACCGGATGGCTGTGCGCGCGCTTGAGGCCCGCGATGGTCGCCCCCTTCGGCGCCAGCAGGCAGTGCTCCACGCGCTCAAAGTGCTCGCCGATCACCGACAGGCCGCTGCCGGGCAGCAGGCGGTGGATATCGGGCACGCGGCCGGCCAAGCTGTTTTCGCACGGCAGCATGGCCAGCGTCGCCCGGCCTTCGCGCACGGCCAGGATCGCGGCCTCGAACGACGCGCAGGGCAGGGTGGTGAAGCCTGGATAGGCCGCCCGGCAGGCGAGGTCGGAATAGGCGCCAGGCAGGCCCTGGAAGGCGATGGTGTTGGTGGTCACGGGGTTCGGCTTGCCTCTGGCGATGGCGGCCCCGGTTGTGGGGCTTTTTGCGGTGGGGCAGGTTCTAGGGGCCGGGCCGCGCCTGCGCAAACCACAGGGACAGCGCCGTGATCCTCGATCCCAGCTTCATCGCCACCGCCGAAGCCGCCGCGGACGTCGCGGGGGCCGTCATCCGCCCGCTCTTCCGATCGGCGCTGATGGTTGAGGCCAAGGGGGACGCGAGCCCGGTGACCGAGGCCGACCGCGGCGCCGAACGCGCCATCCGCGCCTTTCTGGCCGACCGCCTGCCCAGCCATGGGGTGATCGGCGAGGAATACGGCAGCGACCGCGCCGGTGCGGACTGGGTCTGGGTGCTGGACCCGATCGACGGCACGCGGGCCTTCGTCACCGGCCGGCCCCTGTTCGGCACGCTGATCGGGCTGCTGCATAAGGGCCGCCCGGTGCTGGGGCTGATCGACCAGCCGGCGACCGGCGAACGCTGGCTGGGGGTGGCGGGGCAGGGGATAGTCTTCACCGGCCCCTTCGGCGGCACCCCCGGCTGCCGACCCTGCGCCAGCCTGGCCCAGGCCGAACTATCCTGCACCTCGCCCGAGCCTTTTGCCCCCGAGCGGCTTGCGGCGTTCGAGCGGGTGCGAAAGGCCGCGCGGCGCGTGACCTGGGGTGGGGATTGCTACACCTACGGGCTGATCGCGTTAGGTCTGATCGACGTGATCGTCGAGGACACGCTGAAACCCTGGGACTGGGCGGCGCTGGTCCCGGTGATCGAAGGCGCCGGCGGGCGCGTCACCGACTGGGCGGGGCAGCCGCTGACGCTGGCCAATACCCAGGGCGATATCGTCGCGGTCGGCGATGCGGCGCTGCTGCCGGAGGTGGTGGGGCTGCTGCGGGGCTGATCTCAGCCGAGCACGATATCCCGCACGGCCAGCAGGGCGCCCGGTTCGATCGTATCGGCGGGCCGCAGGTGCAGCAGCACCGCCTCCCGCGCCGCCGCGCCGCCCAGCGCGCGGAAAATGCCGTCGCGTTCGTTCGACGCCTCGCCGCTGACGTAGAACTGGCTGACAAGGGCGCGCGACCCGCCCTGCTGCACCACGGCGACATGAATATGCGGCGTCCGGCCCGGATAGGCGACGGGGCGGATCGTGCGGAAGGCAAAGCCGCCATCGGCCCCGGTGATCACTCGGCCGCGGCCCTGGAACCCCGCATCGCGTGGGCCGCGGTCGCGCGGGTGCAGGTATCGGCCCATGGCGTCGCATTGCCATATCTCGATTCCGGCCCCCGGGATGACCACCCCGGTCGTGTCGCGCAACTGGCCACGCAGATGGGTCACGATGCCCTGGGCCCGGGCGTCCTGGCCGGCGACGCGAACCAGGTCGCCATCGACATCGCCGGCCCAGTCCAGCGGATAGAAGGGGCCAAGGGTCTGCGGCGGCGTGGCCGGCGCCTGGGCTACGGCGCTTTGGGCTACGGCGCCTTGGGAAACGGCGCCTTGGGCAACAGCCAGGAAGGGGGCCGCCAGGGCCAGGCTGCGGCGCGTCAGTCGGGGCGCGGTCCGGTGCATCGTCATCTCCTACCTGCCCGAGCGAAATGGGGCCGGCCACGGCGCGAAGAAAGGGCCGCGCTTGCGCCCGGGCCGCTGCGGCGGGAAGGATGGCCCGGGAACAGGGAAAGGCCGCACCATGCCGGACGCCGACCACGGATTGCGCGCCGAAGTTTTTCGCGGCGCCGAAGCCGCCCTGACTGCCTTCGCGCCCGACCTGCCGCCCGAGGCCGCGCTGCTGCTCCGCCGGCTCTATGCCACCGTGCCGACGGCTGAGCTTTCGGTCATGGCGCCTGAACTGCCGGCCGCCGCCGCGGCGTCGCTTTATGCCTTCGCCGCCGGTCGCCCGCCGGGCGGGGCGCCGATGCTGCGCCTGGCACCCCCCGGGGCCGGGCGTGGTGCCTATGCGGTAGCCGAGATCGTCACCGATGACATGCCCTTCCTGGTGGACAGCGTGCTGGGCGCGCTGGTGCGCCAGGGGCGGCTGGTGCGGCGGTTGCTGCACCCCGTCCTGACCGTGACGCGCGACGCCGCGGGCCGGATGACCGCGCTGGACGACCCCGGCGCCCCGCGTGAGAGCATGATGCGGGTCGAAATCGCCCCGGCAGGCCCCGCCGACTGGGCCGCGACCGAGGCCGCCCTGGCCCGCGCCCTGGCCGACACGCGCCTTGCTGTGGCCGATTTCCCGGCCACCCTGGCCTTGCTCTGCGCGGCGCGGGAGGAGGTGCGGGCCGCCCCCGCCGAGGCTGAGGAAGCCGCCGCCATGCTGGACTGGCTGGCCGGCGAGAACTTTGTGCTGATCGGCCACCGGCGGCTGGACATCGACGCCGCGGGCCATGTCACCACCACCGAGCCGGGGCTGGGCATGCTGCGCGACCCCGCTGTGCCAGTTTTTGACGCGTTGCGCGACCTGTCGAACGTGCCGCCCGCCATCGTGGAGGGTTTTCTGGCCCCCGTGCCGCTAACCGCGGCCAAGGCCAATTTCCGCTCCACAGTGCATCGCCCGCAGCATGCCGATGTCGTGACCACCCGCATATTTGGCGCCAATGGGCGGGTGATCGCGGTGCGGTTGTTCCTCGGGCTGTTCTCGGCCGATGCCTACAATCGCAACCCGCGCGCCATCCCGCTGCTGCGTGGCAAGGTGGAACGCATCCTGGCGCTGGCCGGCGTCGCGCCCGAAAGCCATGACGGGCGGGCGCTGCGCAACATCCTGGACACCTGGCCGCGCGACGAACTGGTGCAGGCGACCGAGCAGGAAATCCTGGATGGCGCGCATGTGGCGCTCGACCTCGGCATTCGTCCGCGTGCGGCGGTCCATGTCAGGCGCGACCCCTTCGGCCGCTTCGCCAGCGTTATCGTCTGGCTGCCGCGCGAGGCGTTTGACAGCCGCATCAGGGAAAAAGTCGGCCAGTTGATCGCTGGCGCCTACCAGGGGCGGCTGTCGGCCTTCTACATCGCGCTGGGCGACAATCCGCTGGCGCGCATCCACTACGTCATCGGCACCGACCCCGCGCGGCATGCCGCGGTGGACCTGGCGGTGCTGGAAGCCGCGGTGACGCAGGCGGCGCGGAGTTTCGGCGAAAAACTGGCCGATGCGCTGGCCGCCGAGCAGGGCGAGGGCGCGGCCGCCGCCCTGCTCGCCCGCTGGCAGGCGGCCTTTCCCCCCGCCTACCGCGAAAGCGTGCCGGCGGCCCGCGTGGTCGCGGATGTGGCGCTGGCCGAACGCGCTATCGCGACCGGCGCCCCGGCCGCCACGCTGGAACGCGCCGCGGGCGCCGCGCCGCGCCGGCTGACCCTGACGCTGGCCAACCCCGGCGAGGCGCTACCGCTGGCCGACATGCTGCCGCTGTTCGAAAGCCTGGACCTGCGCGCGATCGAGGAGACGGGCTATCGCCTGGCCCCCTTGGGCTCCAGCCCCGTGGCGCTGCATCGCTTCCTGCTTGATGCCGGGGTCGCGCCCGACCCCGCGCGTTTCGCAGCCTTGCTGGAGGCGTTGTCCACGCTGCTCTCCTGCCGGACCGAGGCCGATGGCTTCAACCGCCTGGTGCTGCGCGCCGGGCTGGACTGGCGCCAGGCATGGCTGCTGCGGACCATGGCCCGCTGGCTGAAGCAGGTCGGCTTCGGCGTCGAACAGAGCAGCATCGAATGGGCGCTGGCCGCGCACCCCGATTGCGCGCGGCTGATCGTGGAGCGATTTGCCGCCCGCCTCGATCCCGCCGCGACGACCGATGACGCGCCGCTCGCCACCGCCTGGGCGGCGGCGCTGGAGGCCGTGACCGACCCAGATGCCGACCGCATCCTGGCTCGGCTGTGGCAGGTGACCGATGCCGTGCTGCGCACCAACTTCTTTGCCCAAAAGCCGTATCTGGCGCTGAAGATCGACAGCGCGCTTGCCGGCGACATGCCGCTGCCCCGACCCTGGCGGGAAATCTTCGTCCATGCCCCCGGCATCGAATGCTGCCACATGCGCGCCGGCCCGGTCGCGCGCGGCGGCATACGCTGGTCGGACCGGCGAGAGGATTTCCGCACCGAGATCCTGGGGCTGATGAAGGCGCAGCGGCTAAAAAACGTCGTCATCGTGCCGACCGGGGCCAAGGGTGGCTTCGTGCTCAAGGCGCCGCCGACCGACCGCGCCGCCTTCCAGGCCGCGGGGATCGCCGCGTACCGCACGCTGATCAACGCGATGCTGGATCTGGCTGACAACATCGGCGAGGCCGGGGTGATCGCCAGCACGATCAGCCAGCGGCGCGATGGCGACGATCCCTATATCGTGGCGGCGGCCGACAAGGGCACCGCCACCTTCAGCGACATCGCCAACGGCATCGCGGTGGAGCGCGGCTTCTGGTTGGGCGATGCCTTCGCCTCGGGCGGCAGCAAGGGCTACGACCACAAGGCCATGGGCATCACCGCCAAGGGCGCCTGGGTGATGATTGCGCGCCATTTTTCCGAAATGGGCCACGATATCCAGGCGACGCCCTTCACCTGCGCCGGCGTCGGCGACATGTCGGGTGATGTTTTTGGCAACGGGCTGCTCGTCTCCCGGCATACCAGGCTGGTCGCGGCCTTCGATCACCGGCACATCTTTCTGGACCCCGATCCCGATCCGGCACGGTCCTACGACGAACGCGCGCGGATGTTCCTGCTGCCGCGCTCGTCCTGGGCCGACTACGACGCGTCGCTGCTGTCCCCCGGCGGCGCGATCCTGTCCCGCGCGGCGAAATCGCTGACCCTGTCGCCGCAGGCGCAGGCGTTGCTGGGCCTGCCGGACCGCACAACGCCGACCGAGATCATGCGCGCCATCCTGCGCCTGCCGGTGGACCTGCTCTATTTCGGCGGCATCGGCACCTATGTGAAATCCTCCGCGGAATCCCAGGCCGAGGCCGGCGACCGCGCGACCGACGCCATCCGCGTCGATGGCCGCGATCTGCGCGCCCGCGTGCTGGGCGAGGGCGCCAACCTCGGCATCACCCAGGCCGGGCGGATCGAGGCCGCCCGCGCCGGGGTGCGGCTGAACACCGACGCGCTGGACAATTCGGCCGGCGTGTCCTGCAGCGACCATGAGGTGAACATCAAGATCGCGCTGGCAGACGCCATGCGCACCGGCGCGCTGACCGAACGCCAGCGCGAAGATTTGCTCCGCGCAATGACCGACGACGTCAGCGCGCTGGTGCTGCGCGACAATGTGCAGCAGGGGATGGCCGTGACGTTGGAGTCTCTGGGGGGCGCCGATGCTCTGGCCGCCCAGGGGGCGCTCATGCAGCGGCTGGACGCGGCGGGGCTGCTCGACCGCGCCGTCGCCGGCCTTCCCGGCCCCGATGCCTTGGCGGCACGTGCGGCCAGCGGTGATGCGCTGACCAGGCCCGAGATCGCAGCCCTGCTCCCGCATCAAAAACTCTGGCTGAACGAGGCGATCGACGACAGCGCGCTGCCCGACGACCCGGTGCTGGAACCCCTGCTGCTGGGCTATTTCCCGACCGCCCTGCGCCGCGACTTCGCCCCCCAGGCCCGGGCGCATCGGCTGCGGCGCGAACTACTGGCGACAATCCTGTCCAATGAGGTCGCCAACCGGCTCGGCTGCGCCGGGTTCGCACGGCTGGCGACCGACACCGCCCCCGCCGCCGCCGCCCGGGCCGCGGTGCTGGCCGACCGGCTGTTCGGCATCGGCGCGGCGGCGGACGCGACCGATGCCTGTGCCGCCCCGCCCGAAAC
>JBBQHE010000038.1:0-24861 GCA_038323655.1 Acetobacterales bacterium | reverse complement strand
GCTGGGGGAGGTCTGGAGTGGGCAAAGCCCTCTCCAGAGAACCGCCCCACCCAATCCCGGCGCAGGTATACGAGCCATCGCCACCTGCCAAGCGGCGTTCAGCCCCCGCCGCGACTGCGGCGTTCAGCCCCCGCCGCGGCTGCGGCGTTGTGCCGCCATGCGTGTGCCGGCGTTGGCGGCGCCGTAGCCGGCGTAGCTGCCGGAGCGGGCGGCGATTTCCAGGAAGAAGCGGTCGTGGAAGGGCTGGGTATAGCCGTGCCGGAAGGTGCCGCCGGTGGTGTCTTGGTCGTGGAGGAGGTGTGCGGCGCGCAGCGCTTCCAGGGTCGCGTCATCCAGCCCGAAGCGGGCGCCCAGGTCCTCGTAGTATTCTGGGGGGATTTCCAGCATCCCCTGCCCTGCCCCCGCATCGGCGACCGCGATGGCGATGTGGTGGACCCCGGCGCCCGCGAGCGCCGAGACGAAGCGCCCGGTGCCGGTGCGCCCGGATTCGGAGACATTCAGCGGCAGGCGGACGCCGCCGCCGGAAAAGGCCCTGCTGCGGACCAGGCCATAGGGATCGGGCAATTCCCACAGGGCTTCGGGCGAAAGGCCGAGGATGGCGCGGTAGAACAGCGCGAAGCTGTCCAGCATGTCGGGCGCCAGCGCCTGGGCGACGTGGTCGATGCCGAGTGCCGCACCGCTGGGCGGGGCCAGCACGAAATCGCCTTCCCAGTCGGGGCGGGTGCCAGGGGCGGGTGCCGCGACCAGGTAGACCAGGTTGCCGTCCGGCGCGCGGATCGCGGGGATTCGCGCCTCGCCGGCGCCGATCCTTTCGTCGAAGACCGGGCAGAGCAGCGCCTCGGCCCGTGCCGCCGCGCGGTCGGGGTCATCGACGCGTAGTGCCATGGCGCAGACACCGGGGCCGGACATCTGGAAGCGCTCGGCGGCGGCACTGTCGGGCTCGGCGTTCAGGATCAGGTTCACCCCGCCGTTGCGCCAGAGCGCGACCTGCTTGGAGCGATGCCGCCCGGCCTCGGTGAAGCCGAGCGGGGTGAGGAAGGCGCCGAGGTCTTCGGCGGCCGCGTCATCGACGCAGAATTCCAGAAATTCGATGCCATGCAGGCTGGGCAGCGGCGGCAGGGCCTCGGCGCCGGCCTGTGCCGCGGCCCAGATCAGGCTGCGCCGCCCGTCGCGCGCGATGCGGCGGGACGGGGCGGCGCGGAATTCGTCGTTGAAGATCTCCAGCGAAAGCGGCCCCGCGTAGCCCGCGGCCAGCACATCGCGCAGGAAGGCGGCGACGGGCAGCGCCCCCTGCCCCGGGAAAATCCGGTGGTGCCGCGACCAGGACAGCGGGTCCATCGCCAGCAGCGGCGCATCGGCCAGTTGCAGGAAGAAGAGTTTTTCCGCCGGCACGGTTTCGGCCAGCCCCGCCAGGTCATCGCCCAAGCAAAGCGTGTGGAAACTGTCCAGGATCAGCCCGAGCGCGGGGTGATCGGCGGCCTGCACGATGGCCCAGGCCTGGCGCCAGCGATTGGTATGCCGGCCCCAGGCCAGCGCCTCATATCCCACGGTCAGGCCGCGGCGGGCGGCGCGCTCGGCCATCTCCCGCAGGTCGGCCGCGGCGCGCGCGGGGTCGGCCAGGCAGGAGGCTTGGGTGTTGCTGCACACCAGAACCTGGCGCGCGCCCAGCGCCTGCATGGTGTCGAACTTCTTTTCTGCCCGGTCGAGGTTCCGCGACCGCTGCGGCTCCGGCATCGCCTCGAAATCGCGGAACGGCTGGTACAGCGCGACCGACAGCCCGAGGTCGGCGCACATGCGCCCCGCATCGCGCGCCGTCCCGTCGAAGCCCAACAAGTCGTTCTCGAAGATTTCCACCGCGTCGAAACCCGCGGCGGCGATGGATTCCAGCTTGTCCGGCAGCGTGCCCGAAAGACAGACGGTGGCGATGCTGTGCTGCCGGGGCATGGCGTCTCCTATTGCAGCCGGATGTTGCGGCTGCGGATCACGTCGCGCCACTTCGCGTTTTCGGCGGTGAAATAAGGGCCCCAGTCTTCCACCGAGCCGACGGTCGGCACCACCGCGAGCGCCGCCAGGCGCTGCACCGTGTCGGGGGCTTCCATCGCCGCCTTCACCAGCGCGTTCATGCGGCGGATGATCGCCTCCGGCGTGCCGGCCGGGGCCTGGACGGCGATGTGCTCAAAGACCTCGTAGTCGGGGAAACCCTGTTCGCGGAAACTCGGCACATCGGGCACCAGCGTGCTGCGTTCGCGCGAGGACACGGCCAGCGCCCGCAGGTCGCCCGACTGGATCAGCGGAATGACGCCGGACGCCGCCTGCATGATCATCTGCGCCTCGCCGGCGAGCACCCCCTGCACGGCCGGCGCGCCGCCGCGATAGCCGACGTCGGGCATCTCGATCCCCGCGGCCTGGAGGAACAATTCGGTCGCAAGATGCGTGCTGCTGCCGGTGCCGGAATTGGCATAGACGAGGCGCGCATTGGGCGCCTTCGCGGCGGCGATGAAGTCGGCCAGCGTCCGGTACGGCGAGGCCCGCGGCACGACCAGGATCATCGGCATCGAGGCGACCAGCCCGACGCCGATAAAGGCGCGTTCATTGTCATAGGGCACCTGCATCAGATGCGGCGCCATCGCATAGGTACTGACCGTGCTGACCAGCATGGTGTAGCCGTCGGGCCGCGCACGGGCGACCGTGCCGAAACCGATCGTGCCATTCGCGCCCGTGCGATTGTCCACGACGAAGCTGCGGCCGCTGTCCTGGGACAGGCGGTTGGCCAGGATGCGGGCAACGGCATCGGTGGACCCGCCGGCGGCCCAGGGCACGACCAGTGTGACGGCACGCGTCGGCCAGTCGGTGGCCTGGGCGAAGGCGAGGCTCGGGGCGGCCAGGATGGCGCCGAATGCGGCCAGGCCGCGGCGGGTGATGGTCATGGAGGGCCTTCCTCGGATTTCGCGGGTCTGTCGCCCGGCTTATGCAGAAGCCACACGTTAGAGCATCGATCTCCCCGCGCAAACGCCCGCCGCGTCAGCGACGGTCGCGCAATTTCTCCATCGTCTCGTGCAGCCAGGCCTTGGCCTCGTCCAAAGGGTGGCTTTCTTCGATCAGGCCGCGCAGATCGGCCAGATGCTTTTCGAACAGGCCAGGCTTGCCGATATCGGCCGCGACCTCGTCCGGGCCAAGCGGCAGGATGTGTTCGAGATAGGTTCCCACCAATAGGCGGCGCAGCAGGCCCTCACCCAGGAAGGGGCTGTCGTTGTTCAGCGTGCGCGCCGCCCGCAGCAGGCGACGAATATCGTACTGGCCGGGGTAGATGCCCGGCACCTGCTTCTTGATGCCAAGCAGGCTGTAGACACCGATGCGCGCCGTGCGCACCGAGCTTTCCAGCGTGAACACCACGTCATTGTGGGTTTCCACGAACTGCCCGAGGCAGGCCAGGTTGCTGGAGCCCGCCGGCACCACCCAGGGCCGGTCGCCGCGGGCGCGGGGCATGAACTGCGCGGTGATGTAGGGCATCAGCGCGGTGCGCACCCGGGTGGCGGCCAGCACCGCGTCAAGCTGGTCGGCCAGGCCAAGGTGAAAACACAACTCGGTCAGTATCTCTGCGCCGGTACACGCCGGCATCGGCTTGCCGACGCAATCGCCCGGCGTGTCCATCAGCAGGGCATAGACCCAGATCACGATGACATCGGCCGGCTGATCGACGAAATGCGGCTGGCGGTTGACCGTGAAACTCATGAGCCAGGCGGAATCGGTGATGGTGACGATGCCGCCGGTGACGGTCTTGCCGGAGTAAGGGTCGTTGACCGACAGGGCCTTCAGCTTGTCGATCAGCGGCGACGGCCGGCAGGTCAGCGTCGCCGATTCCCAGGTCGATCTGGGAACATTGCCGCAGAATTTTTCGGGCTGTCCGAAGGCGGGTGATGTCTGGGCCAGGTTGCGCCACAGGCGCCAGCTTGCGCCCACACCCGGATCTGCTTCGTTCACGCGCAGCCGCGGCACCGTATCCTTGTCGCCATAGGCCGTGTCCTCGACCATGGAACCCAGGGTTACGAAGACCAGGTCTCGCGCGCCGATCACGATGGTCTGGTCACCCGTGGCTGTGTGGCACTGCAACGCCGTGGTGGTCTTCACCTCGCCGCTGATCGCCATCGCCACATCGAACACTGTTGAGCCGTGACGGATCACGACGCCCTGCGCTTTCAGCCACGCCGTCAATGGCCGCACGAAGCTGTCGTACTGATTGTATTTGGGAAAGACGAGCGCGGTCAGATCGTTCAACCCATCGATCAGGTGCAGGAAGCGGTGCATATACAATTTCATTTCCAGCACAGAATGCCAAGTCTGGAACGCGAACATGGTGGACCAAAAAATATAGAAATTTGTTTTGAGAAAATCAGCACTGAACCATTCGGCCACAGTGACATTATCAAGGTCTTCCTTGCGGGCAAGAAAAAGCCGGACAAGTTCGAGCTGCTGCAACCGGCCGAGCCCCATGGTCGCAAAATCCGTGATCTGGCCCTGGTCTTTCAGAAGGCGCGCTTTCGACCAGTTCTTGTCGGCGTCGTTGACGATGCGAAATTCGTCGAGAACGGTGAAGGGGGCGGGAAGTTCCAAGGCCGGAATTTCCGAAAAGACATCCCAGAAATTCTGGTAGGTCATCTCCATCTCGCGGCCGCCGCAGACGATGTAGCCGTCCTCGGCATTGCCGGCGCCATCAAGCGCACCCCCCTCGATCGTCTGGGCTTCCAGGATCGTGATGTTCCGCGCCGGCATATGCCCGTCGCGAATGAGGAAGAAGGCAGCGGACAGGCCGGCGATGCCGCTGCCGACGATGGTGGCGTGGCGGTCGGCGATCCCTTCGGTCGGGAGCGGACGGTGGTTGGTGTAGCGCCCGTGCAGATCCGCCGGCGGCAACGGCGTGTCCAGGCCCTTGTGCAAACGCGCGGCGGATGCGTCGGGCGTTACATCGACCGCCTGTGCCGCCATGGCATCGATATGGACCCGCAGGCGCGCGGCGTCGGTCGGCGGCGAATCATGGCGGATCATGGCGTTGTCCGTTCTTGGTGACTGGCGATCACCCTTGACAACGCACCCCAGTAGACGTCGTTGCGTGTCTATATCGTAACCGCCGGTCTTTTCCGAACAGCAGCGCCCGCCAGTGCCAGATTACCCGGATACGGCCTCCACCGCGCGCAGCATCGCCAGGCTCTCGGGCTCGGTGCCGGTGACGAAGCCGCGCACCGTCACCCCGTCCCGCGCCACCAGGTATTTGTGGAAGTTCCAGCGCGGCGGCCCGCCGCCGCGTTCGGCCAGAAAGCGAAACAGCGGAATGGCGCGCGGCCCGCGCACTGCGCTGATGCTGCCCATGGGGAAGGTGATGCCGAACTGCCCGTCGCAGATCTGCCGCACGCGCCGCGCATCGGCCGCTTCCTGGTTGAAATCGTTGGACGGCACGCCGAGCACGACAAGGCCCCGGTCCTCAAACCGGTCCGCCAGTTTCTGCAGCCCGGTGAACTGCGGCGTATAGCCACAGAAGGAGGCGGTGTTGACGATCAGCATCGGCCGGCCACGAAAGGCCGAGAGCGGCAGCGGATCGCCCTCCAGCGCCGTCAGGGTGAAGTCGTAGACCGACGCCGCCTGCGCCGCGGCCGGCCCCGCGATCACCGCACCCGCCAGCAACACACGACGCGACACATCAACCATAACGTTCCTCCGCCCAGGGATCGCCCCGGTGGTGATAGCCGCGGACCTCCCAGAACCCCGGCCGATCCTCGGCCACCAGGGTCAGCCGCTTGATCCACTTCGGCGACTTCCAGAGATATAGGTGCGGCACGACCAGCCGCATCGGCCCGCCATGCTGGCGTTCCAGGGCCGCGCCGCCCCAGGTGAAGGCCAGCGCCGCATCATCGCGGTCCAGATCCGCGACGGCCAAGTTGGTGGTGTAGCCATCATGCGATTCCATCGCGACGAACCGCGCCTCGGCCTGCGGCCGCGCCATCGCCAGCAACACCGGCAAGGCAACCCCCGTCCATGTATTGTCGTAGCGCGACCATTGCGTGACGCAGTGAATGTCATTCACCCATTCGCCCTGCGGCAAAGCCTGCAAGGCGGTCCAGTCCAAATCCTGCGGCGCCTCCACCAACCCATCGATCACCAACCGCGCCGCCGCCACCGGCACCGTCGGCTGCACCCCCAGGTCCAGCACCGGCCAGTCCTTCACCAAGGTCTGCCCCGGCGGCAAACGCTCACGCCCCGCCGTCTCCCCCGTCAACAACCGCCCATCCCGCGCCCAAGCCTGCTTGGTCGCCACCAACTTCTGCTTCACCGACCCGGTCAGGGTCACCTCGTCCTCGGCCATGGCTGGGGGTCCTTGGGTGCGCGTTTTCTTGGCGGGCCGCCCTTGGAGAGGGCTTCGTCCCCTCCAAACCTCCCCCACCAAGGGGCAGCGGCCCCTTGGAACCCGCGATGGTTGGCCAGGTCGAGGGAGGGGCATGGCGCGCTTGCGATGACGGGCGCGCCCGCGATGCCCCTCCCTCAACCTGGGCAATAACCTCTCGGCGGGTCCAGGGGGCACGGCCTCCTGGTGGGGGGAGTTTGAGGGGGGCAAAGCCCCTCTCAAAGACCGCCCACCCCAGAAATGGCGCCCCCCAGCCCCCCTGCCAAGGGCCGGCGGGATCAGGCCGCAGTCAGCAGCGGGTTCTGTGCGGCGGGCAGGTCGTGCAGGTGGCAGGCGGCGATGTGGCCTGGCCCTGTCGGGCGCAGCATGGGTTCATCCACCCGGCAGCGGTCGAAGGCGTAGGGGCAGCGTGTGTGGAAGCGGCAGCCCTTGGGCGGGTTGATCGGGCTCGGCACATCGCCGGTCAGGATTTTGCGGGTGCGGGCCTGGCCGGGCATGGGGACTGGCACGGCCGAGAGCAGGGCTTCGGTATAGGGATGGCGTGGGCTGCCGAAGAGGCTGGCCTTGTCCGCGACTTCCACGATTTTGCCGAGATACATGACCGCGACGCGATGCGTCATGTGCTCGACGATCGCGAGGTCATGGCTGATGAACAGCATCGCCAGCCCGAGTTCCTTCTGCAAGTCCTGCAGCAGGTTCACGATTTGCGCCTTGACCGAGACGTCCAGCGCCGAGACGGCTTCGTCGCAGATGATCAGGTCGGGTTCGGCGGCCAGGGCGCGTGCGATGCCGATGCGTTGGCGTTGCCCGCCCGAGAATTCATGCGGCCAGCGGTTGATCGCGTCCCGCGGCAGCCTGACGGTGTCCATCAGCCGTGCCAGGCGGTCGTCGAGGTCGGCCTTGTTTTTGGCGAGGTCGAAGTTGCGGATGGGCTCGGCCAGGATGTCCCGCACGCGCATGCGCGGGTTCAGGCTGCTGAAGGGGTCCTGGAAGACCACCTGCATGCGCCGGCGCATGGGGCGAAAGGCGCCGGGTGAGAGGGTATCGACCCGCACGCCATCCAGGATCACCTCGCCGGCGGTAATGCCGAAAAGCTGGAGCACCGCGCGGCCGACGGTGGATTTGCCGCAGCCGGACTCACCGACCAGGGACAGGGTTTCGCCGCGGCTGATGTCGAAGGACACGCCATCGACGGCATAGACCTGGCCCGTGACATTGCCGAGCAGCCCACCGCGTATGGGGAAATGCTTCTTCAGGTCGTTGACCTGGAGCAGAGGCACGCCGGTCATGCCGCGGCTGCCTCGATGGGGGCGTAGTGGCAGGCGGCCACGTGGTTCGGTGCCTTCATCTCAAGCGCGGGCGCGATCTTCGTGCAGATGTCGGTGGCCTTGAAGCAGCGCGAGGCGAAGACGCAGCCGTCGATCTTGCGCTTGAGGCTGGGCACCAGGCCGGGGATTTCAGCCAGGCGCGTGGTTTCGCCAGAGAGCGAGGAGCCGAGTTTCGGCATCGCACCCAGCAGGCCCTGCGTATAGGGGTGACGTGGGTTGTTGAAGAGGTCGCCGACGCGGGCTTCCTCGACCTTCTTGCCGGCGTACATCACGACCACACGCTCGGCGACTTCGGCGACCACGCCGAGGTCATGGGTGATCAGCACGATGGCCGCACCCACACGGTGCTTGAGGTTGCGCATCAGGTCCAGGATCTGCGCCTGGATGGTGACGTCCAGAGCCGTGGTCGGTTCATCGGCGATCAGCAGTTTGGGATTGCAGGCGAGTGCTATGGCAATCATCACCCGCTGGCGCATGCCGCCCGAGAGTTGGTGCGGATAGTCCTTCACCCGGGTTTCGGGCGAAGGGATGCCGACCAGGGTCAGCATTTCGATCGCCTTCTGTTCGGCGGCATCGGCCGACAGGCCCTGGTGCAGGCGCAGGGTCTCGCCGATCTGGCGCCCCACGGTCAGCACCGGGTTCAGGCTGGTCATGGGTTCCTGGAAGATCATGCTGATTTCGTTGCCGCGGATTTTGCGCATCTCGCGGTCGGACAGCGTCAGCAGGTCGCGCCCCAGGAAATTGATCTTGCCGGCGATCTTGCCGGGCGGCTCGGGGATCAGCCGCAGGATCGACATGGCGGTCACGGACTTGCCGCAGCCGCTTTCGCCGACGATGGCGAGCGTTTCGCCAGGATGGACGTGGAAGGAGACCCCATCGACGGCGCGGTTCACGCCATCGGGGGTGCGGAAATGGGTCTGCAACTGCTCGACGGAGAGCAGCGCGCCTTCGGGATCGCTCACAGGCGCTTCGCCATGCGCGGGTCGAGCGCATCGCGCAGACCATCGCCGAGGAGGTTCACGGCCAACACGGTGACGGAGAGGAAGATCGCCGGGAAGAAGACGATATAGGGCTTCACCTGCCACAGCGCCCGGCCTTCGGCCATGATGTTCCCCCAGGAGGGGATGGTCGGCGGCGTGCCTGCGCCGATGAAGGACAGGATCGCCTCGGTGATCATGGCCGCGGCACAGATATAGGTCGCCTGCACGGTCAGCGGTGCGAGCGTGTTGGGCAGAATATGGCGGATGATGATGCGCGGCGTGCGCGTGCCGGATGCGATGGCCGCCTCCACATAGGGTTGTTCACGAAGCGAGAGCACGACACCGCGCACCAGGCGCGACACGCGCGGGATTTCCGCGATGGTGATGGCGATGATGACGTTCTGGACGGAGCCGCGGGTCAGCGCCATCAGCGCGATGGCCAGCAGGATCGGCGGGATCGACATCATGCCGTCCATGATGCGCATGACGATGGCATCCACGCCGCGGATGAAGCCCGAGACCAGGCCGATGAACAGCCCCGCGGCGGAGGCCAGCACAGCGACCGAAAAGCCCACGAGCAGCGATACGCGCGCGCCATAGAGCACGCGCGAATAGACGTCCCGGCCCAGCATGTCGGTCCCGAACCACCAGCGCGCACCCGGTTCGCGGGTGCGCAGCGCCGGGGCCAGGGCCGTGGGGTCCCTGGTCCAGAGCAGGGGCGCGAAGATCGCGATGCACAGCATCAGGATCAGCAGGAAACCGCCGACCGCGATGGTCGGGTTGCGGCGGCAGAAGCCCCAGAGCCCACCGCGCGGCCGCACCGGCGGCAGCACATCAGGCATGGGGTCGGCGGCGCGCACCGTGGCGGCGCTGATGGTGCCGCGATCGGCGACGAAGGCGCTCAATACCGGATCCTCGGGTCAAAGAGGGTATAGGCGAGGTCGATCGCCAGATTCACCAACACGTAGATGAAGGAGAACAGCAGCACCACGCCCTGGATCACCGGATAGTCGCGGCGCAGGATGGCATCCACCGTCAACCGGCCGAGGCCAGGGATGGCAAAGACGCTTTCGGTCACCACCGCCCCACCGATCAGCAGCGCGATACCGATGCCGATGACGGTGACGATCGGCACGGCGGCATTCTTCAGCGCATGCAGGAACAGGATGCTGCGCTGCCCGGCCCCTTTGGCGCGGGCCGTGCGGATGTAGTCCTGGCTCAGCACCTCCAGCATCGTCGCGCGCGTGATGCGCGCGATCAGCGCGATGTAGACACCGCCGAGCGCGACCGACGGCAGGATCAGGTTTTCGATCCAGGGCCCGATGCCGCGGGCGATCGGCGTGTAGCCCTGCACCGGCAGCCAGTCGAGTTCCAGCGCGAAGACATAGGCCAGCAGATAGCCCACGACGAAGACCGGCACGGAAAAGCCCAATACGGCAAAGCCCATCACCATGCGGTCGATGATGGTCCCCTGCTTCCAGGCAGCGATCACGCCCATCGGCACGGCGATGGACACGGCCAGGATCAGCGTCACCACCATCAACGACAGCGTCGGCTCGATCCGTTGCTTGATCATGTGGCTGACCGGCAGGTTCGTGAAGATCGACACGCCAAGGTCGCCGCGCAGGATATCCCACAACCAGATGCCGAAACGCACAAGATACGGCCGGTCAAGCCCGAGGGACGCACGGATGCGCTCCACATCCTGCGGCGTGGCCTGGTCGCCGGCGATGATCGCCGCCGGGTCCCCAGGTGCGATGTACAGAAGCGAGAAGACGAACAGCGCCACCACCGCCATGACGGGAATGGTGGCGAGCACGCGCCGCAGGATATAGGCCCACATGCGCTTAGGTCTTGCTCACGCCCCAGAAGAAGGGCAGCGGTCCCTTCGCGATCCCGCTGACGTTGCGGCGCCAGGAGGTGTAGGACAGGAAGAACCCGGTCGGCGCATAGACCACATCGTTCATGGCCGCGGTGTTGATCTTGTCCATCGCGACCTTTTCGGCGGCCGGGGTGGTCGCGCCGAACCATTCGGTGACACCCGCCTCGGTCCCGGCCGAGGTCGGCCAGCCGAACCAGGCACTGTCGCCAGTGCCGCGCAGCGCGTTGTAGGCGGCCGGGTTCACGCAATCCGCCCCGGCATGCCAGGTGTGGAACATGCTCCAGCCGCCCTGGCCCGGCGGGTTCTTCAGCGCGCGGCGCTGGCCGGTCGTGCCCCAGTCGGTGGCGACGAAATCGACGTTCATGCCCATCCGCTTCAGCAGGTCGGCGGTGACATCGCCCATGGCCTTGGTGATGGACTGGTCCTGCGCGACGATGCAGGTCACCGGCTGGTTGGCGTAACCGGCTTCGGACAACAGGCGCTTGGCCGCATCCATGTTGCGCGGCCCCTTCAGGATGTCGCCGCCGACCTCGGTGTAGGAGGAGGTGCCGGGGGTGAAGAACGACGGCAACGTCTTCCACAGGTTGGTGTCGTCGCCCACCAGGGCGCGCATGTAGTCTTCCTGGTTCATCGCCGTCATCACCGCCCGGCGGATCCGCACGTCGTTGAACGGCGCATGCAGGTGGTTCATGCGGAACGAGCCAATGTTGCCGAGCGGATCGGCGATATCGACCATCAGGTTGCGGTTGCGACGCAGCACCGGCACCAGGTCGGGGATGGGGTTTTCCCACCAGTCGATCTCGCCGTTCTGCAACGCGGCCGACGCGGTCGCGGCATCCGGCATCACCACCCATTCCAGGCGGTCGAACATGATGCGCTTGCCGCCGGCGAGCCAGGAAGATGGCTCATTGCGCGGCACATAGCCGTCGAACCTGGTGAAGACCGCCCGCGCACCCGGCACCCATTCGTTGCGCAGAAAGCGCATGGGGCCGGAGCCGACGTATTCGGTGATCTGCTGGAACGCATTGGTCCCGGCGATCCGTTCCGGCATGATGAAGCAGCAGGGCGTGTTGTTCTTGCCCAGCGCGAAACGCATCTTGGCGAAGGGCTGCTTCAGCGACCAGCGGAAGGTCCGGTCATCGACCGCGACGATCTCGTTCTGGATGGCGACCAGCATCTGCCCCATCGGGTCGCGCGGCGCCCAGCGGGTGATCGAGGCGACGACATCGCGGGCCAGCACCGGCGTGTTGTCGTGGAACCGCAGGCCTTCGCGCAGACGGAAGGTCCAGACCAGCCCATCGGCCGAAACCTGGTCGGCCTCGACCATCTGGAACTGCGGTTCAAGCTTGTCATCCACGCCATAAAGCGTGTCCCAGACCACGGCCGCGGCGTTGCGCACGACATACTGCGTGCCCCAGATCGGGTCGAAATTCGCGAGGTTCGCCTGCGGCACGAAGCGCAGCGTGCGCGCCGCGGCACCTTGGGCCAGCGCGGGGCCGGCCAGCGCGCTGCTGGCGGCAATGGCACCGGCCGCCTTGAACAATGACCTGCGTTCCATGGGTCGTCTCCTGAAAACCAGCATTATGACGTGGCAGATTGCCGCATCCTTGGGCGCCGCACCAGCGCCCCTGCGCCCTGCGACCCCGTTCCCGAAAGCCGTGGCAAGGCTTGTGCCAAAAACCTAAGCCTTGCCGATATTCCAGAAAGCGGTGACCGGGGAACGGAACACACCCGTCACGTTCCGCCGCCAGGCCGAAGGCTGCCAGTAATAGCCGAGCGGCACATAGGCCATGACCTCCATCGCGCGGCGGTTCAGCGCCTCGGCGATGCGGCGGCTTTCCGCCGGCGTCGCGGCATCCACCCATTCCGCGCGCAATTGTTCGATCTGCGCATCATCCGGCCAGCCGAACCAGGCGTTCGGGCCATTGGCGCGCAGGAACAGGTGGAACACCGGCATCGCCAGCGACTGGCCGGAGGAGGTGGTGTGGATGATGCTCCAGCCACCGCGCTCGACCGGTTCCTTGCTCGCGCGGCGCTGGATCAGCGTGCCCCAGTCGGCCGAGATCAGTTCAAGGTTCATCCCCATCCGCGTCAGCACATCCGCGGTCATCAGCGACAGCGCGTTGATCTGCGGATAATCGCCGGGCGCGATCAGCACGACCTTCTCATTGTTGTAGCCGGCGGCGCGCAAGGCGGCGCGCGCGCGTTCGATGTTGCGCGTCTTCAGCACCTCGCTGCCGGCCTCATTGGCCAAGGGCGTGCCGCAGGTGAAGACACCCTCGCACACGCCCCAGCCGGCGGGGTCGGTGCCGGCGACCGCGGTCAGGTAGTCGCGCTGGTCGATCGCCATCGCGACGGCACGACGGATGGCCGGGTTGTTGAACGGCGGCTGCAGCGTGTTGAACCGCGCGACGCCATAGGTCGCATCCAGTAGCCGCTGTTCCACCACCAGGTCACGTGACCGGCGCATCATCGGCACCAGGTCGTGCAGCGGATATTCCCAGTAATCCTGCTCGCCCTGCACCATCGCATTGCCGGCGGTGGCGCTGTCGGAAATCACCGTCCATTCGACCCGGTCGATGCGCGGGGCGCGGCCGCCGGCCAGGCCATCCACCGGTTCCTGCCGCGGCACATAGCCATCATGCTTCGCCCAGACCGCGCGCTGGCCCGGGTTCCATTCATTGGCGAGGAAGCGGAAGGGGCCGGAACCTACGGACTCGCGGATCTGCTGGAAGGCATCGGTCGCGGCGATGCGCTCGGGCATCACGAAGCAGGGAAACTGCGTCTGGCCGAGGGCCGCCAGCAGCAGCGGCACGGGCTTGTGCAGGCGGAAGCGGAAGCGCCGGTCGTCCAGCACCTCGACCGCGGCAATCCCCGGCTGCAACACCTGCATGAAGGGGTCGCGCCGCGCCCAGCGGGTGATGCTGGCAACGGCATCCTGCGCGCGGACCGGCGAGCCGTCATGGAACATCAGCCCCGGACGCAGCGTGAAGGTGACAGCCAGCCCCTCGGTGACCCAGCCTTCCACCATCTGAGGCCGAATTTCCCCGGAAGAATCCTGCGCGCACAGCTGATCATAGATCATGAAGCCGTGGTTGCGGGTCACCACCGCCGTGGTCCAGACCGGGTCGAGGCTCGTCAGGTTCGCCTGGGGGATGACGCGCAGCGTGCGCGCCGCACTCCCCTGCCCGAGCGCAGGCGCCGCGATGCGCGTCAGCGCCGTCCCGGCGACGGCAAGCCCGGCCAGCGCGGGCAGTTGGCGACGGCCGATCATGCGCGGCGTATCCCCCAGAACAGCGCGAGCCCCGCGACGCGGTCCACGAGGTTGCTGCGCGTCGCCGTCAGCGACGTATAGGCGCCGACCGGGATATACGGCAGTTCGTCCATCGCCACGGTCTGCAATTCCCGCGCGATCGCCTGCTGGGCGGCCAGGTCCGGCGCGAGGAACCAGGCGTCGCGCAATTCCTCCAGCCGCGGCATCGTCGGCCAGCCGGGCCAGGAGTTCAGCCCGTTGCCGCGCAGCGGGAAATGCGCCGAGGGATCGACGAAGTCGAAGGACGAGAAGGAGGTGAACAGCATGCTCCAGCCGCCGGCCGAAACCGGCTCACGCGACGTGCGCCGCTGCACCACGGTGCCCCAGTCGGAAAACGCCGCATCGGCGTTCATGCCGAGCCGCTTCACGAGATCGGCGCCGACCTGCGACATCGCCGAGGGTGCGAGGATATCGGTCGGCCCGATCAGCCGCATCGGCTGGTTGGTGTAGCCCGCGTCGCGCAACATCACGCGCGCCCGGTCGACGCTGCGCGGCCCCATCAGCGGCGCCAGCCCCGCGTCATTGGCCAGCGGCGTACCGGGCGTGAACATGCCCACACCGGTCTGGTAGAGCGCGGGATCGGGGCCGACGATTGCGCTCATGAAGTCGGACTGGTCGATCGCCGGCAGCATCGCCTGGCGCAGTTTCTTGTCGTTGAACGGCGCGTGCAGATGGTTGAACCGCAGGATGCCGGTCAGCGGCAGCGGGTCGATCGGATCGATCCGCACGTTGCGGTTGCGCCGCAGCAGGGTCTGGATTTCCGGCGGCGGCTGTTCATACCAATCGACCTCGCCGGTCTGCAACGCCGCCGCCGCGGTCGCGGCATCGACGATGATGTTCAACTCCACCCGGTCGAAATGCACGATCTTGGGGCCTGCCGTCAGGCTGGTCGGCCCATTCGGCTGCGGCACGTAGGCCGCGTTGCGGGCATAGGCGACCAGGCTGCCGGAATTGAACTCGCTGGCCAGGAAGCGGTAGGGCCCGCTGCCCATGACCTCGCGCACCTGCTGGAACGGATCGGTCCGTGCCAGCCGCTCGGGCATGATGAAGGGCGGGCTGTTGGAGACCTGCGCGAGCGCCGTCAACAGCAGCGGAAAGGGCTGCTTCAGGCGGAACCGGATGCGCTTGTCATCCAGCGCCTCCAGCGCCTCGACGAAGGTTTCCAGTTTCTGCCCCGACGGGCTGCGCTTCATCCAGCGCCCGAGGCTGGTCGTGCAGTCGATCGCGCGCACCGCCTCGCCATCATGAAAGCGAAGGCCGTCGCGCAGGGTGATGGTGACCGACCGCCCGCCATCCTCGACCACATGCCCCGCGGCCATCTGCGGCTGCGGGCGGAACTGCGCGTCCATCCCGTACAGCGTGTCGAAGACCATGTAGCCGTGGTTGCGGGTGATGTTGGCCGTGGTCCAGATCGGGTCCAGGCTGGTCAGGTTCGCCTGCGGAACCATTTTCAGCACGCGGTTCTGCGCCGGCTGGGCGATCGCGAAGGCGGGCGCCACCGCACCCGCCGCCGCCGCCTTGAAAACATCCCTGCGCTTCATCATCGCCTCCGGCCAATTCCGGGCAGGAGGAAAACAGGCCCCGCCCCGCACGGCAAGCAGCGATTCAGCCCCGCGCGACGTTCCAGAACAGCGGCAGCCCCTTCAGCACGCCGGTCATGCCGCGGCGATAGGCGGTCGCCTGGAAATACTGCCCGAGCGGCAGGTAGGGCACGTCCTGGAAGGCCTGGGTCTGCACCTGGGCCGCCACGGCCTTCTGGGCCGCCAGATCCGGCGCCTCCAGCCACTGCCCGCGCAGACGCTCCAACTCCGGCGCGGTCGGCCAGCCGAACCAGGCCTGGCGGCCGGTGCCGCGCAGCGACTGATGGACCGCGGGATTGAACATGTCCACGCCGGCGAAGAAGGTGAAGAACACGCTCCAGCCGCCGCGCTCAGGTGCCTCCTGGCTCGCCCGCCGCTGCACGACGGTCCCCCAGTCGGTCGAGACGAATTCCACGTTCATCCCCGCCCGGCGGAACATGTCGTTGCCGACCTGCGCCAGTGCCGACAGCGACGGAAAGTCCGAGGCCGCGATCAGCGTGATGCGTTCGCCGTTGTAGCCGGCGGCGGCGAGGTCCCGCTTGACCTTCTCCATGTCGGGCGTCGCCGTCAGGGCGCCCAGCCCTGCGTCGCTGGCCATCGGCGTGCCTGGTGGGAAATAGCCGACGCCGTCGCGGAACAGGCTGCGGTCGGTGCCGATCACCGCCGTCATGTAGTCGGCCTGGTTCACCGCGCCCAGCAGTGCCCGACGGACCGCCGGCTTGTCGAAGGGCGGGTAGAGTTGGTTGAACCGGCACAGCCCCATCAGTCCGGTCGGGTCGGGGATTTCCATCACCACGTTGCGGTTGCGGCGCAGCACAGGCTGCAGGTCGGCGGTCGGCTGTTCCCACCAGTCCATCTCGCCATTCTGCAACGCATTGGCGGCGGTCGCGGCATCCGGAATGACATGCCATTCCACGCGGTCGAAATTCGCCCGCTTGGGGCCGGAGGTCCAGGCGGCCGTGCCCTCTGGCCGCGGCACGTAGCGGGCGAAACGCTCATAGACCACGCGGCTGCCGGGCACGCGCTCGGCGGCCACGAAGCGGAAGGGGCCGCTGCCCATCACTTCGCGCAGGGGCACCGCGGGGTCGGTGCTCGCCAGGCGCTCGGGCATGATGAAGCAGACCGGCGTCGAGGGCTTGGCCAGCGCGTCGAACAGCAACGGGAAGGGCCGCTTGAGGCGGATGGTGATGGTGCGGTCGTCGGTCGCGGCCATCTCATCCGTCAGGCTCAGCAGCACCTGGCCGAGGCCATCGCGCGCGGCCCAGCGGCGGATCGAGGCCACGCAATCGCGCGCCCGCACCGGCTCGCCATCATGGAACAGCAGGCCTTCGCGCAGCTTGATGATGACGCGCTTGCCGTCGTCCTCGATCGTGTGGCCCTCGGCCATCTGGGGCCGCGGCACATAGTCGGCGTCGATGCCATAGAGCGTATCATAGACGAGGAAGGCGTGGTGCCGCGTGACATAGGCGGTGGTCACGATGGGGTCGAGCACCGCGAGGTCGGCCTGCGGGATGAACTTTAGCACCCTGGCCGGCTGCGACACGGCGGGCGACGGGGCAGGCGACGGGGCAGGCTGGGCCGTGGCGATGCGCGGCAGGCTGGCGGCGGCGGCGACGGCGGCGGTGCCGGTGACAAGGCTGCGGCGATGCATCGGGGAACCTCCAGGCAGGGAGGCGGTGTTATCCAGCAGAGCAGCCCTTTCGCGCAAGCGGTGCCGGCCGCGCGAAGATCAGCCGCGCCGCCGGCGCAACAAGCCCGATCCGCGCAGCCTGCGCGCGCGGGGGCGGCCTGTCAGCCGCTGAAGCGGAAGGCCCCGTCGGCCGTCGCCGGCACCGCCGCGGGGGCCGCAGCCGGGGTTTCCTTCATCTGCGCCTCGATCTGGCGCAGCAGCGCCAGCAGCCCGTTCGCCAGCACCGGCAATTGCGCCACCGGCACGATCAGCAGCCCGGCGGGCACCGGCTTGCCGTCGCCGCCGGCCTGGCCGAGCGTGATGCGCGCAACACCGTGCACCACATGGGCGTCCACGACACCATCGACGAAAAGACTGGGCAGGTTGGCGGCATTGGGCATCGGGCGGGTGGGTCCTACTGTTCGCGGAAAGCGCGGTGGAAACTGTCGAGCACCGGCTGCACCATGTAACGCAGGAAGGAGCGCTCGCCAGTCTGGATCTGCGCCTCCACCGGCATGCCCGGCACCAGGGTGACACCGGGCAGCGCGCGCAGCTGTTCCTCGTCGATCATGACCAGCACACGGTAATGATAGGCGCGGCTGCGTTCGTCGAAGACTGCGTCCGGCGCCACGAAGGTCACATGCCCGTGCAGATAGGGCACCAGGCGCTGCTTGAAGCCGGGCAGCCGCACCTCGGCCTGCAGGCCGGGATAGACCACGTCGATGTCGGTCGGGCTCAGGTTCACCTCGGCGACCAGCCGGTCGCGCGCCGGCACCAGCTCCATCACCGGCTCACCCGGGCGGACCACAGCGCCGATGTTGTAGACTTTCAGCCCGATGATGGTGCCGTCCTCGGGCGCCACGATCTCGCGGCGGGTCGAAATGTCCTGCGCTGCGCGCAGCCGCTCCTCGGCCTCGTTCAGCCGGATGCGGACGTCGCGCATCTCGGTCGCGACTTCCTGCATCCGCTGGTCCTGGGTCTGGCGGATCTGGTTGCGTGCCTCGGCGATGGCGCCGGCCGCGCGCTCGATATCGGCCTGGGCGCTGGTGATGCGCTGTTCCTGTTCGGTGGCGCTGCGCTGGATCTGCAGCAGCCGCGGCCGCTGGATCAGACCCGAGGTGACCAGGGGGGCGATGTCGCGCTCCTCCTGGCGGTAGGACCGCAGCTGGGTTTCGGCCGACAGCACCTGGGAGGCCGCGGCAACGCGTACCGAGGCCTGCTGGGCGATGCGGGATTCGAAGACTTCGGTCTGGCTGAACAGCGACGCGCGGCGCGCCTCGAACAGCGCCCGCTGCCCCGCCAGGGCCTCCATCGCCCGGGCGTCGGTCGCGGCCAGCAGGTCGGCGGGGAAGGCGATCGCCGAGCCCCCGGCCAGTTCCGCCCGCGCCCGCGCATCCTGCGCCAGCAGCGACCAGCGGGTGGCGCGGGTCGTCTCCAGGGTCGCTGCCGACTGCGCATCGTCCAGCCGGATCAGCACCTGGCCCTGCTGCACGCGGTCGCCGTCGTGCACCAGGATTTCGCGGACAATGCCGCCTTCGAGATGCTGGATGGTGCTGCGGCTGAATTCGCTCTTGATCACGCCCGGGGCGATGGCGGCCTCGGCCAGGGGGGCCAGGCTGGACCAGGCGGCGAAGCCGCCGAAGAAGGCGATGATCACGGCCATGCCGAACAGGCTGGCCGCCCGGGTGCGCGGGGCCGGCGTGTCCAGCACGATGTCCGGCGGCAACGGGCGGACCAGTGCCGGCAGGCGTTCGGCGCGTTCGGCGACGGCGTTCATGAGGCGGCTCCCTGGCCAGCGGCGGCGGGCGGCAGGCGGGTGGTGGGCTCGTTGGCGACGCGTGGCGCGGTCATCAGCTTCTTCAGCACATCGGCGCGCGGGCCGAACATCTCGACCGCGCCGTCCTTCAGCAGCAGCACCCGGTCCATCCTCTGCACCAGGGTCGGGCGGTGGCTGACCAGCACGACGGTCGTGCCCTTTTCCTTCAGCCGGTCGAGTGCTGCGACCAGCCGCGCCTCGGCATCGCCGTCCAGGTTGCTGTTGGGTTCGTCCAGCACGATGAACTTCGGCGCGCCGAACAGGGCGCGCGCCAGGCCGATCAATTGCCGCTGGCCGCCCGACAGGTGCTGCCCGCCCTCGCCGATCTCGGTGTCGTAGCCCTCGGGCAGGCGCAGGATCATCTCATGGCAGCCGGCCAGGATGGCGGCGGCATAGACGTCGTCGGGCGTGGCTTCGCCCATGCGGGCGATGTTGCGGAAGACCGTGCCGTCGAACAGCTCGACATCCTGCGGCAGGTAGCCGATGTGGCGGCCGAAATCCTCGCGCAGCCAGGTGTGCACATCGGCGCCGTCCAGCCGGACGCTGCCCGTGGTGGGGGCGGTCACGCCGATCAGCATGCGGATCAGCGTGGTCTTGCCGGCCGCAGAAGGGCCGATGATGGCGAGCGATTCCCCCGCCTCCAGGCTGAAGGCCACGCCCTTGATGATCGGCATGGCCATGCCCGGCAGGCCGAAGCTGACGCGTTCGACCGTCAGCGCCCCGGTCGGCGCCGGCAGCGGCAGCCCTTCGGGCCGAAGCCGGGGCGATGCCATGAAAAGCGACAGGCGGCGGAACGACTGGCGGGCCGAAATCAGCCCCTTCCAGCCGCCGATCAACTGCTCCACCGGGGCCAGCGCGCGGCCCATGATGATGGAACCCGCGATGGAGGCGCCGGAGGTCAGTTCCTGCATCAGCACAAGGTAGGCGCCGACACCGAGGATGCCGATCTGCACCGCGAGGCGGATGAACTTGGTCACCGCCATCAGCATCGCCGCCCGGTCGGCGGCCAGCGACTGTGGCGGGACCGCTTCGGCCACGGCTTCCCGCCAGCGGCGCATCACCGCGGGGCCCATGCCCATGCTGTCGATCACCTCGGCGTTGCGGCCGATGGCGTCCGCCCGGCGCTGGCTCGCGATGGCCGCCGTATTGGCCTGGCGCAGCAGGTTGGAGGTGACGATTTCGTTCACGATAGTCAGCGCGAAGAGCAACCCGGCCCCGGCCAGGGCAATCCAGCCCATCACCGGGTGCAGCAGGAAGATCACGGCCAGGTACACCGGCACCCAGGGCACGTCATACAGCGCCAAGGCCCCGGGCGAGCCAAGCCAGCCGCGGCAGATCGCGAGATCCCGCAGGGCTTCCATGCGGTAGGGCCGGCCGCGCAGCTGCGCCTCGATCGCGCGGGAGAAGGACTCCGGCGCCACGCGCTGCTCGATCCAGCCCGCGACCCGCTGCATGATCAGGCTGCGCACGGCCTCCAGCAGCGCCAGCACGCCGATCGCCAGAATCGCGATGGCGGTCAGGAAATACAGCGTGTCCATGCTGCGGGAGGCGAGCACCCGGTCGAAGACCTGCATCATGTACAGGCTGACGGTCAGCTGCAGCAGGTTCACCACGCCGCTGAACACGCCCACGGTCCAGAACTGCCGGCGGCAGGCGGCGACGGCCCGGCTCAGCGGGGTCAGCGGCGAGCGCTCCGGCGGCATGTGGCGGGGGGCGACGGCCATCAGCGGTGGCCGGCGGAGGGGTGGGGGCAGCCGGCCGAACCGGCGGCCGTCCTGGCACGCAGCGTCTGGGTCATGGCGTCATGGCATCCATTGCAGGCAGACCGTCGAGGACAAGGCAGCATCCCGTAGCTTCACACGCCGTCTCTCACGCATGTGTGAACAGGGTCATATCATGAACCCCGCCCCCACCGCGCATGCAACGCCCGATTGTCATAGCACGACTGTTGTCAACGCCATCACAACGCCGCCGGGTACCGGCGGATCGCCCATGGCCGCGCCCGACGGGCCTATGGCGCCGTCAGGGCAGCGGCGGCACCGCCAGATAGGCCAGGCGCTTCATCTCCCGCCGCCCGCGGGTAACGGTGCCGAGGATCAGCCCGCAGACCAGCGACAGGCTGGCCAGGATCCACAGCCCGATCACCGCGACCAGCGTCGGCAGCCGCGGCACCAGCCCGGTATCGAGGTAGGTCATCAGCACCGGCAGGAACAGCACCAGGCTGACCAAGGCCAGCAAGCCCGCCCCGGCGCCGAAGAAGGCCATCGGCCGTTCCCGCTTCACCAGGCCGATGATGGTCCGCAGGATGCGCCAGCCATCACGAAAGGTGGACAGCTTGGACACCGACCCCGGCGGCCGCTCGCTGTAGCGCCCGCGCACCTCGCCGACCGGCAGGCGCAGTTCCAGGGCATGGACGGTGAACTCCGTCTCGGTCTCGAACCCCTCGGCCAGGGCGGGGAAGGATTTGACGAAGCGGCGGGAAAAAGCGCGGTAGCCCGACAGCATGTCGGAAATCCGGTCGCCGAAGACCGTCCGCACCATGCCGGTCAGCACGAGGTTGCCCAGCACATGGCCGGGGCGATAGGCCGCACCCTGCTTCGCGGCCTCGGTCACCCGGACGCCGGTGACCATGTCCAGCCGTTCCTCGACCAGCAGCCGCACCATCTCACGCGCGGTGGAGGCGTCGTAGGTGTTGTCGCCATCGACCAGCAGGTACACATCGGCCTCGACGTCGGCGAACATGCGCCGGATGACGTTGCCCTTGCCCTGCTGCGTCTCGCTGCGGACGATCGCGCCGGCCGCGCGGGCGGCGGCCGCGGTGCCGTCGCGGCTGTTGTTGTCATAGACATGGATCGCTGCATCCGGCAGGGCGGCGCGGAAGGCGGCGACCACCAGCGGGATGGCCACTTCCTCGTTGTAGCAGGGGACCAGGACGGCGACGCGGGGTTGATCGGACATGCTGCGGCTTCTGGCCGGTGCGGATGGCGAGATCAAGGCAGCCGGATCAGGGCCCCACATCAAGGCGGGGCTGGACGAAACACCAGCGCGCGGGAGAGCAGGAAATTGCACCCCATGCCGGCGATCGCCCCGCCCGCCACCCCCAGCACCGGCCAGTCCGCGGCCAGCGGCCACCAGGCGACCATGGCGGCATAGGTGCCGTAGTTCAGTACGAAGCCGCCCAGGTTCACCACCACGAACAGCGCCCATTGCCGCGCCACCGGCGCCCCCTGCCCCCGGTCGGAAAAGGTCCAGGCCCGATTGACCGCCCAGGTAAAACTGGCCGCCGCCACGTAGGAGACGACCCGCCCGCCATACAGGCCGAAGCCGAGCGCGAAACTGCCATAGAGCACCGCCGTATCGACCACGAAGCCCAAGGCGCCCACCACGCCGAAGCGGAACATCTGGGTCAGCAGGGCCGCATGGCGCGGGGCGATGCGGGCAATCAGGGCGGCGACGGGCATGGCGCCGCATGGCACGGCCAGGCCGCGGGGGGAAGGATTGCCGCCCGCCCCGCACGCCGCCACCCTGGCCGCACAATGAAGGATGACGCGCATGATCGGACTGATCGGCCTGGGCAACATGGGCCTGCCCATGGCCGGAAGGCTGGCAGCCGAGGGCCATCCACCGCGGGTGTTTGACCGCGACCCGGCCCGGCGCGCCCTGGCCGCGGCCGCGGGCGGCCAGCCGGTGCAAAGCCTGGCCGATGCCGCAGCGCCATTGGTCATCCTCTCCCTGCCCGACGACCGGGCCGTGGCCTCGGTGCTGGCCGGGCTGCTGCCGGTGCTGCCGCGGGGTGCCGTGATCGCCGATACCTCGACCATCGACCCGATGGCCGCCCGGCGGTTCTGCGCCGACTGCGCCACAGCCGGCGTCGCCTACCTCGACACACCGGTCAGCGGCGGGGCGGCCGGCGCCGCCGCAGGCACCCTGGCCATGATGGTCGGCGGCGACAGGGCGGCGCTGGGTGCGGTGCGCCCGGCACTGTCGCTGATCGCGGCCCGCATCCTGCACGTCGGCGACACCGGGGCCGGCCAGATCGCCAAGCTGGTGAACAACCTGCTGGTGGCGACCCACCTGGTCGCTGCGGCCGAAGCCCTGCGCCTCGGCGCCCGCGCCGGCGTCCCGCCCGAAGCGCTGCTGCCGGTGATCAACGCAGCCTCCGGCCGCTCGGCCGCGACCGAGGTGAACTGGCCGCGCTGGATCGCCAGCGGCACCTTCGACTCGGGCTTTTCCGCCGGGCTGATGCGCAAGGACATAAGCCTGGCCATGGAACTGGCCGCGACCGTGGCAGCACCGCTCGACCTCTGCGCCCGCGCCGGCGCCGCCTGGGCCGCGGCAGCCGCCCCCGACGACGCCGACTTCAACCACGTCCCCGCCCAGGTCTTTGGCGCATGACCGCGGCCGAGGTGGCAACAATGCTGCTGGCCGAACACCTGGGCGGCGTGCCCGCCGCCTGGATCGACGGCGCGGCGGTGCCCGGCGATGACGCGGTCATGGCGCTGACCGATGCCGCCACCGGGGCGTCGCTGCTGGGCTACGCGACCGCCGGGCCAAGCCTTGCCGCCGCCGCGGTCGCGGGTGCTGCGCGCGGCCAGGCCGCCTGGTGGGCCATGGGCGGGGCGGAACGCGGCCGGCGCCTCTGGGCGCTGGGCCAGGCGGTGCGGGCGATGGCCGACCCCCTGGCCCGGCTGGAATGCGCGGTGACCGGCAAGCCGCTGCGCGACTGCCGCGCCGAAGCCGGCCGGGTGGCCGAGATGGCCGAATATTGGGCCGGCTGGTGCGACAAGATCGAAGGCCGCATCACCCCCGTGCCCTCGGGCCATACCGTGCAGGTCACGCGCGAACCTTATGGCGTGGTCGTCGCCATCACCCCCTGGAACGCGCCGCTGTTCACCGCCGGCTGGAACGCCTTTCCGGCCCTGGCGGCGGGCAATGCCGTGGTGCTGAAGCCGTCCGAATCCGCCCCCTTCACCAGCCTGCTGCTGGGCCGCCTGGCGACCGAGGCCGGGTTGCCGCCAGGTGCGCTGCAGGTGGTCGCCGGCACCGGGGCCGTCGCCGGGGCCGCGCTGGTCGCAGCCCCCCAGACCGCCTGCGCCACCTTCGTCGGCGGCCATGCCGGGGGCGCTGCGGTCGCCGCCGCCTGCGCCGCGCGCGGCATCCCGCTGACACTGGAACTCGGCGGCAAGAGCGCCAACATCGTCTTCGCCGACGCCGACCTGCCGGCCGCCGTGCAAGGCGCCCAGCAGGCGATTTTCGCCGGCGCCGGCCAGTCCTGCGTCGCCGGGTCGCGCCTGCTGCTGCAGGACAGCCTCCATGACCGCTTCCTCGACCTGCTGGCCGAAGCCATGGCGCGCATCCGCCTGGGCGACCCGCTGGATCCCGCGACCGAAATGGGCCCGGTCTGCACCCCGCGCCAATACGCCCATGTCCAGGCGATGCTGGCCACCGCCGGCGGCACGGCCCGCGCCGCCCCCTGCCCCGCCGGCCCCGGCTTTTGGGTGCCGCCGACCATCCTGTCAGGCCTGGCCCCCGACTCGCCGGCCCTGCTGGAAGAGATCTTCGGCCCGGTGGTGGTCGCGCAGCCCTTCGCCGACGAGGCCGGGGCGCTGCACCTCGCCCGCGCCACACGCTACGGCCTGGCCGGCGCGGTCTGGACGGAGAACCTCGGCCGCGCCCACCGCGTCGCCGCCGGGCTGCGTGCCGGCACCGTCTGGATCAACGGCTACCGCAACATCCATGTCGCTGTGCCCTTCGGCGGCTTCGGCGCCTCCGGCCACGGACGATCCTCCGGCATCGAAGCACTGGCCGCCTACACCACCAGCAAGGCCGTCTGGATCGAGACACGCACGACACCCGCACTGGGGTTCGGATACCGGCCCTGAACCGGGGGGGGGAGTGG